>CALLKI010000062.1 GCA_938008415.1 uncultured Luteimonas sp. | reverse complement strand
GTGACAGCACGCTCGGCGCCGGCGCACGAGCGGGTGATCCGCACCCTGCGCGAGTGGGACGTGCGCCTGGACGAGGCGCTGTTCCTCGGTGGCCGGCCGAAGGGGCCGTTCCTCGAGGCGTTCGGCGCCGACATCTTCTTCGACGACTCGCTGCACAACATCGACAACGCGCGGCAGCACGTGGTCGCCGGGCACGTGCCGCACGGGGTGTCCAACCACGGTTGACCTGGCAACGCCATGCCTTTACAGCGGCAGGCGGATGTCGCTGAGCTTCCAGTGCAGCCCCCGGCGGGAAAGCACCAGGACGGTGCTGCTGCCGTCGCCGTGGTGGATGGTGGCGGTGAAGCGTGAGAGGGATTCGAACCGGTAACGCGCATCCTGCAGCGGATCCGGGTGCGTGGCCGCCCCTTCCCGGACCGGGGGAGGCAGCCCGGCAAGCCGGTTCCTGAACTTGTAGCCTTCCATCAGCGCGCCGAGCCCGGCGGGAGTGGCCAGCAATTCCACCATCGTGTCGCTGGCGCTGCCGGCGACCCCTGCGACGACCGTGCCCAGCAGCCCGGACGGCTCGTCCAACCCGGCTTTGCGCAGCAGGATCCCGCGCAACCGTTGCCCGAGGCTTTCACGCACGGCCGGGAAATCGACGTGCCGGGCCAGCGCCCGGGCGTCCTCGTTGCGGATCGCGTCGCGGATCGCGGCGACGGCGAGGAACGGGCCGGCGGCAATCCAGCCGAGCAGCAGTGCAAGGACCAGGCCGGCGATGGCAAGCATCTTCTTCATCCGTTCCTCCGGGGACCCGGCCAGCCTCAGAACTCCAGGTCCAGTGCCGCGCAGAGGTAGTCCATGAACGGCGCCAGCGCGCGCAGGTCCTTCTCGACCGTCTGGCGCAGGCGCGGCCCGGTCATGGTCGCGTCCTCCAGCGGTCGCCACAGCACCCAGTTGCGGTACTTGAGGTCGTCGATGAACTCGAAGTCCGCGGGGAAACCGCGAGGGGGCCTGGTGAGCTTCCCGCTGTCGTCCATGTCGAAGCGCCGGCGCAGCGCCGGATCGTGCGCCGCAGCCTTCCAGCTGCCCGGATTGTCGAGGATGAACTGGCGCACCCTGCGCTGCGTGCCGGGTTCCGGGTGCCACAACCCGGCGGCGACGAAGCTCCCGCCAGGTTCGAGGTGCAGGTAGAACGACGGGGCGTGCACCTCGCGGCGGCGCTCGTGGAACAGCCTCGCGCCCTGCCAGGTCTTGTATGGCGTCTTGTCGCCGGAGAAGCGGGTGTCGCGGTGGATGCGGAACAGCGAGCCGCCGGACTTCGCCGGGTCCGCGCGGAAATGCGGACTGATCTCCGCGAGCGCGGGCTGCAGGTCCACCAGCAGGCGCTGGAAGGGCTCGCGCACGTGCGCCTCGTAGTCGGCGCGGTGTGCATCGAACCAGGCCTTTTCGTTGTGGCGGGCCAGCCCGCGCAGGAATTTCAGGCCCGCTTCGCTGAAATACCGGCTCATTCGAGTTCTTCCTGCAGGGATCGTCCCCAGGCATCGAGCGCGTCGAACAGTTCCGCGCGGCCGGGATGCGCGGCCCGCAACCGTTCGATCTCGGCGAAGTATGCCGTCAGGGACAGCTCGGAGAGCCCGCTGTCGTCGGCCAGCCGCCGCCGGCGGTAGTCGTCCCAGCGCGCGCGTTCCTCCGCGTCCAGGGTTTCCGGCCAGTTGCGGGCGCGGTAACGGAACAGCAGTTCGGGCATGCGCGGGTCGGTGAAGCCGAATTCGCGTCCGCGCAGCATCCCGGGCGGGGTGGCGCGGACCACGGCGAACAGGCGCCGGTCCGCGTCGGGGATGAACCCGTCGTAGAGCGCCAGGTCGGGATCGGCGGCGGTGTGCTCGCGCCCGGCGGCGGCGTACACGCGCCGGATCTTCTCGGCCAGCGCGGGACCGGCCGCGCGCAGGCGCGCGGCGCGCTGCTCGACCAGCGCAGGCTCGATGCCCAGCCGCGCGAAGTCGGGCCCGCGCAGGTAGTGCCACGGCACCAGCGCGGGCGAACGGTTGAGGTGGACTTCCTTGAGCGCGATCCGCGACTCGCCCTCGGCCAGGTCGGCGCTGCGCACGTACAGGCGCGCGGCGATGGCCTCGGCGTCCATGTCGAGCAGGGCATCCGGCTCGGTGCCCAGGTCGAACACCACAACCCGACCGTCGTAGCGGGGGTGGCGCGCCAGCGGCAGCACCGGCGCCGCGCACAGGCGCGAGGCGGGATAGCGTTGCGAGATATGGAGCACCGGCGTCAGAGCGACGGTGTCCAGCAGCGTCGCCACGAAGCGCTTGTCGCGCAGCTGCATCGCGTAGTCCCACAGTTTCGGCTGGGCGGCACGCAGCAGCCGCGCCATCCCCACCAGCGCGCGCACGTCGGACAGGGCCTCGTGCGCCTCGCCGGTGCGCACGCCGTTGGCGGCGGCCAGGTGCTCGAGGCGGAACGAGGTGCCGTTGCCGTCCTCGCGCTGCGGCCAGACGATCCCGTCCGGGCGCAGGGCGTGCGCCAACCGCATCACGTCGAGCAGGTCCCAGCGCGAGTTGCCGTTGCGCCACTCGCGCTCGTACGGGTCGTAGAAGTTGCGGTACAGGCCGTGGCGGATGAACTCGTCGTCGAAGCGGATCGAGTTGTAGCCGAGGGTGCAGGTCCGCGGCTGCGACATCTCCTCGTGGATCCGCGCGAACGCCTCTGCCTCGTTGATGCCCTCTGCCAGGGCGCGCTGCGGGGTGAGCCCGGTCACCAGCGCGGCGGCGGGCGAGGGCAGCAGGTCGTTGGCCGGCCTGACCAGGAACGAGACCGGCTCGCCGGTCTCGTTCAGCTCGGCATCCGTGCGGATCGCAGCGAACTGGGCGATCCGCGAGCGGCCATGGTCGGCGCCCCAGGTCTCGAGGTCGTAGAACAGGAAGCTGTCGGTCATTCGTGTCCGTCCCGGGGCGTCAGCGGGGGTGGCCGGCGGGCATGGCAGCGATGCCGCTCACGGCGATTCCACGGGCAGGGGTTCGAGCAGCGACAGCACCTCGGCATCCATCGCATTCCAGTCCACCTGTTCCAGCGTGGAGATGCCGGAGGTCGCCCGCCCGAGGATGCCGCGCTGGATCTCCGAGCGTTCCAGCGCCGTGGCATACGGGATGCGCATGAACGTGACCATGCTGTAGTGCGGGATGAACCGCCCGGGGTGACGCTCCTGCAACGCCAGCTCGAGGGCACGCTGCAGGCGGTAGTCGGCGTCGTCCACCCGGTCGCGCATCTCGATGTAGTTGTCCAGTGCCATCTTCTGGATCGCCAGCGCGTTTGGCCTGCGCCCGGCTTCGAACGCGGCGAACGCGGCCTCGAGGCCGTCGCCGGACTCGAGGTGCTCCATCAGCGCCACGCAGTCCTCGAATGCGCAGTTCATGCCCTGGCCGTGGAACGGCACCATCGCGTGCGCGGCATCGCCGATGAGCACCGCGCGGCCGCCGAGGTGCCAGCGGTCCAGGTACAGCGTGCCGAGGTTGCCGACGGGGTTGCGGTCGTAGTCCTCCTCCAGCATCGGGATCAGGGGCAGCGCGTCCGGGAACGTGGAAGCGAAGAACGCGCTGGCGGCCTCGCCGTCGGGAATCGTCTCGAAGCTCGGGTATGGCCCCCTGTGGGGCAGGAACAGGGTGACGGTGAAGGTGCGTTCGTCGTTGGGCAGGGCGATGCACATGTACTGGTCCCGCGGCCAGATGTGCAGGGCGTTTGGTTCGATCCGGAAACTGCCGCCGGGCCCGGGCGGGATCTCCAGCTCCTTGTAGCCGTGGTCGAGCCAGTCCGTGCGCTCGCCGAGGCTGATGCGCAGGGCCATCTGCTCGCGCAGGGTGGACCCGGCGCCGTCGGCGCCGACCAGCGCGGTGAACGGGTGCCGTTCCTCGTGCCCGTCGCCCCTGACCGTGATCGTCCCCGCGTCGAAGTCCACCTCGTGCAGGGCGCGGTCGAAGTGCAATCGCGCGCCCGCGGCCTCTGCGGCCTCGATCAGTGTGATGTTCAGTTCACCGCGGCTGACCGACCAGATCACCTCGCTGTCGTCCCGGCCGTAGCGCTGCAGCTCGGGCTCGCCGCCGAGCGGGTGGACCATGCGGCCGCGCATCATCACCGCCTGCCGCATCACCGCGTCCTCGCAGCCCGCCAGGCGCAACCCGTGCCGGCCACGCTCGGCCAGCGCCAGGTTGATCGAGCGGCCGCCGGCATAGCCGTGGACGCGCGGGTCGCCGCGGCGCTCGAACACCTCCACGCGCCACCCGCGCTGCGCCAGCAGCGTGGCCAGCAGCGCCCCGGCCAGGCCGGCGCCGATGATGGTGATCCGCTTTCCTTCGCTCATGCCTTGCCGTTCCTCCAGTCCTCGACCGCCCGCGCGAAGCGCAGGACGTCGGAAAAGGTGTTGTACAGGGGGACCGGCGAGATCCGGATCACGTCCGGCTCGCGCCAGTCGCCGACGATGCCGCGCCCGGCCAGGTATTCGAACAGCGCCCGGCCACGCCCGCGTCCGCCGCGCACGCGGATGGACAGCTGGCAGCCGCGCTGTGCCGGGTCGCGCGGGGTGACGACCTGCAGCACGTCGCCAAGCCGCGCGTCGATCAGCGCCTCGAGGTAGCCGGTCAGCCGTTCCGACTTGGCGCGCAGGGCCGGCATGCCTGCCTGCGCGAACAGTTCCAGCGAGGCGCGCAGCGGCGCCAGCCCGAGGATCGGCGGGTTGCTCAGCTGCCAGCCGTCGGCGCCTGGCGTGGGCACGAAGTCCGGTCCCATGCGGAAACGGGAGGCCGGGTCGTGCCCCCACCAGCCGGCCAGGCGCGGGCGGCCGGTGCGGGCGTGGCGCTCGTGCACGAAGCATCCCGCCACCGCGCCGGGCCCGGCGTTCATGTACTTGTAATGGCACCACACGGCGAAGTCCGCGCCGCTGTCGTGCAGCCGCAGCGGCAGGTTGCCGACGGCATGGGCGAGGTCGAAGCCCGCGATGGCCCCGGCGGCATGCGCCAGGCGGGTGATTTCCTCCAGGTCGAACGCCTGCCCGGTGCGGTACTGCACCCCGGGCCACAGCACCAGCGCAAGGCGTTCGCGGTTTTCCCCGATCGCGCGCTCGATCGCTTCCATCGAGACCGTGCCGTCGTCACGGTCAGGCTGCACCTCGACGAGGCAATCGCCCGGATCAAGGCCGTGGAAGCGGATCTGCGACACCACGGCGTAGCGGTCGGACGGGAAACTGCCGGCCTCGACCAGGATCGCGTTGCGGGTGCCGTCCGGCCGGTAGAAGCTGGCCATCATCAGGTGCAGGTTGACGGTCAGCGAGTTCATTGCGACCACTTCCACCGGCTCCGCGCCGACCACGCCGGCGAGCCCGTCGCGCACCAGCTCGTGGTAGGGCATCCACGCGCCCGGCGGGGTGAAATGCGCCTCCACGGCCTCCCGCGCCCATTTTTCCAGCACCTCCCCGACGCAGGCGCGTGCGGACTTCGGCTGCAGCCCCAGCGAATTGCCGCAGAAATAGGCCTGTTCGCCGTCGCCATGGGGCGGTACCAGGAACTGCCCGCGGAAGCCGCGCAGCGGGTCGGCCTCGTCCAGCCGGCGGGCGTGGGCTTCGGAATACAGCTCGCTCATGTCGTCTCGGGTCGTGGTCGCGGGCGGGTCAGGATGGAGGGGGCGCGAAGCGCGTGAGCGGAAGGCCCAGCCATTCCAGTGCGGTGCCGTGGAACAGGCGGGCGCGGGCCGCTTCGCCCAGGCCGAGCCGCTCGATGCCTTCGCCAGGCGACTGCTCGCCCAGCGGGAACGGGTAGTCGGTACCGAGCATCACCCGGTCCACGCCGCAGGTGTCGAGCAGGTAGCGCAGCGCGGCGGTGTCGGCCACCCACGAATCGAAGTACAGCCGCTTCAGGTACAGCCTGGGGTTGTGCGGGTTGTCGGTGGCCACCAGGTCCGGGCGCATGTTGAAGCCGTGCTCGATGCGGCCGATGGTCCAGGGGAAGCTGCCGCCGCCGTGGGCGAGGCAGACCTTCAGCTTCGGCAGCCGTTCCAGCACGCCGCCGAAGATCAGGCAGCACGCCGCGCGCGACTGCTCGGCGGGCATGCCCACCAGCCACGGCAGCCAGTACTTGGGCATGGTGTCGCTGCCCATCATGTCCCACGGGTGGACCAGGATCGCCGCGCCAAGGTCGGCCGCCGCCTCGAAGAACGGGAACAGCTCGGGCGCGTCGAGGTTCCAGTGGCCGCCGTCCGGCAGGTGCACGTGCGAGCCGATCTGCACGCCCTGCAGGCCGAGCTGGTCCATGCAGCGCTCCAGTTCCTGGATCGCCAGCCGCGGCGATTGCAGCGGCACGGTGCCGAGCCCGGCGTAATGGCGCGGGAAATCGTGGCAGGTCCGCGCGACGTGGTCGTTCAGTGCCTGGTGCAGCTCCAGCGCGTGCGCGGGCTTCGCCCAGTAGCTGAACATCACGGGCACGGTGCTGATCACCTGCACCTGCACGCCGAAGCGCGCGTAGTCGTCGATGCGCTCCTGCGGGTCCCAGGTCCGCGACCAGATCTCGCGGAAGAACTTGCCGTCGCGGTAGATGCGGTGGCGGCCGTCGGCGGTGTGGTGGATCACCGGGAAGCGCGGGTCACCGTACTTCTCCGCCAGGTTCGGCCAGTCGCGCGGCAGGTAATGGGCGTGGACGTCGATCTTGAGCATGTCCGTGCGGATTCAGGCGGCGTCCGTCGTCTCGTAGCGGGCCGGCCTCGGGTTGAGGTGGCCGCAGGCCTTGCAGGTGCGCAGGTCGTCGCTGCGGTAGAAGGTCTCGAATACCCGGAAGAAATCCCTCTCGATGTCGTTGAGGTGGAAGTACTCCTCGTAGAGCTTGTGGTTGCACTTCTCGCAGAACCACATCAGCCCGTCGTCCTCGTGGGGCAGGCGGCGGCGCTCGATCACCAGTCCGATGGAGTCTGGCATGCGCTGCGGCGAGTGCGGCACCCGCGGCGGCAGCAGGAAGATCTCGCCGGCGCGGATCGGGATGTCGCGCGGGCGGCCGTCCTCCTGTATCCGCAGCACCATCTCGCCCTCGATCTGGTAGAACCACTCGGGGCCTTCCTCCCAGTGGTAGTCGGTGCGGGCGTTGGGGCCGCCGACCACCATCACGATGAAGTCGCCGTCGTAGATGCACTTGTTGCCGACCGGCGGCTTGAGCAGGTGGCGGTGTTCGTCGATCCAGCGCTTGAAGTCGATCGGTGCCGGCAGCATGGCGGTTCCTCCTCAGTTGCCGCCGGGGGACACGCCGGGCGAAGGCGCGCGGATGGCGGCGATGCACTTCAGTTCGATGGCGATCGGGGTGGGCAGGGCGGTGATGCCCACGGTGGTCCTGCATGGCGCGGTGGCGGGGTCCGGGAAATATTCGGCCCAGACCGCGTTGTAGGCCTCGAAGTCGCGTGCCATGTCGGTGAGGAACACGGTCACGTCCACCAGGTCCTCCCAGCGCGCGCCGCTGGCCTCGAGCACCGCGCGCACGTTGGCGAGCACGGCACGGGTCTGCGCCACGATGTCGTAGCCGACGAGGCGGCCGGCGTCGTCGTAGGTGTTGCCGGGGACGGCGTTGCTGGACGGGTCGCGCGGGCCGATGCCCGACAGGAACAGCAGGTCGCCGACGCGGCGCGCGTGCGGGTAGCGGCCGACCGCCTTCGGCGCGCCCGGGGCGTGGATGGCGGAACCTCCCATCAGCGGTCCTCCCGGTCGTCGCGGATGCGCGCCAGCGCCGGGCCGTACTGCACGGCGAGCGCGCGCTCGCTGTCGATGTCGAGGCCGAGGTCGTGCACCCGGCCGTCGCGCAGGCTGTACACCCAGCCGTACACGTGCACCTCCTGGCCGCGCGCCCAGGCGTCGCGGATGATGGTGGTCTGGCAGACGTTGGTCACCTGCTCGAGCACGTTGAGCTCGCACAGGCGGTCGTGGCGCAGCTCCTCGCCGGCGATGGCCGCCAGCAGGCCGGCGTGCTTCGCCGCCACGTCCTTGACGTGGCGGATCCAGTTGTCCGACAGCCCGATCCGCATGTCCTTCAGCGCCGCCAGCACGCCGCCGCAGCCGTAGTGGCCGACGACGAGGATGTGCCCGACCTTCAGCACGTCCACAGCGAACTGGATGACCGACAGGCAGTTGAGGTCGGTGTGCACGACCACGTTGGCGATGTTGCGGTGGACGAACACCTCGCCAGGCGCCATGTCGATGATCTGGTTGGCCGGCACGCGCGAGTCCGAGCAGCCGATCCACAGGTATTTCGGGCGCTGGATCTCCGACAGCCGGCGGAAGAACGTCGGGTCCTCGGCCTCGATCCGCGAGGCCCAGGCCTCGTTGTTGCGCAGCAGCTCGTCGAGTCGGCTCATGTGCGGTCCGGTCGGGCGTCCCTGGCCATTATCGCAGCGCAATGCAGACGTTCCGCGGCTCGGTGAAGAAGCGCATCGCCTCCAGCCCGCCTTCCCGGCCGAGCCCGGACTGGCCCATGCCGCCGAACGGCGTGCGCAGGTCGCGCAGCAGCCAGGCGTTGATCCAGACGATGCCGGCGCGCAGGCGCGAGGCGAGCCGGTGCGCGCGGTCCAGGTCACGGGTCCAGACCGAGGCCGACAGCCCGTAGTCCACCGCGTTGGCCAGGCACAGGGCCTCATCCTCGCCGTCGAAGGGCTGCAGGGTGACCACCGGCCCGAAGATCTCCTCGCGGTTGGTGGCACAGTCCGGACCAAGCCCCTCGATCACCGTGGGCGCCACGAACCAGCCCGGGCGATCCAGCGCGAAGCCGCCGCACAGCACCCGGCCGCCCTCGTCGCGTGCGCGCCGCAGCGCCGCCGTCACCCGGTCGAAGTGCGCCTGTGAGGCCAGCGGGCCCATTTCCGTGTCCGGGTCCGCGGGATCGCCCAGGCGCAGCGCCTGGGTGCGTTCCACGAAGGCGTCGCGGAAGCGCTGGTAGATGCCGCGCTCGACCAGCAGGCGCGAGCCGCACAGGCAGATCTGCCCGCTGTTCTGGAATGCAGAGCGCAGCAGGGTGTCGAGGTGGTCCTGCCAGTCGCTGTCGGCGAACACGAGGGTGGCGTTCTTGCCGCCCAGCTCCAGCGAGACCTTCTTGAGCATCGGCCCTGCGATGCCGGCGATCCGCCGCCCGACCGCGGTGCTGCCGGTGAACGAGATCGCGCGGATGTGCGGGTGCGCGACCAGGGCCTCGCCGGCGTCCGGCCCGGTGCCGTGGACGAGGTTGAACGCGCCGCGCGGGAAGCCGATCTCCGCGGCCAGTTCCGCGAGCATGGCCGCGGTCAGCGGCGTGATCTCGGACGGCTTGGCCACCACCGTGTTGCCCGCGGCAAGCGCCGGGGCGATCTTCCAGGTGAACAGGTACAGCGGCAGGTTCCAAGGCGAGATCGTGCCGACCACGCCGAGCGGCTGGCGCAGGGTGTAGTTCAGCCCGGCCTGGCCGTGGTGCGACTCGCTGGCGAACTGGGTGGCCGCGTGCGCGAAGAAGCGCAGGTTGGCGACCGCGCGCGGGATCTCGACCTCGCGCGCCAGCCGGACCGGTTTGCCGGCGTCGCGCGACTCGGCCTGGGCGAAGGCGTCGAGCCGGGCTTCCAGTGCGTCGGCCAGGCGTTCAAGCCAACGCGCGCGCGCGTCGTTGGGCAGGCTGGACCAGTGCGGGAACGCGGCATCGGCAGCGGCCACCGCGGCATCCACGTCGGCCGCCGTGCCCGCGGCCACCTGCGCGTGCACCCGGCCGCTGGCCGGATCGTGCACGTCGAGCCATCTACCGCCCGCGGGCGGCACGGGCCTGCCGTCGATCCAGTGTTCGAGACGCCGCATGCGGCAAGCTTACCGGAGGCGGTCTGCTGCGCTGCGGAAAAACGCGGGGTCAGATCGACTGCATCCGGCCGCCGTCCACGGCCAGGCTGACGCCCGTGATGTAGGCGGCCGCGGGCGAGCAGAGGAAGGCGATCGCCGCCGCGGTCTCCTCCGGGCGTGCGAAGCGCCCCATCGGCACGGCCGCGCACATCGCGGCGCGGACTTCGGCCTCACTCTTTCCGGTGGCGGCCATGCGCTCGCGCACCAGCTGCGCGATGCGCGAGGTCTCGGTGAACCCGGGCAGCACGTTGTTCACGGTGATGCCGTCGGGCGCCAGCTCGCGCGAGAGCGTCTTGGCCCAGCCCGCGACCGCGCCACGGGTGGTGTTGGAGACGCCAAGGCCCGGGATCGGCTCGTACACCGAGGTCGAGACCACGTTGACGATCCGTCCCCAGCGCGCCGCCCGCATGCCCGGCACCACCGCCTGCACCAGGGTCTGGTTGGCGAGCACGTGCTTGCCGAAGGCGTCGAGGAAGGCCTCGGCCCCGGCCTCGAACAGGGGGCCGGCGGGCGGGCCGCCGGTGTTGTTCACCAGGATGTGGACCGGGGACTCAGTGGCCAGCGCCTCGACCGAGGCGCGCAGCCCGTCGCGGCGCGAGACGTCGGCGACCAGCAGGCCGTGCCGCTGGCCCCGGTCGCGGGGCAGGGCCGCGACCACGGCTTCCAGCGCCTCCCGGCGCCGTGCCAGCACGGTGACGCTGGCGCCGAGCAGGGCGAGTTCGTGCGCCGCGGCGCGGCCGATGCCCTCGGATGCGCCGCAGACCAGTGCGTGGCGTCCGGCAAGATTCAGGTCCATGGTCGGCTCCGCCTCGTGATCCGGGGGGGGTCAGGCCTTTGCGCCCAGCGACTGCACCATGCGTTTCCTGAGCGTGTCCTCGTCCTCCGCGTCCGGGGGCGAGATCTCGGCGAGCGAGAAACCGCGGGCGAGGGCGTCGTCCTCGTCCATGCCGTCCAGCGCGACGAAGTCGGCGTCGAGCAGCACCGCACGGGCGGTGTCCTCGCTGTCGAAGACCTGGGTGTTGCCGTCGTAGCCGAGGATCTCGGCGGTGCCGGCCTCGCGCACGCGCAGCCTGGCCCAGTACAGGGTGCGACCGAGCGTGGCCAGCCACCACTGCTCGCTGACATGGGGGACAGGGTTCATTGCAGCACCTCCGAACAGAGCCAGAGCAGGGCGGACAGCGCCAGCGAGCAGAGCACCACCAGCGCGGCGACCCGGGCCGGGGTGGCCAGTCCGGTGAACTGCGCGTCGCGCACCTGGCGGTAGCGGCCGGCGACCAGCCAGGCCAGCGCCTTCGGCGCGAGGAATGCCGCATCGCCCAGTCCGGCGCGGACCTCCGGGTGGCGGTCGCGCAGGTGCACGAGCGCCAGCGGCCAGAAGATCACGAAGGCGGTGAGGCCGCCGACCGCGACGCCAACCAGGCACAGGGCGAGGAACAGGAGCATCGGGTCCTCAGAACTCGGCGCTGCCAGGCGCGCGCGGGTAGGGGATCGCGTCGCGGATGTTGGACAGGCCGCAGACGTACACGATCAACCGCTCGAAGCCGAGGCCGAAGCCGGCGTGCGGGACGGTGCCGTAGCGGCGCAGGTCGCGGTACCAGCCGTACTGCTCCGCGTCCAGGCCGAACTGGGCCATGCGCGCGTCGAGCACGTCCAGGCGCTCCTCGCGCTGGCTGCCGCCGATGATCTCGCCGATGCCCGGGGCCAGCACGTCCATCGCCGCGACGGTCTTCCCGTCGTCGTTCAGGCGCATGTAGAAGGCCTTGATGTGCTCGGGGTAGTTGGTCACCACCACGGGGCGGCCGACGTGCTGCTCGGTCAGCCAGCGCTCGTGCTCGGTCTGCAGGTCCAGGCCCCATTCGACCGGGAAGTCGAACTTCTGGCCGGAGTTCCGCAGCAGCTTCACCGCCTCGGTGTACTCGATCCGCTCGAACGGGGAGTTGATGAAGGCCTCCAGCCGGGTGATCGCGTCCTTCTGCACGCGCTCGGCGATGAAGGCCATGTCGTCGGCGCGTTCCTCGAGCACCGCGCGGAACATGTACTTCAGGAATTCCTCGGCCACGCGCGCGTCCTCGTCGAGGTCGGCGAAGGCCATCTCCGGCTCGATCATCCAGAACTCGGCCAGGTGGCGCGTGGTGTGGCTGTTCTCGGCGCGGAAGGTCGGGCCGAAGGTGTAGACCTTGCCCATGGACAGCGCGAACGCCTCGACGTTGAGCTGGCCCGAAACCGTCAGGAAGGTCTCCTTGCCGAAGAAGTCGCGCGAGAAGTCCACCCGGCCGTCCCTGTCGCGGGGCAGGTTGGCCAGGTCCAGGGTCGAGACCCGGAACATCTGGCCGGCGCCCTCGGCGTCGGAGGTGGTGATGATCGGGGTGTTGATCCAGTAGAAGCCGTTCCCGTGGAAGTAGCGGTGGGCGGCCTGCGCCAGGCAGTGGCGGATCCGGGTGATCGCGCCGAACAGGTTGGTGCGCGGGCGCAGGTGCGCCACCTCGCGCAGGAACTCCAGCGAGTGCGGCTTGGGCTGGATCGGGTAGGTCTCGGGGTCGTCCACCCAGCCCACGACCTCGACCGACCTGGCCTGGACCTCGTATTTCTGGCCCTGGCCCCGGGACTCCACCAGGGTGCCGTGGACGATGACCGAGCAGCCGCTGGTCAGCCGCTTCACCTCGGATTCGTAGTTGGGCAGGGTGTCGGGCGCCACGACCTGGATCGGGGCGAAGCAGGAGCCGTCGCTGAGGTTGATGAAACTCACCCCGGCCTTGGAGTCGCGGCGGGTGCGGACCCATCCACGGACCGTGACTTCTCCGCCCACGGGGATCCGGCCCGCGAGCGCATGTTCGACGCTGGTAACGGTCATGCCTGCTTGAATCCTGGGGAAGGGACCCGATATGGGAACACACAGTTTATCGTGAGGTCCGGTTTCCCGGGCCCCCCGGCGCTAGAATCCCGCACATGGCCGTATTCCTGACTCCCGCCGCACACGAGCGCGTCCGCCGGTTCCTCGACGGGAACCCCGGCGTGCTGGGCCTGCGCTTCGGCGTCAGGCGCACCGGCTGTTCGGGCTGGGGCTACGAGGTGGACCTGGCCCGGGAGGCGAGGGAGGGCGACGCCGTCTTCGAGCAGGACGGGGTCCGCATCTACGTGGACGCGGAGAGCCTGCCGCTGGTGGACGGCACCACCATCGACTACGTGCGCAGGGGGCTGAACCACGAGTTCGCCTTCGCCAACCCCAACGCGGTCGCCGAGTGCGGCTGCGGGGAGAGCTTCACCACCGACGCCGGCCGCGCAGCCTGAGCAGGCGGTGCCGCAAGCCCTGCCGACGCACCTGGCCTGCTTGCCCGCAAGTCATTGATCCTGCATAATGGATGGCTCCCTGCGGCCCTGCCGTCGGGGAGAGTCCTTGCTCCACCGGACCCGTCCCGGGTTGCGGGGAGCTGTCCGGTCCGCCTTGCGCGGCCGATAGCCGAAAGGAACCACAATCGATGATGCGTCATTACGAAGTCGTGTTCCTGGTCCATCCGGACCAGAGCGAGCAGGTGCCCGCGATGATCGATCGCTACCGCGCGATGATCGAGGGTGCCCAGGGCAGGATCCATCGCCTCGAGGACTGGGGCCGCCGCCAGCTGGCCTACCCGATCAACAACCTGGTCAAGGCCCATTACGTGCTGCTCAACATCGAGGTCACCAAGGAGACGCTCGACGAGCTGGTCGACGCCTTCCGCTTCAACGACGCGGTCCTGCGCCACCTCGTGATCCGCCGCAAGGGTCCCGAGACCGAGCCCTCTCCGATCATGAAGAACAAGGACGAGAAGGGCGAGAAGCCCGCCGGCGAGCGTCGCCGCCGCGATGACGAGGAGGCTTCCGCGTCCGGCGAAAGCGAGGGCGTGGAAGGCGAGAACGCCGCAGCCGCCGAAGCCACCGCAGCCGCCTGAGGAGCCCGCACATGTCCAAGTTCTTCCGTCGCCGCAAGTTCTGCAAGTTCACGGCCGAGGGCGTCAAGGAGATCGACTACAAGGATCTCAACACGCTCCGCCAGAACCTCACCGAGACCGGCAAGATCGTGCCGAGCCGCATCACCGGCACCAAGTCCCGCTACCAGCGGCAGCTGGCGCTGGCCGTCAAGCGCGCCCGCTATCTGGCACTGATCCCTTACACCGACAACCACAACATCTGATCGGAATGACGGCCGGCCCGCCGGTGCGCGCCGCGCGGGCCAGCTCCTTCCATCCGGTTCGGACAGCAACCGTTGCGGCGCCGCGCGCCGCTAACGAATACGGAGATTTCCCATGGAACTGATCCTGCTGCAGCGCGTCACCAACCTCGGCAACCTCGGTGACCGGGTCACCGTGAAGCCGGGCTACGGCCGCAACTACCTCGTCCCGCAGGGCAAGGCGGTCCCGGCCACCCCCGAGAACATCGCCGCGTTCGAGGCGCGCCGCGCCGAGTACGAGGCCAAGGCCAGGGCCCTCCTCGAGGAGGCGCAGGCCCGCCTGGCCAAGCTGGAGGGCGCGAGCGTGACCGTCTACGCCAACGCCTCGACCGAGGGCAAGCTGTACGGCTCGGTCGGCCCGCGCGACATCGCCGATGCCCTGACCAGGCAGTACGTCAAGGTCGAGAAGTCCGAGGTCGTGATGGGCGAAGGCCCGATCCGCGCCGTTGGCGAATACGAGGTGACGGTGCACCTGCACGCCGACGTCGAGACCACGGTCAAGGTGGTGGTCCAGCCTGAGGCCAACAACGGCTGAGCGGCCGGAGCCACGGCCTGGTTCGCGGACGGGCGCCTTCGGGCGCCCGTTCCGTTTCCGGGACCGGCCGGCGCGTCGCAACCCGTGAGACGGCAGGGGGGGATAAGGGCGGCAGCCGGTTATCCACAGCTTGTTCCGTCGCAAGCCCACAGGACATGCCGCTACGATGCCGGTGCCATCCACGACATCCCGCGACCACGGCCTGCACAGGGGAGAAACCGAAACGATGTCCGCGCGCCCGGAGTTCCGTTCCGACAACCGCATCGAACAGCTCCGCGTGCCGCCACAGTCGATCGAGGCAGAGCAGGCGGTGCTGGGCGGCCTGATGCTGGCCCCGGACGCATACGACCGCGTGTCCGACCTCCTGGTCAAGGAGGATTTCTACCGCCGCGACCACCAGATGATCTGGCAGGCCATCTCCGAGCTGGCGGAGAAGAGCCGCCCGTTCGACGCGGTGACCCTCGGCGAATGGTTCGAATCCAAGGGGCTGTCGGACATGGTGGCCGGAGGCGCCTACCTGGTCGAGCTGGCCAGCACCACGCCGTCGGCCGCCAACATCCGCGCCTACGCCGAGATCGTCCGCGACAAGTCCATCCTCCGGAAGCTGATCGAGGTCGGCACCGGCATCGTCAACGACGCCTTCCAGCCCAACGGCCGCGACAGCGGCGAGATCCTGGCCAAGGCCGAGCAGGAAGTGTTCCGGATCGCCCAGGCCGGCGCGCAGGGCAAGCAGGACTTCATGCCGATCACCCGGGCGATGGCCGAGGCCTTCGACGTGCTGCAGAAGCGGTACGAGAGTGGCGGCGGCATCACCGGCCTGCCGACCGGGTACATCGAGTTCGACGAGATGACCGCGGGCCTGCAGCCGACGGACCTGGTGATCCTGGCCGCGCGCCCCTCGATGGGCAAGACCACTTTCGCGCTCAACATCGCCGAATACGCGGCGCTGAAGACGAAGAAGGCGGTGGCCGTGTTCTCGATGGAAATGTCGGCCAGCCAGCTGGCGCTGCGCCTGATCTCCTCGGTGGGGCGGGTGAACGCCACGCGGCTGCGGACCGGCCAGCTCGAGGACGAGGACTGGAGCCGGGTCAGCAGCGCGATCGCGCTGATCAAGAACGCCAGGATCTTCATCGACGACACCCCGGCGCTGTCGCCGGAGGTGCTGCGGTCCAAGGCGCGCCGGCTCAAGCGCGAGCACGACCTGGGCCTGATCGTCATCGACTACCTGCAGCTGATGCAGGTGCCCGGCAACAACGAGAACCGCGCCACCGAGATCTCCGAGATCAGCCGTTCGCTCAAGGCGCTGGCCAAGGAGCTGAACGTGCCGGTGATCGCGCTCTCGCAGCTCAACCGCTCGCTGGAGACACGCACCGACAAGCGCCCGGTGATGGCGGACCTGCGCGAGTCCGGAGCCATCGAGCAGGACGCGGACGTGATCGTCTTCATCTACCGCGACGAGTACTACAACAAGGAAAATTCCCAGGAGAAGGGCCTGGCCGAGATCATCATCGGCAAGCAGCGAAACGGCCCGACCGGCTCTGTGAAGCTGAAGTTCTTCGGCGAATACAACCGTTTCGACAACCTCGCGTACGACTCGGTCGGCAGCTTCGAATGACGCGGGGGGCCGCCTGGCGCATGCCGGTGGGCGGCTTGCGCGAGGCATGGGCCTGCAGCCCCGGGCGGCAGGGCGGATTCCGTCGCATGCCAGTGGCCCCCTGCCGCGGTCGCGGGGGCAGGGACGGCACAGAGCGCGTGCGGCATCGAGGACGGATGAGGAATGTTCCCCATCCCTTTGAAAGCATGGGGTTCGTTGCGCCATGGCCACGCTGTCGCCGGCTGCCCGGTGGCCGCCCGGCGTGCGCCACCTTGATGGAGGGTGAAGGCCATTGGCGCGACCGTCATGCCGGCTTGACCGGGCAAGGGTAATGATTAGCCTTGACCCGTCGGCCGGGCGCGCCGGCCGCAACTCAAGGAGAGAACGCCATGCGCAAGATCCTCGTCGGCACCACGACCACCGTCCTCATCGGCACCCTGCTGCTGGGCGGTTGTGCGACGTACACGGGACAGACCAGTGACCCGGATGATCCCAACCGCACCAGGACCGGTGCGTTGATCGGTGCCGGGATCGGTGCCGTCGCGGGCCTGCTGAGCGGTTCCGATGCGCACGAGCGCCGCAAGCGCGCCCTGATCGGTGCGGGCGTTGGCGCCCTGGCCGGAACCGCGGTCGGCGCCTACCAGGACCGCCAGGAAGCGGAGCTGCGCCGGCAGACCCAGGGCACCGGCATCGAAGTGAACCGCGAGGGCGACGTCATCAAGCTCAACCTGCCCGACGGCGTGACCTTCGACTTCGGCAAGGCCGACCTCAAGCCGCAGTTCTACCCGGCACTGAACAACATCGCCGCCACCCTGCGCGAGTACAACCAGACCATCGTCGAGGTCAGCGGCCACACCGACAGCATCGGATCGGACGCCGTCAACCAGCGCCTGTCCGAGCAGCGCGCGCAGGCCGTGGGCAACTACCTGGTCGGGCAGGGCGTGCAGCGCGAGCGTCTGGAGATCGTCGGCTTCGGCAAGCGTTACCCGGTCGCCGACAACAGCACGGAGGAAGGGCGCGCGAAGAACCGCCGGGTCGAGATCCGGATCGTGCCGCTCAGTTCCTGACGTCCCCTCTCCATGCCCGGGGAAACCCGCCCTGCCGGTTTCCGCCGCGGCCATGCCAGGCCACCGGACATGGATCCATGTCCGGTGGCTTTCATTCCATGCTTGACATACCAACCGGTTGGTATGTAAATGATCACGTCCTGGCTCCGAACTGGATGATCCATGTCTGTCCGGCGCTATTCCGGCCGTTGCCACTGCGGAGCGGTGCGATTCGAGGTTGAAGCGGATCTCGGAGCGGGAACCGTCCGTTGCAACTGTTCGATCTGTGTCATGACGCGGTTCTGGCTCGTGTTCGTGCCTGCAGGAAACTTCCGCCTGGTTTCGGGCGGGGAGCGCCTGGCCGATTACGGCTTCGGGCCGCGGCGCATCCGCCACCGGTTCTGTACCGTCTGTGGGGTGAAGCCGTTCGGCATGCAGGCCGATGGGAGTGGGATCGCAGTCAACGTGGCCTGCCTTGAAGGCCTGACTCCCGGGCAATTGGCCGAACTGCCCATCACCTATGTGGATGGGGCCCGCGACCGGTGGGACGCGGCGCCAGCGGTTACCTCATACCTGTGAGCAGACCCGTGCCACGGCCCCGATCACGCCGAAAAGCCGCCGGGGGCGGGTCCCCGGTGCCGGATGGCCGCCAACGGATCCTGGAAGCATCGCTGATGGCGTTCCGGGAGAAGGGCTATGCCGCCACCACGGTTGACGATCTTTGCAGGGTTGCAGGTGTCACCAAGGGTGCGTTCTTCCATCACTTCGAAAACAAGGAGGACGCGGCCCTTGAGGCGATAGCGCTCTGGAACGCGCGTACCCGCGAGTTGTTCGAAGGTGCTCCCTGGAGCCAGGTCGAGGATCCGCGGGAAAGGCTCATGGCCTATCTCGATTTCCGGGCCAGGCTGGCGAATGAGGGCCTGCCCGGGCTGGCCTGCCTTCTTGGCACGTTGGCCCAGGAAATCTATGCCAGCCATCCGGCGTTGCGCGCGGCATGCGAAGAGGGGATCGAGGCGCATGTCCGCATGCTGGTGCCGGTGATCGAGGCCGCCAAGGCCCGTTACGCGCCACAGGCGGACTGGAGCGCGGAAGGACTGGCACGGCACGTGCAGGCGGTGCTGCAAGGGAGCTTCGTCCTGGCCAAAGTCACGTACACGTCCAGCCCCGTGCCCGACGCCGTCGACCATCTCAAGCGGTACGTGTCACTGCTGATCCCGCCGGGGAATGCGGCATGACAGCGACCATCGTGGAGAAATCGGTCTGGATCGACGCCCCGGCACGGAAGGTCTGGGAAATCCTCGTGTCGCCGGACGCCTGGACGGATTGGATGCTGGTGGTACCCGACGCCAGGGACACGGATACCCTGCAGGCCGGGAGCAGGGGCTTCTGGCAGGACACCACCGGGCTTGTCTACCTGACCGGTACGGTCACGGTTCTGGAACCGGAGAGGAGATTCGTGCTCGAGCTGCACGGTGCGGACTGGCCACGACCGGCGTTGCCGGCCGAGGTCACTTATGGGTTCACCTTGAGCGAATCCGCCGGCCGGACCCTGCTCCAGTTCCGGCTCGGCGACCTGTCGATCGACCCTGACGCGCGGGAATGGCGCAATGCCTACGAACAGGCGCAGGAGCTGGAAATCATCAAGCGGATGGCGGAGGCATGAGGTCGCCGGGAGGGAATGGGGGCTGCTGTACCGCAACCGCACGCGACGGCGCGGGATGCATGCGGGCCGGTCCCCTGCAGGCAAGGGGAAGGATGATGGACCAAAAAAGAAACCCGACCCTGGAGGGTCGGGTTTCACTGCAACTGGTGGAGGTGGCGGGAATTGAACCCGCGTCCGAAGGCACTCCATCCCCGGCACTACATGCTTAGCCCACCGTTGGATCTCGCCTGCCGACAGCACGGTGTGCGAAGCGCGTCGTCAGGCCAGCCTGCTTCATTGGAGCCGCGGTTGGCAGGCAGCCGCCGCGGCCGAACCCGTGATCATGACCCTACATCCGCGAGCACGGGCACAAGCGGGTTCGGGGCTAGGCCTTAAGCGGCCAGAGCGTAGTTGTCGTCGTTGGCAACTATTTTTTTTGCCGCTGGATTAACGAGGAAAGCAGCCCCCTCGGCATGCGCCAGGCGATTTCGCAACCCCCGTCGAAGCCAGTGCACCCCCGGGGGCGTCGAACGACGCCGGCAGGGGCAGTATAGGGGCGGCGCGCCGCGACACAAGGGATGGGCGCGCGAGCCATTCAGCAAGTCCGTCGCGGCCGTGGCCGGTATGCTGTGTCCATGGCTTCGGCATCCGCTCCCACACCCTCCCAGGACGGGTCCCTGCCAGGCTGGTCCCGGCGTCGCGGCTACCTGCTCGCGGTGCTGGTGCTGGTCGGCTCGCTCGTCCTGGTGCTGGCCTATGCCCGCGGCGCGCGCGAGCGCGAGGCCAGGATCGCGGACGCGCGCCACGTGGCGGCCGCCGAGCGGCTGGCGACGATGATCCAGGAGCGGCTGCTGCGCTACGAGCTGGCGCTGCGCGGCGGGGTCTCGCTGTTCTCCTCCGTGTCCCGGCCGACCGCGCGCCAGTGGGGGGGCTACGTGGACGGCCTGAACCTGCGGCGCCAGTTCCCCGGGTTGATGGGGCTGGGCTATGCGCCGTACCTGCGCGGCGACGAACTGGAACGGCTGCAGCTGGAAATCCGCGAGCAGGGCGGCGGCCTGTTCACCATCCGCCCGCCCGGCGTGCGCGAGGCGTATGGCCCGATCCTGTACCTGGAGCCCAAGACGCCCGGGAACATCGCCGCGATCGGCTACGACATGTTCTCCGAGCACGAGCGCCATGCGGCCATGGCCGCGGCGCGCGACAGCGGGCAGGTGAGGATGTCCGCGCCCGTCCGGCTGCTGCAGCAACCGGCGGAGTCGGAATCCACCGGATTGCTGATGTACGCGCCGGTGTATGCCGGTGGCCTGCAGCCGGAGACCCTGCAGGCCCGGCGGGTGGCGATGTCGGGCTGGGTCTACGCGCCGTTCTCGGTGGACGAATTCATCGCCGGCGTCATCGGCAATGCCGCCGATGCCTACGCGCTCAGGATCGTGGACGTCGGGGCGGGGGGCGCGGTCGTCCACCACGATCCCAGGTTCGAGGGCACTCCCGGGCGTACCTACGCGATCGACCGGGACGTCTATGGCAGGCGCTGGCGGATCGAATTCCAGGCGCTCGGCACGGACACGGACGACGAGCTGGAAATGGCACTGTTGGCCGGGATACTGGCGTCGCTGCTGCTGTTCGCGATGGTGCTGACCCTGGCGCACACCCAGACCCGGGCCGAGCGCATCGCCGCGCGCATGAGCGAGTCGTACCGTCGCAGCGAGCTGCGCTTCCGCAGCGCCATGCAGTATTCGGCGGCCGGCACGGCGCTGCTCGATGGCGAGGGCCGCATCGTCGAGGCCAATCCCGCCATCGGCGAGCTGTTCGACTGCCGCCCGGAGGAACTGGTCGGCCAACGGCTGGAGTCGCGCCTCGCCGATGGCCACCAGACGCCGGACGGCGTGCCCGTCCCCCGGGAGGGGGACTCCGTGCTGCGCACGATGCGGCATCTGCTGCGCGAGGGCGGCGACAGGCGCCACCTGCACCTGGTCTGGTCACGGGTGCCGGGCGAGATCGACAGCGACGTGGCCTGGCTGGTCCAGATCGAGGACGTGACCGACCGCCTGCGCGCCGAGGAACGGGTTCGGGCGATGAACCGCCTGCTCGAGGCGCGCGTCGAGCAGCGCACCCGCGAGCTCACCCGGGCCAACGCCGAGCTGGAGTCGTTCGCCTACACCGTGTCCCACGACCTGCGCGCGCCGCTGCGTTCGATCGAGGGGTTCTCCCGCGTCCTGGTCGACCGCTATTCCGCCCTCCTCGGCGAGGAGGGGAGCGGCTACCTGGCCCGCATCCGCAATGCCGCGCTGCGGATGGACGCGCTGATCGACGCCCTGCTCAAGCTTTCCCGGATCAGCCGCGAGGAAATGCGCCTGGTCCAGCTCGACATCGGCGAGATCGCCGCGGACGTGGTGGCGGAGCTGCGCCAGGCGCATCCCGGGCGGGAGGTGGAGGTGGTGATCGGCACGGGGCTGCAGGCGGCGGGCGACCCGGTCCTGGTCCGCGACCTGCTGCAGAACCTGCTCGGCAACGCCTGGAAGTTCACGCGGGACGTGGCGCAGCCGAGGATCGAGGTGCTCGCGGATGCGCCACGGGATGGGGAGGAGGTCCTGCGCGCGTTCGTGGTCCGCGACAACGGCGCCGGGTTCGAGGCCGGCTACGCGGGCAAGCTGTTCCGGCCGTTCCAGCGGCTGCATGATCCCGACCGCTTCGGCGGCCACGGCATCGGGCTTGCGACCGTCAAACGCATCGTCGAGCGGCACGGGGGCAGCGTCGAGGCCAGCGGCAGGCCAGGGGAAGGGGCCACGTTCCGGTTCACCCTGCCGGCCTCGGCCGAACCCGCGCACGAGGCGTGATCCGGCCGATCCGGCGCGGCGGGTCCGGCCGTTCAGGCGTTGCGGCCATGCCGGCGCATCAGGCGCTGCTTCTCGCGGGCCCAGTCGCGCTCCCTGATCGCCTCGCGCTTGTCGTGCGCACGCTTGCCCCGGGCCAGGGCCAGTTCGACCTTCACCTTGTTGCCCTTCCAGTACATCGCGGTGGGGATGAGCGTGTAGCCGCCGCGCTGCAGCTGGCCGGCGAGGGTGTCGATCTCCTGCCGGTGCATCAGCAGCTTGCGGGTCCGCCGGTCGTCCGCGAGCACGTGGGTGCTGGCGGAGATGAGCGGGGTGATCTGCGCGCCGACCAGGAACAGCTCGCCTTCCAGGATCACCGCGTAGGCGTCGCCGATGTTGGCCCGCCCGGCGCGGATCGCCTTCAGCTCCCAGCCTTGCAGGGCGATCCCCGCCTCGTAGCGCTGCTCGATGTGGTATTCGTGGCGCGCACGCCGGTTCAGGGCGATGGTCTTGTCGCCGCTTGCCTTATCCTTGCCGCTCTTCTTCGCCATCCGCACATTGTCCCCGAAGCCGGCCACGCACGCGAGCATGCCCAGGATCGAACGCAGCGCCCTCGTCGAACATTCCGCCCGGCGGATGTTCGACCTGGTCAACGACATCGAGACCTACCCGCGGCGCTTCGGCTGGTGCGAGGGGGCGAGGATCCTCGAGTCCGGGCCTGACCGGATGGTGGCGCGGCTGGAACTGCGCCTTGGCGGGCTGCGCACCTGGTTCACCACCGAGAACCGGCTGGCCCCGCCGCACCACATCGACATGCGCCTGCAGGACGGCCCGTTCCGCAGGCTCGAGGGACGCTGGCAGTTCCACGCGCTCGGCGAGGGCGCGTGCAAGGTCACCCTGACCCTGGAGTTCGAGCCGCAGAGTGCGTTGCTGGCGCCGGCCCTGACCCTCGGCTTCCGGGGACTAGCCGACCGGATGGTGGACGATTTCGTGCGTGCCGCGGACGCGGCGGAGGACCGGGGCGATGCGGATTGAAGTGGTGCGCGCCGAGCCGGACCGCTGCCTGTCGGTCGAACTCGACCTGGCCGAGGGTGCGACGGTGGGCGATGCCGTCGCGGCGTCCGGCCTGCCGCTCGACGGGATCGCGGGCTACGCGGTGTTCGGGGTCCGGGCCGAACCCGGGACGCGCCTGCACGAGGGCGACCGCGTCGAACTGCTCAGGCCGCTGCTGCTGGACCCGAAGGAGGCCCGCCGGCGCCGCGCCCGGGCGCAGGGCGGCCGTTCCCGCCTCTAGCGGCGGCCCCTGTTCTTCTCGCGCGCGAGATTGGGGCCGAATTTGCGCACTTCCCGGGCGAGCTTGACGTCGTCCTCCGGGAAGTACTCGCCTTCCCAGCGCACCAGCCGGTCGCCCTCGAACCACAGGGTCAGGTTCTTGATCTCGGTGGTGCCGCGGCGGTTCACGCGGCGGGTGGCGGTGTAGTCCCAGCGCTGGTGGTGGAACGGGTCGGCGATCGAGGGCGTGCCGAGCAGCACCAGCACCTGCTGCTTGTCCATCCCGGGCTGCAGCTGCGCCACGGCCGATTCTTCGATCAGGTTGCCCTGGTAGATCGGCTGCTTGTAGAGGATGCCGCAGCCGGAAACGGCCAGGGCGAGAAAGGCTGCGAGGAGCGGCTTGGACATCGTCTGCGTCGGCGTATCCGGAGCGGCGATGATACACTCCCCGGGAACGTCATGACGCCCGTCCGGTCAGCGGGCGTCAAGCTGCCCCTGGATGGATGGAGCTTCCATGGAATCGACGGATCTGCGCAAGGCAGGGCTGAAGGTGACGCATCCGAGGATGCGGATCCTGCAACTGCTCGAGCAGAAGACCCCGCGCCAGCACATGACCGCGGAGGACATCTACCGCCAGCTGCTGGAGCAGGGGGACGAGATCGGCCTGGCCACCGTCTACCGCGTGCTGACCCAGTTCGAGGCCGCGGGCCTGGTGATCAAGCACAACTTCGAAGGCGGGCACGCCCTGTACGAGCTCGACCGCGGCGACCACCACTACCACATGGTGGACGTGGCCACCGGCCAGATCACCGAGTTCGAGAGCCCCGAGATCGTCGAGCTGCTGAACAAGATCGCCAGCGACCACGGCTACGTGCTCGACGAGCACTCGCTGGTGCTGTACGTCCGCAGGAAGAACGGCGGCAAGGGCGGCAGGTGACCCCGGCCCGGGCGGGGTTCGGGCGGTGATTCAGCCGGCGGCCGCGGCCTGGAGCAGACGCTGCGCGGCCGCGCGCGCCTCGTCGGTGACGTGGACGCCGCCGAGCATGCGCGCCAGCTCCTCCCGGCGCCCGGCTTCGTCCAGCAGTTCCACCGTGCTCTGCGTGGCGCCGTCCACCTCCGCCTTGGTGACCCGGTAGTGGGCGTGGCCCTGGGCCGCCACCTGCGGCAGGTGGGTCACGCACAGCACCTGGCGGCTGGCGCCCAGCGCGCGCAGCTTGCGCCCGACGATGTCGGCCACGGCGCCGCCGATGCCGGAGTCGACCTCGTCGAAGACCATGGTCGGGACCGCGTCCAGGCCCAGCGCGGCCACCTCGATCGCCAGCGAGATGCGCGACAGCTCGCCGCCCGACGCCACCTTGCGCAGCGGCCGCGGAGGTTGCCCGGCGTTGGCCGAGACCAGGAATTCGGCGCGCTCGCCGCCCTGCGGGTCGGGGCGGTCGTTCCCGGCCGGCTCCAGTTCCACCTCGAAGCGGCTGCCGGCCATGCCCAGCTCGCCGAGCAGGGCGGTGGTGGCCTTCGACAGGGCCCTGGCCGCCTTCGCGCGCGCCTTGCCCAGCGCCGCGGCGGCCTCGCGCCAGGCCCGGGTTGCGGCCTCGATCTCGCCATCCAGCGCCGCCAGCCGGCTGCCGGCATCGCGCAGCGTCTCCAGCTCGGCCGCGAAGGCGTCGCGGCACCCGGCCAGGCCTTCCAGCGGCACGCGGTGCTTGCGCGCCAGTTCATGCAGGCGCGACAGGCGGTCCTCCAGTTCCTCGAACCGGGCCGGGTCCAGGTCGAGGTCGTCGCGGATGCGCTGCAGCAGCAGCGCGGCCTCGTCGAGCTGGATACCGGCGGCTTCCAGCATGGCGTCGACCTCGGCGAGGCGGGGCTCGTGCTCCAGCTCCCGCGACAGGGCGCCGCGGACGTGCCGCAGCTGGCTGGACAGCGAGGGGGCGTCGTCGCCTTCGAGCGCGGCCAGCGCCGAGTCGGTGGCGGCGATCAGGCCCGCGGCATGGGCGTGCCGGCGGTGGCTGGCGAGCAGCTCGGCGATCGAGTCCGGGGCCAGCTGCTCGTGCTCCAGTTCCTCGAGCTGGTGCCGCAGCCAGTCGATACGCTCCGACACGTCGCCGGCCCGCGACAGGCGGTCGCGTTCGGCCAGCAGGGCGCTCCAGCGGGCGGCGGCACCGCGCACCGCCGCCAGCTCGGCGGCGTGCCCGCCGTAGGCGTCGAGCAGGGCCAGCTGGTTCTGTCGCGAGAGCAGGGCCTGGTGCTCGTGCTGGCCATGGATCTCGACCAGCATGGACGCCAGTTCGGCCAGCTGGGACAGGGTCGCCGGGCGGCCGTTGATCCAGGCCCGGGAGCCGCCGTCGGCGCGCAGGGTGCGGCGCAGGACGCAGGCCCCCTCGTCGTCGAACTCCTGCTCGCGCAGCCAGGCGGCGGCGGTGTGGGAGGCGTCCAGCTCGAACTCGGCATGCAGCTCGGCCCGTTCGGCGCCATGCCGGACCACGCCGCTGTCGGCGCGCAGCCCGGACAGGAAGGCCAGCGCGTCGACCAGCAGGGACTTGCCGGCGCCGGTTTCGCCGGAGATCACGGTCAGCCCCGGCCCGAACTCGAGTTCGGCGGCGGCGGCGACGGCGAAATTGCGGAGGGACAGGCGCTTGAGCATGGGGCGGGATTCTAGTGGCTGTCGTGTCGTCCGATGAGACGCCGGGTGGCGCTTGCCTCGACCCGCACGGAGGTTTATACCCGGTAGCGTGCGCAGGAAACCCGTCGACTCCACAAATCTGGACGCGCGTTCGCGGCAGTTGCTGCGCACCCTGATCGCGCACTACATCCGCGAGGGCGAACCGGTCGGCTCGCAGACCCTGGCCAGGCACTCGGGCCTGGACGTGAGCCCGGCCACCATCCGCAACATCCTGGCCGACCTGGAGGAGATCGGCCTGCTGTCCGCGCCGCATCCCTCCTCGGGACGGGTGCCGACGGCACAGGGTTACCGCGTGTTCGTGGACTCGCTGCTGCAGGTCAAGCCGCTGCCCGGGGGCGAGGTCGAGCGGCTGCGCAGCGAACTGTCCGCGCGGGCAGGCGACACCCAGTCGCTGGTCGGCAGCGCCGGCGAGCTGGTCTCGGCCATGACCCGCTTCGTGGGCGTGGTGTCGGTGCCCAGGCGCGACCAGTTCGCCTTCCGCTACATCGACTTCGTGCCGCTGGACGCGCAGCGGGTCATGGCGATCCTGGTGTTCGCCGACAACGACGTGCAGAACCGGATCATCCAGACCAGCCGGCGCTACGAGCCGGCCGAGCTGGAGCAGGTGGCCAACTACCTGAACACCCACTTCGCCGGCCGGCCGCTGGCCGAGATCCGGGCCACGCTGCTGAAGGACATCCGGGATGCGCGCAGCGAGATCCAGGCCCTGCTGGCCCGGACCGCCGAGCTGGCCGAGCAGGCGCTGACCCCGGCCACCGGCGAGGACATCCTGGTCGCCGGGCAGTCCAGGCTCATCGGCATGCAGGACCTGTCCGACCTCGACCGGCTGCGCGAGCTGTTCGAGGCCTTCGCCCGCAAGCGCGAGATCCTGCAGCTGCTGGAGCAGACGGTCCGGGCGCCGGGCGTGCGCATCTTCATCGGCGAGGAGACCGGCCTGGCGCCGCTGGAGGGCATGTCGCTGGTCACCGCGCCGTATTCGTCCGGCGGCAAGGTGCTGGGGGTGCTGGGGGTGATCGGGCCCACCCGGATGGCCTACGACCGGGTGATCCCGGTGGTCCAGGCGACGGCGGAGCTGCTGGGGGCCGCCTTGAATCCGGAACCGCAGGCCCCATAGCTTGCGGACCGGCGGCCCCAAGCCCGCCCGAGCCCCAGGAATCATGATCGAAGATCCCAAGCAGGAAGAGGCCGCGTCGTCCGCGGCGACGGAAAACAACGGCGGCGCCACGGAGAACGGCGAAGGCGCGCCCGGAACCACCGAAACCATCGAGTCGCTCAAGGCCGAGATCGAGCAGTTGCGCGCGCAGTTCCTGCTCGCGCGCGCGGACCTCGAGAACCAGCGCAAGCGGCTGGAGCGTGAAGTGCGCCATGCCTGCCGGTTCGCCAACAAGCAGCTGCTGAGTGAGCTGCTGCCCGTGTTCGACGGCCTGGAGGCCGCGCTGGCCAACACCCCGGAGGAGCACCCGCTGCGCGAGGGGGTGGTGCTCACCCTGCGCGAGCTGACCCGCGTCTGCGCGAACAACGGCCTGGTCGAGATCGCCCCCGGCCCCGGGGACGACTTCGACCCCGAGCGGCACAACGCCATGAGCGCGGTCGAGACCGACGAGGTCCCGCCCGGGAAGATCGTCCGGGTGTTCCAGAAGGGCTACGCCCTGAACGAGCAGCTGCTGCGGCCCGCGCTGGTGACGGTGGCCAGGCACGAGTGAACCGGGTGCCGGTGGCCGCTTGAAGCGGCGCCGGGACACCCCCAGATACGCGACATCGGCGGCGGCGCCGCCAGCAACGGATTCCAGAGGAAATCGCAAATGGGCAAGATCATCGGCATCGACCTCGGCACGACCAACTCGTGCGTGGCGATCATGGACGGCGGCAAGGCCAGGGTCATCGAGAACAGCGAGGGTGACCGCACCACGCCGTCGATCGTGGCTTTCACCAAGGACGGCGAGGTGCTGGTCGGCGCCCCGGCCAAGCGCCAGGCCGTCACCAACCCCAAGAACACCTTCTTCGCGGTCAAGCGCCTGATCGGCCGCAAATTCAGCGACGCCGAGGTCCAGAAGGACCTCAAGGTCGTGCCGTACGCGATCGTCGAGCATGACAACGGCGACGCCTGGGTGGCCCGCGCAGACGGCCGCAGGATGGCCCCGCCGGAGATCTCGGCGAAGGTGCTGGAGAAGATGAAGAAGACCGCCGAGGCCTACCTCGGCGAGCCGGTCACCGAGGCGGTGATCACCGTCCCGGCGTACTTCAACGACAGCCAGCGCCAGGCGACCAAGGATGCCGGCCGCATCGCCGGCCTCGAGGTCAGGCGCATCATCAACGAGCCCACCGCGGCCGCGCTGGCCTACGGCCTGGACAAGGGCGGCGGCGACCGCAAGATCGCCGTGTACGACCTGGGTGGCGGCACCTTCGACATCTCGATCATCGAGATCGCCGAGGTGGATGGCGAGAAGCAGTTCGAGGTGCTGGCCACCAACGGCGACACCTTCCTCGGCGGCGAGGACTTCGACAAGCGGATCATCGACTACCTTGTCGAGGAGTTCCAGAAGGAGCAGGGCATCGACCTGCGCAACGACCCGCTGGCCCTGCAGCGCCTGAAGGATGCCGCCGAGCGCGCCAAGATCGAGCTGTCGGGCGCGCAGCAGACCGAGATCAACCTGCCGTACATCACCGCCGACGCCTCGGGTCCGAAGCACCTGAACATCAAGCTGACCCGGGCCAAGCTGGAGTCGCTGGTCGACGACCTGGTCCAGCGCACGATCGAGCCGTGCCGGATCGCGCTGAACGACGCCGGCCTGCGGCCCTCCGACATCTCCGAGGTGATCCTGGTCGGCGGCCAGACCCGCATGCCCAAGGTGCAGCAGGCCGTGGCCGAGTTCTTCGGCAAGGAGCCGCGCAAGGACGTCAACCCGGACGAGGCGGTGGCCATCGGCGCCGCGGTGCAGGGCGGCGTGCTGGCCGGCGACGTCAAGGACGTGCTGCTGCTCGACGTGACCCCGCTGTCGCTGGGCATCGAGACCCTGGGCGGGGTGTTCACCAAGATCATCGAGAAGAACACCACGATCCCGACCCGTGCCTCGCAGATCTTCTCGACCGCCGAGGACAACCAGTCCGCGGTCACCGTGCACGTGCTGCAGGGTGAGCGCGAACAGGCCCGCTTCAACAAGTCGCTGGCCCGCTTCGACCTGACCGGCATCGAGCCGGCGCCGCGCGGCGTGCCGCAGATCGAGGTGACGTTCGACATCGACGCCAACGGCATCGTCCATGTCACCGCCAGGGACAAGAAGACCGGCAAGGAGCAGAAGGTCGAGATCAAGGCCGGCTCGGGCCTGTCCGAGGAGGAGATCAAGCGGATGATCGCGGACGCCGAGGCGCACCGCGAGGAGGACAGGAAGTTCCAGGAGCTGGTCGCCGCCCGCAACCATGCGGACGCGCTGGTGCACTCGGTCCGTACCGCGGTCAAGGAGCACGGCAGCAAGGTGCCCGGCGACGTGATCGGCCGGGTGGAGTCGGCGATCGCCGACGTCGAGGCCGCGATGAAGGGCGACGACAAGGCCCAGATCGAGGCCAAGACCCGTGCGCTCGAGGAGGCCGCGCAGTCGCTGTTCGCGGCGGCCGCGGCGGCGGGGCAGCAGGCCCCCGAGGAGGCCGCGGCCGGCACCCAGGCCAGGAAGGACGACGTGGTCGACGCCGAGTTCACCGAGGTCAAGGACGACGGCAAGCAGTGAATCGGGAACAGGACGCCGGGTGCCGGGTCGCGTGCAAGCCGCGGCCCGGTTCGCCCGGTTTCCGTTTCCGGGCACGGAAGCGCGCCGCCTGAGCGGCGCGCTTCTCCCGTCAAGGAAAGCAACGCCCCGGTTCCCGCCCGATGAGCAGACGCGACTACTACGAAGTGCTGGGCGTCCCGCGCAACGCCAGCGACGAGGAAATCAAGAAGGCCTATCGCCGTTGCGCGATGAAATACCACCCGGACCGCAATCCCGGCGACCAGGAAGCCGAACAGCGGTTCAAGGAGTGCAAGGAGGCCTACGAGGTCCTGTCCGACGCGGCCAAGCGCCGCCTGTACGACCAGCACGGACACGCCGCGTTCGAGCACGGGATGGGTGGCGCGAGCGCCGGGCCCGACTTCGGCCCGGACGTCGGCGACATCTTTGGCGACATCTTCGGCACCATCTTCGGTGGTGGCGCCTCCCGCGGCCCGCGCCGGGGCGCCGACATCGGCTACGTGCTGGAACTGGACCTGGAGGAGGCGGTCTCGGGCATCGAGAAGCGCATCCAGGTGCCCACCCTCGTCGAATGCCAGGATTGCGAAGGTACCGGCTCGGCGGACCGCAGGCTCGTGACCTGTGCGACCTGCCACGGGCGTGGCCAGGTCCGCTTCCAGCGCGGCATCTTCACCATGCAGCAGACCTGCCCGGGCTGTGGCGGCCGCGGCCAGACCATCACCCGGCCCTGTGGCAGCTGCCACGGTTCCGGCCGGGTCGAGGAAGAGAAGGTCCTGTCGGTCAAGATCCCGGCGGGCGTCGACAACGGGGACCGCATCCGGCTGGCGGGCGAGGGCGAGGCAGGCCCCCCGGGCACGCCGCCGGGCGACCTCTACGTCGAGATCCGTGTGCGCCCGCACCCGATCTTCGAGCGCGATGGCGACGACCTGCATTGCGAGATCCCGATCCGCATCTCGCAGGCGGCGCTGGGCGACGTGATCCGCGTGCCCACGCTGGACGGCGAGGCCGAGATCCGGATCCCTGCCGAGACCCAGACCGGCAAGGTGTTCCGCCTGCGCGGCAAGGGCGTGAAGTCCGTGCGCAGCCGCGTCCCGGGCGACCTGTACTGCAAGATCGTGGTCGAGACCCCGGTGAACCTGACTCCCGAGCAGCGCGAGCTGCTGGAGAAGTTCGAGGCCACCTTCACCGGCGAGAAGGCGCGCAGGCATTCGCCCAGGTCGGCGACCTTCCTCGACGGCGTGAAGAGCTTCTGGGAGCGCATGACGTCCTGAGGCCACGGCCGCGGCGCCGCATCCCGTGCACCGCGCCGGATTGCGGACAGATGAAACCGGTCGCGTTGCCTACAATGGCGCCCGGTCACCCCGGGCGCCATTGCCTTGTCCATCCGCAGACCCGTCATCGGCATCGTCGGCAGCGCGGGCGCGTACGGGCGCTGGCTGTCGCGTTTTTTCGTCGAGCGCATGGGCCTGGAGGTCGTCGGCCATGATCCGGCCGATCCGGTCCCGCTGGACGAACAGATCCTGCTGGACCGCTGCGACGTGCTGCTGTTCTCGACGCCGATCCGGGCCACGGAGGCCATCATCCGCCACTACGCGCGCCTGGCGGGCGGCCGCGAGCGCGGGCGGCTGTGGATGGACGTCACCTCGATCAAGTCCGGGCCCGTGGCGGCGATGCTGGAATCGCAGGCGGAAGTGGTTGGCCTGCACCCGATGACCGCGCCGCCGAAGGCGCCCACGCTGCGCGGCCGGGCGATGGTGGTATGCGAGGTCCGGCTGGATGCGTGGCGTGGCTGGCTGGAAGCATTCTGCGCGGCCCTGGAGGCCGACTGCGTGCGAACCAGCCCGGAACACCACGACCGGGTGATGGCGCTGGTGCAGTCCATGGTCCATGCCGTGCACCTGGCCGAGGCCGGCGTGCTGCGCGGATGCGCCCCGGAGCTGGGTGGGCTGGACGCACTGCTGCCGTTCCGGACCGCGTCGTTCGAGATGGATGCGGCGGTACTGTCGCGCATCCTGTCGCTGAACCCGGCCATCTACGAGGACATCCAGTTCGGCAACCCGCACGCGCTGCCGGTGCTGGACGCGCTGCTGGGCGAGCTGCAGGCGCTGCGTGGCCTGCTGGTGCGGGGGGACGATACTGCGCGCGCACGGTTCCGCCGGCGGTTCTTCGAAGCCAGCCGCCGGGCACTGGGCGAGGCCACGCTGGCCGAAGGCAACCACGGCTTCGAGCGGATCGGCTACCTGCTGGCCGATCTGGGCGATCCACACGCGCTGGCCATCCACCTGCCGGAAGACCGGCCGGGCTCGCTGCGCGCCCTGCTGCACGTGTTCGAGCGCCACGGCATCAACATCGCCTCGCTGCATTCCTCGCGCACGCCGGCGGGCGAGGTGCATTTCCGGCTCGGCTTCGACCGTGGCTTGGACCTGGAGGCGCTGCACGCGGCGGCGGCTGAAGTCGACGCCAGCGGCATCGGCCGGGTCCTCGAGGGGGCCGTGCGCCGGAGTCCCTGACCCGTTCATCCACAGAAGCTGTGGATGAGGTTTTCAACAAGCCTGTGGATAACCGCCGGAGCCCGCGTCGTTGCGCGCTTCCGCGAAAGATGGCGAATTTTTCGCCACCGGGTGCCGGTGGATACGCCCGCCGCGATACGCTGTGCGAGGATGGATCCGCACGGCCGCGGGACGCCAACGGGAGGAAGCCAATGACGACAAGGCTGCTGATCCACGGCGCCGGCGGGCGCATGGGCCGGGTCCTGCTGCGCCTGGCGGCGGAAAGCGCGGACCTCGGGGTGGTGGCCGCGGTCACGCGCGCGCCGCGGCAGCGGGTGGTGGACGGCGTGCCGTTCTACGCCGCAGCGGAACTGGCGGGCGTGCCGGAATTCGACGTGCTGGTCGATTTCAGTCAGCCGGAAGCATTCGACGCGGCACTGGCGCTCGCCGCCGGGCGGGGATGCGCCTTCGTTTCCGGCACCACCGGCCTGTCCGCCGCGCAGCACGGCGCGATGGACGCCGCGGCCGGACGGATCCCGCTGCTGTGGGCGGCCAACTTCAGCCTCGGCGTGGCGGCGCTGGAGGAGCTGGTCGAACGCGCCGCCAGTGCCCTGCAGGGCTGGGATTGCGACATCGTCGAGGCGCACCACGTCCACAAGAAGGACGCCCCCTCGGGCACCGCTCTGGCGCTGGGGTCGGCGGCGGAGCGGGGCGGTGCCAGGCCACGCTACGCCAGCCTGCGTGCGGGCGACATCGTCGGCGAGCACACCGTCCAGTTCGCCACCGCGGGCGAGCGCATCGAGCTGGTCCACCGGGCCGGCAACCGCGACATCTTCGCCCGGGGCGCGCTGCACGCGGCCCGGCATCTGGCCGGCCGGCTCCCCGGCCGGTACCGCCTGCGCGACCTGCTGTGAGGATCGCTCCGTCGCGTTCACGTCCGCCGGCCGGCACCGGGGCCCGCGCGGCTGGCGCCCGCCGGTCCGTGCCGGTATCATTTCCGCTCGCCTGATCTTCACCAGTGCTTCCGGACCGTCGCCGACGCGCTCCGGCGGCGTCTTGCAACCCCGCATAGGCGAAAGCCAGTGACAGAAACCGCAATCCTCGTCCTCGAAGACGGCACCGTGTTCGAGGGCGTTTCCGTGGGCGCGCCCGGCATGTCGGTCGGCGAGGTGGTGTTCAACACCGCGATGACCGGCTACCAGGAGATCCTGACCGATCCTTCCTACGCGAAGCAGATCGTCACCCTGACCTATCCCCACATCGGCAACACCGGCTGCAACCCGGATGACGACGAAGCCGCCAAGGTCTGGTGCGCCGGGCTGGTGGTGCGCGACGTGCCGCGGCGGCCGAGCAGCTGGCGCAGCCGTGTCCCGCTGCAGGACTGGCTCCGCGGGCGCGGTATCGTCGCCATCGCGGGGATCGACACCCGCAGGCTGACCCGGCTGCTGCGCGAGCGCGGCGCCCAGAACGGCGTGTTGATGGCCGGCGAGGTGGACGTCGAGCGCGCGCTCGAGACCGCGCGCAAGTTCCCCGGCCTGAAGGGCATGGACCTGGCGAAGGTGGTCACCACCGGCCGCCCGTACGTCTGGCGCGACGGCCAGCTGGACCTCGACAGCGGCGCTTTCGCCCGCGCCGAGCCCCGGTTCCGGGTCGTGGCCTACGACTTCGGGGTCAAGCACAACATCCTGCGCATGCTCGCCGAGCGCGGCTGCGAACTGACCGTGGTCCCTGCGCAGACCCCGGCATCCGGGGTGCTGGCGATGCAGCCGGACGGCGTGTTCCTGAGCAACGGCCCGGGCGACCCGGAGCCGTGCGACTACGCCATCGCCGCCATCCGCGAGTTCATCGCCCGCAAGGTGCCGC
>CALLKI010000061.1 GCA_938008415.1 uncultured Luteimonas sp. | reverse complement strand
CTACTCTGTACTTCTTCATCGACAACTGTGATCCAGACGACGTGATGGCGGAGATACCGCATCCCGATCCCGAGAGGAGTACGGCGCAGAGACAAGGCTGAAGTACCGGTTGACAGGTGCGCACCTCCAGCGTAGCTTTCGCGGCACGCTGGGCAAAGTGCCCATTGCGAACGGCTCGCCCTCACCGGCGGGCCGTTCTCGTTTCCGGGGTTCGGGGCGCGAACGGCGCCCGAGGCAAGGGCCGGCAGAGAGCCGGCCGCCCCGACCAACCAACGCCCGCCGCCCTCGCCAGAGCAACCCTCGTGACCAGCTGGGACGCGGGGCGGGCACCTATTCTCCGAGGCTGTGCACCGATGAAGGACCCCATCACCCAAGACCTGGCGGTTGGTCTGGCAAAGATCGCGCCGCCGGTGGCGGTGGCGGTCACCAGCACGACGACCAGCATCACGCTCCAGGATTGGGTGCTCATCACGACGATCGCCTACGGCGTGGTGCAGACCAGCCTGACCATTGTCCGCGGCTGGGGCGACTGGCTGACCTGGTGGGGTGGGCGGATGGCGGATCTGCGCCGCGGCTGGGACTGGGCGCGCCGCCGCTGGGCGAGGTTCCGCGGCCGTGGCTGAGGTCAAGACCAAGGCGGTAGGGGGCGGCATCGCGGCCGTCGCCCTGGGCGGTGCGCTGGCCCTGGCTGCCCCGATCATCCAGCGATGGGAGGGCGTGCGGTACGAGCCATACCGGGACAGCGTGGGCGTGCTGACCGTCTGCTATGGCCACACGAAGACTGTGCAGGCCGGAAAGCGCTACACCAAGGCCGAGTGCGACGCGCTGCTGGCGCAGGACATGGCGGAGGCCAATGCCTACGTCCGCCAGTGCATCGGGGTGCCGATGCTGCGCCAGATCGAGGCTGCACTGACCAGCGCGGCCTTCAACCTCGGGCCGCAGGTGGTTTGCGGCTCCACCCTACAGAAGAAGGCGAAGGCCAACGACTGGCCGGGCGCCTGCGCTGAACTGGGCCGCTGGAAGTACGCCGGCGGCCGGGAGTTGCGCGGGCTGGTCCTGCGCCGCGCCGACGAGCGCGCGCTGTGCGAGGGCCGTGCCCTGTGGGGGGGCGAGTCGTGACCTGGCGCCCGGCCGCGGTGCTGCTGCTGGTGGCCCTGTCCTTCTGGGCTGGCTGGTCCTGGCGTGGCGCACGCGCCGAGGCCGTGGAGGCCGGCCTGCAGCGCGACGCTGCCCAGGCCCGGGTCGCCGCGGAGCAGAGCGCCCGCGCCACTGAACACGCCGCCGCGGCCATCTTGGCTGAGGTCGGCGCACGCCACGAGGAGGACCGCGCCGATGCGGAAACCGTACCTACTGCTGTTGCTGCTGATCTGCGCGCCGGCATTCTCCGGCTGCGCCGCGAATGGGCCGGGTGCGAAACCCAGCGCCTGTCCGACGCTGCCGCCGCCGCCGCCGAACGTGATGCGCTCGCCGCAGAACGAGAGCGCCTTGCGGGCGCTGTTGTTCGAGTCGGCCGAGACGCCGACGACCAGATCCGAGCCCTCCAGGCCGTGATCCGCGCGTACCGCGAGGAGCAGGAGCTATGAGCACCATCGGCCGGGTCAGCAACGCGTTCGCCTCCGCACACGACCGCACCCGCGTCCACTGCGTTCGCATCTACCCGGGCGAGTCACGCCGGCTGCTGGTCAGCTTCAACGGCGTGATACCCAAGGGCGAGCGGATCATCAAGGCCACGTTCCGCCAGGTGTCCGCTTGCAGCGTGGCGATGGCCGACCCCCAGCTGGAGCGCGCCGGCCGTGCCGCCTCCGTCCAGCTCACGGCCGCATACCGCGGCTGCCAGCCGATCAAGGTCACCGTCCAGACCGACGCCGGCAACGCCTACGTGCTGATGGCCGTGGCCGAGGTCAAGGGCGGGCCCTGGTTCGGCGACGAGGAAACCGCGGCCGGGCCGACCGAGCTCACCGTTACCGATACCCCATGACCGCGCAGTACGACCGTTCCATCGCCGACGAGATCCTGCGGCGAGTGGCCGAAGGCGAGCCGCTCCGCGCGATCCTGCGCAGCGACGAGCGCTTCCCGGGCAAGTCGGTGTTCTACACATGGCTGGAAGCCGACCCGGACCTCAAAGCGAGGTTCCGGCAGGCCCGGGAGGAGGGCGCCGACGCGATCGCGGAGGAGTGCCTGGAGATCGCCGACGACGGCACGAACGACTACGTGATGGGCAAGGACGGCCTGGTGCTGGACGCCGAGCACATCCAGCGGTCGAAGCTGCGCGTCTGGACCCGCCTGCAGCTGCTGGCCAAGTGGTTCCCGCAAAAGTACGGCGACAAGGTCGCCATGGAGCATACCGGCCCTGGTGGCGGCCCCGTCCAGACCGTGACCAGGATCGAGCGGCGCATCGTCAAGCCGGAAGGATGAGCGCGCTGGAGATCGAGACGGCGGCGGTGTTCGAGCCGCTGTTGCGGCCGGCGCGCTACAAGGGGGCGTACGGCGGCCGAGGCTCCGGGAAGAGCCACTTCTTCGCCAGCCTGGCCGTGGAGGACGCGCTGGCGTTCCCTGGCGAGGCCGGCGACGGCCTGCGGATGGTCTGCATCCGCGAGGTCCAGAAGTCCCTCAAGCACTCGGCCAAGAGCCTGATCGAGTCCACGCTGGCCAAGTACGGTCTGGGCGAAGCGCAGGGCTTCCGGGTGTTCAAGGAGGTGATCGAGACGCCGAAGGGCGGCCTGATCATCTTCCAGGGCATGCAGGACCACACGGCGGACTCGATCAAGTCGCTGGAGGGATTCCACCGGGCATGGGTCGAAGAGGCGCAGAGCCTGTCGCCGCGGTCGCTGGAGCTGCTCACCCCGACGATCCGCTGGGAAGACAAGCAGCGCGGCCTGCAGTCCGAACTGTGGTTCGGCTGGAACCCGCGGCGGAAGACGGATCCGGTCGACACGATGCTGCGCGGGCCGACCTTGCCGACTGGCGCGGTGGTGGTGCGGGCCAACTGGTCGGACAACCCGTGGTTCCCGTCGGTCCTGGAGCAGGAGCGCCAGGACTGCCTGCGTCGGAACCCCGACCAGTACCCGCACATCTGGGAGGGCGAGTACGCCACGGCCATCAGCGGCGCCTACTACGCGCAGGCCCTGGCCGAGGCGAAGCTGCAGGGGCGGATCGGCAACCTCTCGGCCGACCCGCTGATGACGCTGCGGGCCTACTGGGACATCGGCGGCACCGGCGCCAAAGCGGACGCGTGCGCCATCTGGATCGTGCAGTTCGTGGGGCGCGAGGTCCGCATCCTGCGCTACTACGAGGCGGTGGGGCAGCCCCTGGCAACCCACGTCGAGTGGCTGCGCCGCAACGGCTACGGGAGCGCCCTGTGCATCCTGCCGCACGACGGCGCGGCGCACGACAAGGTCTACCAGACCAGCTACGAGAGCGCGCTGCGCGCGGCCGGATTCGAGGTGCGCGTGCTGCCCAACATGGGCGCCGGCGCCGCGATGACCCGCATCGAGGCTGGCCGGCGGGTGTTCCCGTCCTGCTGGTTCGATGAGCGCGGCACCGAGGCCGGCCGCGATGCCCTGGGCTGGTACCACGAGAGGCGCGACGAGAGCAGGAACATCGGCCTGGGCCCGGACCACGACTGGTCCAGCCACGGCGCCGACGCGTTCGGCCTGATGGCCGTCGACTACCTGAACACGAACCACGAAGCCCCGGACCTGTCGGCCCTGGAGCACTACTCGGTGGACTACTGATGGCAGAGACGCAGAAGCGGGACGCCCTGGAGGAAATGCGGCGCCGCTACGCGCTGGCGTCCGACCACGTCAAGGACGCATACGACAAGTCGCGTGAGGACGTGCGCTTCGTGGACGTCCCGGGCAACCAGTGGGACGCCAAGCTCAAGGCGCGCCGCGGCGACCGCCCGACCTACGAGTTCCCGAAGCTGGCCAGCCACTGCCGGCAGATCATCAACGAGATGCGGCAGAGCCGGCCGCAGGCCAAGATCCGCGGCGTGGAGGAGTCCGACCGGGCCTTGGCCGAGCTGATGCAGGGGATCATCCGCAACATCGAGTCCGTCTCGAACGCGGAGCAGGCCTACGACATCGGCTTCGACTTCGCGGTGAAGGGCGGCATCGGCTTCTGGCGCATCTGCACCGACTACGCCAAGGACGACGACTTCGAGCTGGACATCTTCATCAAGCCGGTCCGCAACCCGTTCGCGGTGAAGTTCGACCCGGCCGCGGTGGAGATCGATCGGCGCGACGCCAACTTCTGCTTCGTGGAGGAGCTGATACCCGTCGAGGAGTTCCGGGCCCGTTATCCGAAGGCCGACCTCCATGACTTCGACGAGGACAGCGCCTGCAAGGACTGGCGCGAGGCCGGCCAGGTCCGGGTCGCCGAGTACTGGGAGAAGGTGCCGCGCAAGCGCCGCTTGCTGGCCCTGAGCGACGGCCGGGTGGTGTTCCTCGACGACATCGCCGGGCAGTCCGGGCTGGGCGAGGAGGAGGCGCTGGAGTTCCTGGCCGCGTCGGGCATCCAGGTGGTGCGGGAGCGCGAGGTCCAGAGCCACAGGGTCCAGATGCGGCTGACCAACGGGCACGAGTGGCTGACCGAGCCCTACGAGTTCCCGAGCAAGTACATCCCCATCGTGCCGGTCTGGGGCAACATCCAGAACATCGACGGCGAGGACGTGTTCTACGGCATGGTCCGCCCGAATAAGGACATGCAGCGCCTGCACAACGTGCACCGCACCGCGGCGATCGAGGCCGTGGCGAAGGCTCCGAAAGCGCCGTTTGTCGTCAAACTGGGGTGGATCAAGGGCTTGGAGCGGTTCTGGCGCAATGCCAACTCCGAGGACTACCCCTACCTGCCGGTCAACGACAGCGCCGACGCGCTGCCGCAGCGCGCCGGCCAGGCCGAGATCCCGGCGGCGCTGCTGCAGCTGGCCGCGCTGGACAACGAGGACATCAAGGCCAGCACCGGCCAGTACGACGCCAGCCTCGGCGCCCGGTCCAACGAGACCAGCGGCCGCGCCATCCTGCAGCGCAAGCTGCAGGGCGCCACGGCCACCTTCAACTACATCGACAACCTGGCCTACGCCATCCGCTACAGCGCAGAGATCCTCGTGGACATGATCCCGCGGGTCTACGACACCCAGCGCGTGGTGCGCGTGCTCGGCGAGGACGGCGGCGCGAAGTGGAAGACCCTGTACCAGGAGGTCGTCGACCCGGCCACCGGCCGGATCGTGGTGATCAACGACATCCGCAAGGGGAAGTACGACGTCACGGTGACGGTGGGCCCGAGCTTCGCGACCCAGCGGCTGGAAGCGGTCGACGCCTTCACCACGCTCCTTGGCCAGATCGGCAACGGCCTGCCGCCGCCGATCTCGGCGCTCATGGCCTACACCGTGGTCAAGAACATGGACCTGCCCGGCGCCGACCAGGTCGATGCTGCATTCCGCAAGCTGCTGGTCCAGATGGGCGTGGTCGAGCCGGGCGAGGGCGACCCGCCACCGAGCCCGCCGCAGCCCGACCCGAAATCCGTGGCCGACGCCGAGGCGAAGGCGGCGCAGGCGCGCAAGGTCAACGCCGAAGCCGACAGCATCACACTGGACAACATGGCGCGGATGAGCGTGATGGCGCCGCCCGACCCCGACCCGTGGGGCCAGTCCCCCGCGGTGAACCCGCAGCCGCCTTCGGGCGGCTTTTTCATGCCCGATCCGGGCGCCCCCGCGGCCTGAGGCCGCCCGCGACCCGCCCGGCTGGCGGGATCCCGAGAGGTTGAGATGACCGACACCACCGAAGCCCTTGCGCAGGGCAGCGGCGGCGAGGCTTTGCCGCCCGCATCCGAAGCCACCCAGAAGGCCCCCGTGCCGAAGAACGACGCGGAGGCCGAGCTGCTGGCCAAGGCCGCCGAGCAGAACAATGGCGAGCCCGAGAAGGGCGAGACGTCCGAGCCCGGCGAGAAACAGCAGGAGGACCAGCAGAAGAAGCGCAACCGCACCACCGAGTACATCAGGCGCCTCCAGGAGGAGAACCGCAGGTTCCGCGAGGAGCTCGAATCCATCCGGCAGCGCCTGCCGCCCGAGCCCAAGCTGGAGCCGCCCAAGCCGGAGGACTTCTACACCGACCCCGCCGGCTACGCCCAGCGGGTCGCCGAATACACCGCGCATCAGGAGCGCGAGAGGCTCCGCCAGGAGCTGGAACAGAAGGCCCAGCAGGAGCACGAGCAGCGCGTCTGGACCGAGTATCAGGCACGCGCCCAGGCCTTCGCCGCGTCCAAGCCCGACTTCGAGGAGGTGGTCTCGGGGATTCGTTTCCCGCTGCCCCACGAGGTCCAGGCCGCGATCGCCGCCCATGAGTCCGGGCCGGAGATCGCATATCACCTCGGACTCAACGACCAGGACGCGTTCCTCCTGTCGCTGGCTCGGCCCGAAATGGCCCAGCAGGCGCTGGAGGTAATCGTGTCGCGCATGAAGGCGGCGCAGACCGGCGACTCGCCGGCGCCTTCGGCACCCGCAGCCAACCCCGCGGCCACCACCAAACCCATCAGCCAGGCACCGGCTCCGCCGCCGCGTGTCGGCGGTCGCGCTCCGACGGAAGTTCCGCCGGAAAAGATGACCGACGACGAGTGGTACCGGCGCGAGCAGGAGCGCAGGCGCAAGCGATAAGGAACCTGACCAATGAGCAACGTCGGACAGGCTCTCACGCACCAGATGGTCGCTCGCGAGGCGGCCAAGATCCTGCTGGAGAGCAACAACGTCTTCACCCATATCAACACCGACCGCAAGCGCGAGTTCGGCGAGGAGGTCAACGGCTACAAGAAGGGCGACACCGTGAAGGTGATGGTCCCTCCGGTGCCGGTGACCTACGCCGGCGCCACGTTCGCCGGCGGCGGCTCGGCTCCGCAGGCCAAGGAGAGCTACGTCGACCTGACCGTCGACCAGCGGCTGCACGTCCCGCTGACCTTCACCGCGAAGGAAAAGAAGCTGGAGATCACCGAGTTCCGCGAGCGGTTTCTGCGCCCGGCTCTGACCTCTCTGGCGTCCATGGTCAACGCGGTGTTCCTGCGGGAGATGTACTACCAGACCCCCTACGTGGTCGGCGCCTGGGGCACGGTGCCCGGCAGCCGTGCGCCGTGGCGCAACGCCGCGTCCATGCTCGACCGATTCCTGGCCCCCGAGGACAGCCGGTACGCGCATATCTCGGTGGACGCCAACGACGCCCTGGCCGAGGCCAACGCGTCGCTGTTCCACACCTCGGACGAGCTGCGCGGCGAGTTCAGCAAGAACGCCATCGGCATGTTCGCCGGCCTGGAGTTCTACAAGCAGCTGAGCCTGCCGGTGCACAGCAACGGCGCGGGCGCCGGCTACCTGGTCGACGGCGCCAGTCAGGTGGGCTCGGTGCTCAAGGTCAAGACCGGCACCGGCGACATCACCAAGGGCTCGACCATCACGATCGCGGGCGTCAACGCGGTGCACCCGATCACCGGCGAGGATCTGGGCATCCCGGCCCGCTTCGTGGTGGCTGACAACGTCTCCAGCGGTGCGTCCGAGATCCCGATCTACCCGGCCCTGGTGCCCAACAGCACCTCGCAGCGCGGCAACGTGACCGCCGCGCCGGCGGACAACGCGGCCATCACCATCTTCGGCACGGCCGCGGAGGGCAAGCGGCAGAACCTGGTGTTCCACCGCGACGCATTCGCGTCTGCCTTCGCGCCGCTGCCGGTCCTGGCCTCGTGCGAGGGCTACACCGCGACGGTGAAGGGCCTGTCGGTGCGCGTGATGACCTTCGGCGACGGCAAGAGCGACGAGGAGCACACCCGCATCGACGTCCTGTTCGCCAAGCCGGTGGCGGTGCGGCCGTTCCACGCGTGCCGCGTCACCGAGTGAGGCGACGCCGGAAACGGGGACGGGCGGCTGCGGTCGCTCGTCCCCGCCTCCATCATCGAGGGGAGACCCCATGACCAAGATCAAGTACCCGGCGATGCTCTATCAGGGAGGCGTGGTCGGCGACGACTGGCGCATCGTGGCCAACCCGGACGAGGAGGCTGCCGCGCGCCAGGACGGCTATCTGGCGCCGGGCGAGGTGGCAGACGTCGCCAGCGCAGGCGAAGGCGACGCGGCGAAGGCCGGCGCCGGCAAGGCCGCCAAGGGCGGCAAGGGCAAGTAAGCCATGAAGGTCGCGGATGTCGTAAAGGATGCGCTGCTGCTCCTGCGCGTCATCGACAAGGAGGATGCGCCGGAGGACGCTGACGCCCGCGACGCCATCCGCGCCCTCAACCGGATGATGCGCGCCTGGGAGGTCGACGGGCTGCCGCTGGGGTGGTCGGACGTCAGCACCGTCCAGGACGACCTGCCAGCGCCGCCGGAGGCCGAGGAGGCCATCGTCTACAACCTGGCCCTGCGCCTGGCCGGGCAGTTCGGCCGCGCCGTCGGCGCCGACGTTGTCACGCTGGCAAGCGACGGCCTGGCCACCCTGCGCGCCCAGGTCGCATCCAACGATTACGCACGCTGCCGCTACGACGACCTGCCGCTGGGCACTGGGCAGCGTGGCGGCAGCTGGCGTGACTGGTTCAATAGCTGATGCACCGCCAGATCCCCATCGTCGGCGGGTTCTACCGCGACCCGAACCTGCACTGGTCGCGGCAGGACTGCCTCAACTGGATCCCGGTGCGCGCCGAGCGCGCGGGTGGCCTGACCGAGTGGCAGCTGCGCGACGCCCCTGGGCTGCGCCCGGCGGTACAGGTCAAGCAGGGCCCGGGCGGGATCCGTGGCGCCCGAAACGTCGAGGGCAAGCTGTTCGTCGTTGTCGGCAACACCCTGTACCAGATCACCAATGCCGGGGTGGCGGTGGCACGCGGCACGATCCCTGGCGTCGGCCGGGTATCGATGGCCCACAACGCGAAGGGCCTGGGCAACGAGCTGCTGATCGTCAACGGCTCGGCCGGCTACGTTTACGACACGCAGACCCAGAAGCTGGCGAAGGTCACGGACACGGGCTACCCGGGCGCCACGGTGGTGGACTTCGTGGACCAGTACCTGGCCCAGGTCGAGCCCCAGGGCCGCTACTGGTTCCACTCCGACCTGGCTGACGCGCACAACTACAACACCTTGGACCGCTACCAGGCCGAGGGCGACCCGGACCGCATCGTGTCGCTGCTGGTCTCGCACCGCGAAGTGCTGGTCTTCGGCGCCCAGAGCATCGAGCCCTACGTCAACACCGGCGGGGCGACGGGCACCTTCGAGCGGGCATCGAACACGGTTATCGAGTGCGGCTGCGCGGCCCGGTTCACGCCGCGGCGGCTGGACAACTCGGCGTTCTGGCTGGACGACCAGCGCCTGGTGCGTCGCCTCGACGGCTACACCCCTGTCATCCTGTCGACCGAGGCCATCGCCGCGGCATTCCGCGAGTGCACGCAGGCCGAGGTTTCGCAGGCCTACGCGTTCACGTGGGAGGACGCTGGGCACAAGGTCTACTACATCACCGTCCCGGGGCGCTTCACCTTCGGCTACGACGCCAAGACGGGCGAGTGGCACCGTCGGGCCAGCTTCGGCCTTCCGCACTGGGCGGTGTCCGACGTGGTGTTCTGGAATGGCCGCTGGTACGCGTGCGACAGCCGGTTCCCGCGCCTGTATGAGCTGGACCCCGACTACAAGCTCGACGGCACCGATCCGCTGGTGCGCGAGCGCACGGCCGGGGTGCTGTGGGCCGAGCAGAACGACCTCACGCTCGATGAGGTCGAACTCCTGTTCAACACCGGAGGCCGGTCCACCATCCCGGAGGAGGCGAGTGCACGGCCCCTGAGCCTGACGAGCCCGCCGTATCCCACGGCCATCGTGGAATCCACGGCTGTCTCCGCCGAGCTGCTGGACATGACCCTGCGCCGGGTGCGGTTCGATGCCGAGCCGCCGCCGGAATTGCTGCAGGTGTCCGCTTCGCTGCAGGGCCTGACGCTGCGCTATCCGCTGGCCTATGCCGATGCGCCAGTGGAGGCGGTGGCGGTCGAGCCGTCGCTGGTCGGGATCACGCTGCGGGCACCGCGCGTCTACGCCAGCGCGCCGACCGAGCACCTCGCGGTCACCCCTTCGCTGCAAGCCATCACCCACCGCGCCGCCCGGCTCGATGCCAGCGCCGGCACCGAGGCGGTGGCCCTGACCCCCTCTCTGATTGGAGTATCCCTGTATGTGCCGTGAGCTCGTGTTCCCCGTTTCGGTCGGCCTGCACAACGAGTACAAGCTGACCACCCACAAGGCCGATGCGCAGGGCAACCCGATCCCCGGGACCGAGCGCGACCGCACGGGCTGGTTCCACAACCTGATCACCGACCATGGCCTCAACCAATTTGGCGTGCTTCGCAACAGCTTCACAAACTGGGCGCGCGGGTGCCGGGTGGGATCGGGCAACAGCACGCCGACCACCAGCGACACCAACCTCCAGGCGACCATCGCAACCACCAACAACTTCATCTATGTGGGGCTGAGTCGGCAGCTGGCTGAGGCCCCGTATTACATCGAAAAGACCACCATGTACCGATTCGGAGTCGGCGCGGCGGCCGGCAACGTCGCCGAGGTCGGGCTGGTGGCAGGGACTAGCGACAGCGAGGCAACCAACCCGGCCACGCCGGTGGTCACCCGTGCCCTGGTGGTCGACAGCAACGGCGACCCCATTGTGGTAACGGTGCTGGCCGACGAGATCCTGGACGTGACCGTGCGCCAGCGCCTCTACATCCCTGGCGACGTCACCGGAACGATCGTGCCAGCGGGTGGGGTGTCCGGGGCGATCGACTACGTGATTAGGCCCTGCTATGTGAACCGGAATCCCGCCGGCACCAACCTGCCTGGATGGGGCGACGAATACACCACCTACACCTGCTGGAATTTTGGCTTGCGCCAGCAGGCGGCGGCGTTTACGGGGGCCAGCTCCGGGATCCAGGGCATCACCGATGGCCCGACAGGCACGAAGGTCAGCGTCCCGTCCGCGGGGTACACGTCGCCCCCGTACATCCCCAACAGCTACTACACCGACGTGAAGGCCGCCTATGGCCTGGACATGGCTAATGATCCCAGCGGCATCGGCGCGATGATGCTGCCATTCGGCAGCTGTTCGTTCCAGATCGGATTTACGCCGCGGATCATGAAAACCTCAGATCACCTCTTCGACATCACCCTGCGCCTGACCTGGGGGAGGTACGCGCCGTGATCCCGGAGGAGCGGTTGTCGTCTGCGCCCGCGCCGGCGCGTTTGCTCAACCCGTGGAGCATGCGCGACGATGTGTCCGAGCACTGGGGCCCGGTTGCGGTGCAGGACACTTCGCTGGGGCTGACGCACCGCCTGTGGCGTGCCCGAATCGACGGCCCGCATGTCCTGCTGTCGGCCGAGGGCGTGGCCGAGTCGACCCTCTACACGCACCCGGAAGCGCTGCGCGAGGTGTCGCTGGCCTTCGATCAGAACGGCCTGCCGTACCTGGCCCTGGTGGACGTGACCGGCGCGGCGTTCCTGCGCTGGTATGACCCACTCGTTCCGGGCATGACCGTGACGCAGCTGGCCGCGGTCGTGGTCAATCCCCGGATCACGCTGGACGATGCGCGCCCGTTCAACGTGGCGAACTCCGACGTGATCCTGGCCTATGTGCGCGACGGCCTCCTACGGTACCGCCGCCAGCGTGACCGATTCGATGTCGAGTTCACCCCGCCGGTGGGTGAGGATGGGCAGCCGGCCGAGGTCCGCATCCTCAACCACGTGTCGATGAACGACGGCCTACGGCTTGAGTTCCTGGTCGACTTCGACCAGTCCGGCCTCAGGCCGCGGGCGGCTCGGTCCTTCACCGATCGCAAGGTGCAGCTGACCGTCCAGCGCAACGGGCAGGTGCATCGCATCGCCACGCGCGAGAAGTCTCTGGGCGAGCTGGGCGAGTACTCCCGCCGCGTGCGATTCAACCGCTTCGGGCAGGCGCGGCGCTTCGACATCACCATCCGCGTGACCTCGCCGTGTCCGGCGCACCTGATGGGCGCCGCTGCGCGATTGGAGGTGGAGGGTGGCTGAGCTGGTCCAGTTGCCGGACGCGCCGGACGACGCGCAGATCCGGGCCTTGGAATGGGCGATGGCGGGCCTGCCGCCGGCCGAGTTCGAGTACGAGCACCACTTTGCCGACGGGGTGTACTGCCGCGTCATGCACGCCAAGGCCGGCACGGTCATGGTCGGCAAGCGGCACCGCACCTCCACCGTGAACATCCTGGCCCGGGGCACCATCCGGGCCACCAGCGAGGACGGCACCGTGCGCGAGCTGAGCGCACCGCATGTGTTCGTCTCGCCGCCGGGCTGCAGGAAGGTCGGCCTGGCCCTGACCGACGTTACCTGGATCAACGTGCACGCCACGAGGCTGACCGACCTGGCCGCCATCGAGGCGAAGTTCATCGTGCCGGAGCCGCCCGTGCCGGCCATCGCGAACGACTGAGGAGAGGTCATGTCCTGGATCAAGGCAGGCGCCGCCCTGGCGGGTGTCGCCGCGAATTACTATGGCGACAAGAAGGCGGCCGCCGCCCAGCAGAAGGGCTACGACGCGGCCACCGCAGAGCAGCGCCGGCAGTTCGACCTGGCACGCGAGGACCAGATGCCCTGGCTGCAGGCCGGCCAGCGGGCGCTGCATCAGCTCGAGCAGCTGAACTCGGGCAACTTCTCCTCGTTCACCGCGTCGCCGGACTACCAGTTCGCCCTGACCGAGGGGCTCAAGGGGCTGGACCGCAGCGCCGCCGCGCGGGGAGCGCTGTGGTCGGGCGGCGCCGACGCGGACCGCATGGCCTACGCCTCGGGGCTGGCGACGCAGAACTACGGCAACTACTACAACCGGCTGGCCAGCCTGGCCGGCCTGGGCCAGACCACGGCCTCGGGCCTCGGCACGCTGGGCGCCAACTACGCCAGCAACGCAGGTCGCCTGGCGCTGGGCGCGGCCGACGCGCGGGCCAGCAGCTACCGCGACCAGGCCGACACCATGACCCAGCTGGTCGGTTTGGGCGGCGGCATGCTGGCTGACTGGTACCACGGGCGGAGGGGCTGAGCATGGCCGACCTGTACAACATGCTGGCTCAGGTTCGCGCTGGAGAGGACCGCGGCCGCCAGCGCTACCAGAACCGCCTTCTCGGCCTGGCCTACAGCGCCCCGGCGCAGGAGCGGACGGCCCTGCTGGGGCAGGTCGCGCAGTCGAGCCCGACTGTGGCCCTGCAGGCGGAGCAGGCCTTCGGGAAGCGCGACACCGACCGGGTCGGCAGCCTCGCGGCGAAGGCCCGCTACATCGTCGGCATGGCCAAGGCGGGCCAGCGTGACGCCGTGCGCGGCATCTATCCGCAGCTGGCGCAGGAGGCCCGGCAGCTGGGCCTGGGCGACGTGCCGCTGGAGTGGGACGACGCCTTCCTCCCCGGGCTGGAGCAGCTGGCGAGCTACCAGATCCGGCCCGCCGAGGGCGCGCCGGCCGGGTACCGCCAGTTCCAGCTGATGGCCGAGGCCGCTGGGCTCAAGCCGGGCACCCCCGAGTACCAGCAGGCCGCGAAGATCGCGCTGGGGCAGGAGGGCCGGGCCAGCAGCGCTGGCTTCGGCTTCGACAGCATCGACATCGGCGACGGCCGCCCGCGCCCGTCCCGCCAGAATCCGCGCACGGGCGCGCTGGAGTACTACGACGAGCGGGTGGGCGGATGGGTGCAGCTCGGCGGCCCGGCCGCAATGGGCATGCCCGCGCCGACCGCGCCGGCGGCCACGCCGCAGCGCGGCGCTCCGTCGGCCGTCACGGGCACCCCGGCCGATGCGGAGGAGGCGGCCAAGCTCGCAAACGCCTACTACCAGCAGCTCCGGGCGGCTGGCCTGCCGGACGAGCAGGCGGCGCAGGCGACCGAGGTCTACCTGCAGGGGCTGCAGCGGCAGAGCGCCAGCGCTCCTGCGTCTGCCGGCGTGCCCCCGGCGGCCGCCGCGCCCGCGCCGTCTGCGCCCTCGGCGGGCGCGCCCCTGCTGGTGCCCGACATGCAGCGCGGCGGACTGGTCGCGCCCCCGGGAATCGGCGCCGGCCGGACCAAGGAGGAGGAAGCGGCCGCGACCGAGGCCGCCAAGCTCGGTGTGCAGCTGCAGTTCGCCCCGGCCATGGCCGCGGCGGAGGCCGACGCCGCTCGGCAGAAGAGGCTGGCCGAGGCACAGGCCGAGCAGCAGGCCGAGGCACCGAAGCGCCAGCAGCGCTTCCAGCAGGCCCTGCAGGCAGCCCGGAACGTCGAGACCTCGATCGACCGCGCGCTGCAGATGATCGGCCCGATGTCGACCGGCTTCGTGGGCGCCCGCCTGCGCGGCGTCGAAGGCAGCCCGGCCTACAACCTGGCGGCCGAGATCGAGACGGTGAAGGCGAACCTCGGCTTCGACCGCCTGCAGCAGATGCGCGAGGCCTCCCCGACCGGCGGCGCGCTGGGCGCCATCGCGGTGCAGGAGCTGGTGGCCCTGCAGTCCACCGTGGCCAACCTCGACCCGAACCAGAGCCCGGAGCAGCTGCGGGCGAACCTGCAGCGCGTGCGCGACCACTACGCCCGCTGGCGGGCCGCGGTGGAGCAGTCGCTTCGGGAGGAGGGCCAGCAGGGGCGGCAGCAGCAGTCCGGCGGGCCGCGTCCGCCGGCGCCGGGGACCATCGAGGACGGGTATCGCTTCAAGGGCGGTGACCCGGCCAATCCGAGCAACTGGGAGCGCATCTAATGGCTGGCCCGTGGGAGAAGTACCAGCAGAAGGACATGGTGGCCGCGGCCCTGGCCGAGCCCCCGGCCGAGGGCCCGTGGGCACGCTACGCCGCCGCAGTGCCGGCCGCGGCTGACGAGGCCGGGCGGCTGCGGGACGAGGGCGGCAAAGAGCCCTCGCTGGAGATCGACATCGTCGGCGGCATACCGGAATCCCAGGCCCAGACCGCCCAGCCGCAGCAGGGCGGCCTGATGCGCGACCTCGGCATGTCGGCGCGCTCGGTCATCCAGGGTGCCGGGTCGCTGATCGGAGCCATCGGCGGCGACGCCTTCAACTACTACCTGGTCCCCGGCGACCAGCCGACCTACCGGGAGGCCGCGTCCGCGCTGGCAGACCGGCTGGGCCTACCGAAGCCGGAGACCGCCGGCGAGCGTGTGCTGGGCGACGTCGGCGAGGCGCTGACCGGTACCGGCCTGACCTTGGGCTTGGGCGGCCTGCTCAACGCCGGGCGCTCGGCCGTGAGCGCCGCCGCGCCTACGGCGCGCAACCGGCTGGCGGAGCTGCTGACGGCCCAGCCTGGCCTGCAGACGGTCAGCACCGCCACGGGCGCTGCCGCTGCCGGCACCGCGCGGGAGGCCGGGGCGGGCGAGGGCACGCAGGCCGCGGCTGGCCTGCTCGGCGGCCTGGCGCCGGGTGCCGGCACCGCCGGCGCCGGCGCCACGTTGCGCGGCATCGTGCGCGGCCGGTCCGGCGAACAGATGCAGCGCACCATCGAGGACTTCGCCCGGCTCGGTGCCACGCCGTCGGTGGGCCAGGCCTCGGGCAACTGGGCGATGCAAGGCATCGAGAACCTGCTGGCCGGCGGCCCGACCTCGGCCGGCGTCATGTCCCGGTTCGCGGAGCGGCAGGCCGACGACATCAGCGCCGGCCTGCGCAGGATGGCTGACGGCCTGTCCCCGAATGCCAGCGGTGAGCGCGCCGGCCGGGCCATAGAGCGCGGCATCAAGACGTTCACCGGCAACACCAATGCGATGAAGCGGGCGCTGTACTGGAACGCGGACCGCTACATCCCCGGAGAGACCCCGGTGGCGCTGCCGAACACCTGGCAGACCGTCGTGGAGCTGACCACGCCCAACCCTGGTGCGAAGGCCACGACTGCGGCCCTGGTGAACCCGAAGATCCAGCAGCTCCGGCAGACGCTGGAGCAGGACATGGCGGCCGGCGGCGGCCAGATCAGCTACGAGGCCCTGAAGCGCATCCGCACCGACATCGGCGAGGCGATCTCCGACTACTCGCTGTCGCCGGACACCCCGGCGCGAGAGCTGCGCCGGATCTACCGCGCGCTGTCCGCCGACATGGAGCGGGCCGCCCAGGCGGCGGGTCCGGAAGCCGCGGCCGCGGCGCAGCGGGCGAACAACTACACCCGCGCCGTGGCTGACCGCTTGGAGCTGGTGGAGCGCATCGTGGACAAGCACGGCGGTCCCGAGCGGATCTTCAACGCGGTCATGCAGGGCACCAGGGACGGCGGAACCACCCTGCGGGCGGTCATGCAGTCCCTGCCGCGCGACGGCCAGAAGGCGGTCACCGCAGCGGTCATCAAGCGGATGGGCATGCCGACGCCGGGCCAGGCCGGCATGAACGCATCGGATGAGTTCAGCGCCGCCACGTTCCTGACCAACTGGAACCGGGTCAGCCCGGAGGCGCGGCGCGCGCTGTTCGACCGCTATGGGCCGGGCTTCTCGGCCGCAATGGACCGGATCGCCAGGGTGGCGGAGAACGTCAAGCAGGGGTCGAAGGTCTACCAGAACCCGTCTGGCACCGCGAACCGCGCGGCGGCGTACACATACGGCGCCTCTCTGGTCGGAAGCCTGTTCACTGGCGGGACCGCTTACCTCGTGGCCGCTGGTGTGGGCGCCAACCTCATGGCGCGCTGGATGACCAACCCAGAGGTGGTGCGCAGGCTGGCGGCGACCACGGTGCTACCGAAAGGCGCGATCGCGGCCGCCATCGAGTCCATGCGCGTGGCTGGGCAGAAGAGCGGCGACGAGGACCTGGTCGAGCTAGCCAGCGTGCTTCAGCAGCTGGACCAGAAACAGGCAGGCGCCACCAACGAGCAGAAGGACGGCGATCCCGAGCTTGGCGAACATCCCCAGGTCGCCAAGCCACACTGAGTCAGAGGTGTCCTGCTCGTGCCAGGCGCGTGGCCGGCCGCCAGGCTGGGAGAGGTCGATCTTCGGCTTGTCGGTCATGCTCATGGGCTCCAGCCGTGCTCGTCCATGCATCCAAGGTATACCCGCCGGCGAGGTGCTTCCGTTCGGCGCCTTTTTACCACAGCCCCGGCACGCCCGGGGCTTCGCTTTTCAGGAGATCCCATGTCCGTCCATCAGCTGATCGACCCCCTGGTCGCCCTCGACAACCTGCTCGGCACCGCGCCGGCGCCGGGCGGCAGGCTGCACTTCTACGAGCGCGGCACCACGACCCCCAAGACCACCTGGAAGGACTTCGCCCAGACGGTCCCGAACCCGAATCCTGTGGTGCTGGACGCCGCCGGTCGGCTGCAGGCCCAGGTGTGGGGCGAGGGGGACTATACGGTCCGGTTCGAGGCCGCAGACGGGTCGGCGATCGTGGCCGCCGTGGAGATCCGCGACCCGGCCCCAGCCACCAGCAGCTTGCCGGACCCGACCGGTCACCAGGGCGAATACCTGACCTCCGATGGCACCGGATTCCAGTGGTCTGGCCCGTGGCCCCAGCTGCCCGACCCGACCGGGTCGGCCGGCATGATGGTGGTCGTGAACGCTGCCGGGGACGGCTTCCAGCTGCAGAACCAGCCGGAACCCTACGAGCCGCCGGAGCCGGATGTCAGCCCGGGCGGCGCCGGGTACATCCAGCTGGGCGATGTGCGCGTCATGTGGGGCAGCGACAGCGCGCCGGCCAGCGGCGACAAGTCGACGGTCAAGGCGGTGACCTTCCCTGCAGCGTTCGATGATGCGCCGTACTACATCGGGATCACCCCGCGCCTGGGCACGATCACCGCCAACGGCTCGCTGGTCTGCGCGACCTGCACCAACCCTGCGACCGGCGGTTTCACCGCCAACTTCTCCCTGGCCGACGACGACAACAAGAGTTGGAAGGCCATCAACGTGGCCGTCCCGTTCACCTGGCTCGCCATCGGCAAGCGGGTGCCGGCGTCGTGAGCGACTCCCCGATTCTGCCCGGCTCGCACGCGTGGCGCGACGCGCAGGGGCGCCCGTTGCCGGTCGAGTTCTACCGCTTCCTGCGCGACCTCGTCGCATACGTGCGGCAAGCGACCGGCCAGACGCTGGATCTCGCGGAGCTGGCGCGCCGCGTGGCCGACCTGGAGCACGGCGGAGCTGGACAGCTCCGCGGTATCAGCTCGATTGTCGTGCGGGGCGGCACCGTCCAGCTGCGGCAGGACCAGGACAACCCGGCTGGCGGTAGCTACTACGGCACCAACGCAGCCGGCGAGCGCGGGTTTTGGCCTGTGGTGGACGCCATGACCGCCGGCGCCGGATTGACCAAGGCGGTGCCCACGGACGGCTACAACGTCCTGGGCGAGCTGGATTCCGTGGACCAGTTGCCGGGCAGCGCGAACGTCAACGACGCCTACGTGATCGATGGCGACTACTGGGTCTGGGACGGCTCGGCCTGGAGCAGGGAGGGGCCGCCGAGCAACTCCGCGCGCCTCTCGCTGTACCCCGGCACCGCCGACGACGACGGCCTGCTCTGGGATGCGACGGCGCACGACTACGTGACCGGCCCGGTGGTGCGCAACCCGATGACCGCGGCCGGCGACCTGATCTATGGCGGCAGCGACGGCAAGCCGGCGCGGCTGGCCATCGGTGCCGAGGGCCAGGTGCTCACCGTTATTGCTGGCGTGCCCGGCTGGGCAGAGAAAGGCGATGTCGTGGGCCCGGCTGGCGCGGAGGACAGCCGCATCGCGGTCTTCGACGGCGGCACCGGCAAGGCCATCAAGGACAGTGGCTACTCCATCACCGACCTGCGCGCGCTGGCGCAGGCCACGCAGGAGAACATCCAGGCCGACGACTACACCTTGCAGCTCACCGACGCGTTCAAGCTGGTGACCATCAACGCGGCGACCGCCAAGAACGTGACGGTGCCGGCGGACAGCTCGGTAGCCTTCCCTGTCGGCACGCGCATCGACATCGGGCAGGACGGCACCGGTCAGGTGACCGTTGTGGCCGACTCCGGCGTCACCATCCGCACGCCGGAGACCCTGAAGCTGCGCAAGCAGTGGGCGAAGGCCACGCTCATCAAGCGCGCCGCGGACACCTGGGACCTGGATGGCAACCTGGAGGCAGCCCCTTAATCCCTGGCGGCTCCGCGCGCGGCGGGCTGGGTGATCGCCGCGAACGTCGAGCCGTGGCTGGTGGCTGCGGGGCGGTGCTGTAGGAGTTCCCCGACACGCCCCTCAGGCGCCGGCCGACTGCCGGCGGCTCGCGGTCGCGGCATGATCGCCACCGGCCGGCCCGCGCGGTGCCGCCCCTCCGGGGTCTGCCGTTCCCACGCGCGGGCCGGTCTCTAGCGCTGCGCACGTCGGCTCGGCGGAGCGGGGGGCAGCACGTCGAGCTGGGGTGGGAGGACAGATTTCCGCTCCGCAATCCAAGCCGAACATCAGTTTTCCCCGGCGAAATTGAGGGGTCGCAAATTTCCGTTTGCGGAGCGCGGAACGGCCTAATTCATTGTTTCGGCTGGAATATTGCCCGGACTTTTAATCCGCTGGTCGTTGGTTCGATTCCAACACGGCCCACCATATCCGGCAATGCTTTCCGCTGATCCGGTGCGCTCCGCAATCCGGGGCGCGCTCCGCAATTCAGCGGGTCGGCGTGACTTTCGCGCCCCTGCGCTTGCGCACGTAGTGCTCGGTCATCACGACCGATGCGTGCCCAAGCTGGGCCTGCGCCTGGCGGATATCCCCGGCTCGGTCGGCCTTGTCCGTGCCCGCCTTCGCGCGCAGGTCACGGAACTGGAACTGCCCCTTCTCGACGCCTGCCAGCCGCCGCGCCTTGTCGAACCGGTAGCGCAGCGCGTCGCGCCCCAGCGCCAGCCCGCGCTCGTCCACGATCAGGCGGGTTGACCGCAGCGTCAGCCCAGCCTTGCGCCGCCGGATGCGGTCCAGAAGGGCCGCCAACTCCCCCTCGATCGCGATCTCCACCTTGGCCCCGGTCTTGCCCTGGCGCACGAGAAGGCCGCTCTGCGTCACCTGCCGCTCGTCCATCGCCCACACGTCCGCCGGGCGCTGGCCGGTCAGGTAGGCCAGGTCCAGGGCGTCACGCAGCGGCTGATCCGCGTGGGCGTAGACGGCCCGGTACACGGCGTCCTCGACGTACACGTCGCGCCCATCTTCCCGGTTCCGCTTCACCCCCTCGCACGGGTTCGGCAGGTCCGTGTAGCCCTTCTCGCGCGCCCAGTTCCAGATGTGCGACAGGAGGGCGATCTCGCGATTGGCGCGCACCTTGGCCGTCCGCCAGTCCCGATACTGCCGGACGTGGATCGGCCGGATTTGCTCGAACGGCGCCGGCGGGTCATCGAAGAAACGCAGCAGCCAGCCCAGCTCGTGCGCGTTGTCCTTCTGCGTGCGCGGGGCCTTCGTCGGGATCACCTCGACCCGGTAGCGGTCCGCGACATGCCGGAACGTCAGCACGGCGGCGGCCGGCGGGGTCCTGTCGTGCTCGATCTCCGCCCACCGCTTGATCGCCAGCCCGTAGTCCGCGCCCAGCGGCTCCTCGCGGCGCTTGCCGTCCGGCCCGACCCCGTGGTCGTAGTAGTACAGCACGCGGCCGGACTTCTGCCGGCGGGCGCGCAGGCGGGGGATGGCGTTCGGCTTGCTCGGCTTGCGACCCATCAGGCGGCCTTGTTCGGCTTCCACGCCGGGGCGGCGGTGGCTGCCCTTGAGTCTCCCTCAACGGCGGACCGAAGGACAACAGGCCAGCCATGGGCGTCCACGTAGTGCCGGATGCCGTTGGCCCGCAGGAATGCGACCTGGCGGGCGCGCTGGGGCGTCCGGCACAGCTCGGCTACTTCCCGACGGGACAGGACCAGCTCACCCGCCATTCCCGCCCTCCCTCCCATGTCCGGGGTCCGGTGGGGTGGGGGAGTCGGGGGCGAGGCGGCTGCACTTGTAGGGCTTGCCGTTGAGCAAGGCGACCCCCATCAGGTCGCAATCTCGCGCCTTCTCCCTCTCCCTGTCGTTTGCGCTGCTGGTCCAGATCACGATGATCGTGATAATGGCTGCGCACGCGAGCGCGGCCTCGACGGACTTCCACGTATTACGCTCCACCCGCCACCCCCTTCCCGCGCGCCTGGTCGATGGCGGCGTCGATGGTGTGCTGGGCGAAGCGCTTGATTTTCTCTTGGCCGTAGCGGTTCCCGCCGTCCGGCCACTCTGCGATTTGGCGCAGGGCATCCAGCAGCGCCTCGCGCTCCACCCGCGCCGCTTCCAGCGCGTCGGCGGCTTCGCGGAGCAGCGCCTGAAACTCGGCGGGCCGCATGTCCACGAACACGCACTTGTGCGTCGGGTCGTCCGGCATCCGACCGCAATCGTCGGTCACTTCCCACTTCACGGCGCGCAGCCTCTCGATCAAGTCAGTCATCGCCACGTCTCCTAAAACAGAGCCCGCTGCCTTCTCGCCTCAACGCTTTCCAGCCATCGCAGGATGTCTGCACCGGCTGCCTTCCAGGCGGAGTTCCGCTCGATCCGGCGTCGCATGTGGTCAGCGGCGGACAGGATCGCCTCTTCCTCGCTGCCGGCCGTGTGCTGCCATTTCGGCAGCGGGGCGAAGCCTTCCCCGCCCATGCCTGTCGAGAATGACATTCCCCAGTACCAAACGCCGTCGATGGACTGGCACTCGATGGTCGCGCGGGGCAGTGGTGCTCTGAACACGGCATGCGGCTCCTCCCCTCGCATCTCGAGCCTGACGTATCGCCCCTGCTCCGGGTGGCTGTCATCGTTCGACAGGATCCACACGCCTTCGCCCTCCGACGAAGGCCACAAGCGCAGGCCATTCTTCGCCGCCGTCTGCGCCAGATCGACCGGGCACAGGCAGCAGTGCGGCAGCAGGTCGTCCTCGGTGTAGCCGCACTGGCGATTCGACACGATCTCGCCGCCACCTAGGGCAGACTGCAAGTCCTCGATCGTGTGAAGGTAGCGCCCATGGAAGATCACCTCATCGCACATCACCGCCTCCTCGCCAGCGCGGCACGGATGCGTTCGTAGCGGTCAGTCATTGCTCGCCTCCCGTGCGCGGAGCATGGCGTCGGCAATTTCGTATGAATGTTCTGCCGCAAAGTTAATCTCATCGCTGATGAAGCCGTGCTTAGATATCAGGGACTGCATCGCCTTCGCCGCGAAGTAGTCGCGCAGGGTCATGCCACCCCATTGCTCACGCACAACCTGCTCACCTGTAAGGGGCTGGAAGTCGTACCACTGGCCAGGAAACGCCGGGCCTCCGTCGTCGATCTTGCTCATGCTGTCCTCCTCCTCCTACAGTTCAGAGTCGGCGATCTGGTGGATGTCGCCCAGCAGGGCGGTGAGTTCATACGGATTGGGGTTCATCGCCAAATTCATCGCGCTTCGGCTCCGGATCTCTTTCAGCGCCTCCGCCAGCCGCTCGGCTCGTTTGAGCGCGGCGGCAACATCGCGGATACGTTCATCAACGTAGCGATCCGGCCAGATGGCTTTACATGCCCCGACGCGAACGTGATCCGACAGTTCCCGCCACGCTTCCACCTCAGCTCGCAGCGCCTCGACCTTGGCCACCAGCTCATCCCGCTGCGCACGGATGCATCCCGGGCGCTCGCACGAATAACTGCACGTGTGGATCGTGTCTGTGGTCATGCCGCTTGCTCCAGTCCTGTTGCGCTAGTGTCTACCTAGCGGGTAGACGTGTCAAGCGGCAGAAAGGCCGCCGATCGCCGCCGTCAGCCATGCCGGCGTCTGCCGGGCCTTGGGCAGCGGGTCGGCCGGCGCGGCCTCGCCCGGTGGCGGGAACGTGTGGCCCAGCACGGTGGGGTACTTGTCCGTCTCGTCCACCGTGATCGCCACCGGCGTCGGCAGGCCGTAGGCGCGCTCCAAGGCTTCCTCCACGGTGCGCGGGGGCACAGCGACCGGGTCGCGGCGCAGCCACCATTCCAGCGCCTTGCGGCCGGCGAAGCCGCCGTGCTCCAGGCACACCCATTCCGAAATGCGGCGCAGGCCGCACTGGTACGTCACGCGCAGGCTGTCGGGCTTGCCGCCTTTGCCCGGGTGCCGGCTGTACTTCACTGAGTCGACGCGGTGCTCGCGCACCACGCGCTCGCGTTCGGTCGACAGCACCGGCGCGCCCACGGGCCGGTCGAGGTGGTCCGGGGTGCCGGTGGTGAACTGGTGGCCGCAGTCCGGGCAAGTGCGCACGCCGACCGCCAGCAGCGCTTCGCACCCGGGGCACTGCTTCGCCTTGCCCGTCTGCACCGCGGCCGCCTTCCCGGGCTTCGCCCGCCGCACGCGGATCTGGTCGACGGGGCCATGCTCGAGCACGTTGCCGGCGTAGTCGAGCACCAGGCAATCTTGTTTCGACGGGTGCAGCCGGAAGCCGCGCCCGACCTGCTGATAGTAGAGGCCCGGGCTCTTGGTCGGGCGCAGCATGGCGACACAGTCGATGTGCGGGGCGTCGAAGCCCTCCGACAGCACGTTGACGTTGACCATCGCGCGCAGGCGGCCGGCTTGGAAGTCTGCCAGTAGCGCGTCGCGCTCTCCGGCAGGCGTGCCGCCATGCACCAGCCCGGCCGCAATGCCTCGCTTTGCCAGCGCGTCACGCACCGCCTCCGCGTGCGCCACGTTGACGCAGAACACGATCCAGGCGTTGCGCTCGGCGGCGCGGGCCACCAGATCATCCGCCGTGCGCTCGACCAGCTTGAGCATGGCGCCCGCCAGCTCGTCCTCGACGTATTCGCCGCCGCGCACGTGCACGCCGGACAGGTCCGGCTTGTCGCCCAACTTCGACACCAGCGGGCACAGGTAGCCGTCCCGGATCAGGTCCGGGATGCGGGCCTCGTAGGCGATCTCGGTCAGGATGTGCTCGGGACCGCACACGGGCACCGCCTGGCCCTGCAGCCGGTACGGCGTGGCCGTCAGGCCCACCACGCGCAGGTTCGGGTTCTGGCGCCGGCA
>CALLKI010000060.1 GCA_938008415.1 uncultured Luteimonas sp. | reverse complement strand
CAGGTCCACGTAGCGGGCCAGCACCCGCGCCACCTCGGCGATGTGCTCCTCGGCCTCGCCGTCCATGACCGTGCCCAAGTCGAACTCGATCGGCCAGGCGTCCTTGCCGGGCTGCAGGACGATGGCGTGGCCGCCGAGCTGGAAGGCGCCCAGCTCGAAGCTGGTACGGGTGCGCATGGACGGGTTGAAGAACACCAGCGCGATGGACCTGCCCTTCAGGTGGTTGCCGAGGCGGTGCTTCTTGAACTCGGCGGCCTGCGCCAGCAGCGCGTCCAGCTCGTCGCGGCTCCAGTCCTGGGTGTTGAGGAAGTGCTTCATGGCGTCATCCTGGCGTCGGTGGCGGTCGTGTCGGGTGCTGAAACGAAAAAACCCAGCCTCGGGGCTGGGTTCCGGTCGAACAGGCGAAAACCTCCGGTGGCCCAGCGCTAGATGCGGGGTTCCGGTCGGCGGGCACGCGAAGTCATCCCGGACGCCATGCGGGCGGAGGTCAGGATCTCGACGCGGGCCAAGGTGATTTTCACGCCGCGCATGGTCGCATGGCGGGGTCGCCGCCGCAAGGGCCGGAGGGTCCTACGGCTCCTCGGGCGCGATCACCGGGGTGACCGAGACGCGGACGCGCAGGCGGTTGCCGGGGTCGTAGGGCAGCCGGGAGCGGTACTTCACTCCCTTGTGGACGTAGTCGACGTCCCAGGCGACGGGGCGCCGGAACTCCCGCTCCACCGGCACCATGCGGCACTTGCCGCCCGCCGAGGGTGCCACCTCCTCCACCTTCGGCTCCGCGCCCAGTGCCCCCTTCACCGCATCGATCACCCGGGACAGCCCGCCGCGCTGGGCAGGCTGCGGTGCCTCCTCGGCCCTGTGCGGGGCCTGGTCCTCCTCGCAGCGCTCGACCATGCTGGTCGCGCGCAGGGTCTCGTACACGGGCTCGGCGCGGAGCACGTGGGCGTAGTCGATGCGGACGTTCTCCACCTGGCGGAAATCCTCCTGCTGCTGCGCCCACGCGGAGGCCGCCGGCAGGGCAAGCAGCAACATCGGCAGGAGGCGGGACAGGCACGGCATGGTTTTCCCGTGGCAAGGACTTCCAGGCAACCTGCGGGAAGTGTAGAGGCGGACGCCTGCCGGGGGCTGAATCAGGGCTGTCATGGGCGCCGCGTCCGCTAGAATCGCGTGTCTGGACTGCCCGGACGCACGATGAGCCTGCGCCTCTACAACAGCCTGACCCGCCGCATCGAACCCTTCGAGCCGCTCGATCCCGCCTGCCCGACGATGTACGTCTGCGGGCCGACGGTCTACAACTACGTGCACATCGGCAACGCGCGCGGCCCGGTGGTGTTCGGCGTGCTGGCCGCCCTGCTCCGCCGCCGCTACGGCGGCCTGCGCTACGCGCGCAACATCACCGACGTGGACGACAAGATCAATGCCGCCGCCGCCGAGGCGGGGGTGCCGATCTCGGTGATCACCGGCCGCTACGCCGAGGCGTACCGCGAGGACATGGCCGCGCTGGGCGTGACCGGCGACTTCGCCCCCGACATCGAGCCCACCGCCACCGGCCACATCGCGCAGATGATCGCGATGATCGAGCGCCTGATCGCCTCCGGCCACGCCTACGCCACCGAGGGGCACGTGCTGTTCTCGGTGGCCAGCTTCCCGGACTACGGCAAGCTGTCGCGGCGCGACCCGGAGGAAATGCTGGCCGGCGCGCGTGTCGAGGTGGCACCGTACAAGCGCGACCCCGGCGACTTCGTGCTGTGGAAGCCCTCCACCGACGACCTGCCGGGCTGGGATTCGCCCTGGGGCCGTGGCCGCCCCGGCTGGCACATCGAGTGCTCGGCGATGGCCGCCACGCACCTCGGCGAGACCATCGACATCCACGCCGGCGGCGTGGACCTGCAGTTCCCGCACCACGAGAACGAGGTCGCGCAGAGCGAGTGCGCCCACGGCGGCAGGCCCTTCGCCAGGTTCTGGCTGCACAACGGCATGCTCACCATCTCCGGCGCGAAGATGAGCAAGTCGCTGGGCAACATCGAGAAGGTCCACGACCTGGTGCGCAGGCATCCGCCCGAGGCCCTGCGCTACGCCCTGCTCACCGCCCACTACCGGCAGCCGCTGGACTGGTCGGACGCGCTGATCGAGCAGAGCGTACGCACGCTCGACCGCCTCTACGGCACGTTGCGCGACCTGGCGGGCGTGGAAGCCTCCCCGGCGATCCCGCAATCCATCGAGGACGCACTCGACGACGATCTCAACACCCCGGCAGCGCTGGCGGAGCTGGCACGCATCGCCGGCGAAGCGCGCAAGGCCGCCGACCCGGCCGGCCGCGCGCGCCTGAAGGGCGAACTGCTCGGCGCCGGGCTGGCCCTCGGCCTGCTGCGGCAGGACCCGGCGGCCTGGTTCTCGCGCGGCGCATCCGGCGAGGACGACGCCCGCATCCAGGCGCTGATCGACGAACGCCAGGCCGCGCGCAGGGCGCGCGACTTCGCCCGCGCCGACGCGATCCGTGACCAGCTGGCCGCCGAGGGCATCCTGCTCGAGGACACGCCGCAGGGAGTGCGCTGGAAGCGCGCCTGAACGGACACGTCCCCTGCCTGGCGCGCTTCCGGAAGCCTCTGGGGACGACGGCCGGGCCGGGCGCCCCGGAACCCGCAGGCCGCGCCAGGGGCGGCCACCACCATTGACGAGAAACCAGTGACAAGCAGCCCCTTCCCCCTCGAACCCACCGCCGCCGAGGCGCAGCAGGCGATCCGCGACGAGTTCGCCTTCTTCGGCGACTGGTCCGAGCGCTACCAGTACCTGATCGACCTCGGCCGCAAGCTGCCGCCCTTCCCCGACGAGTGGAAGACCGAGGAGCATCGCCTGCACGGCTGCCAGTCCATGGTCTGGATCGTGCCCGAGGGCGATGCGTCCCGGCTCGATTTCCACGCCGCCAGCGACTCGGCCATCGTCTCGGGCCTGATCTACCTCGCGTTGCGCGTGTACTCCGGGCGCAGCGCGCGGGAGATCCTCGATACCGAGGCGGACTACATCGCCGACATCGGCCTGGCCAGGCACCTGTCGCCGACCCGCAGCAACGGCCTGGCCGCGCTGCTGCAATTCATCCGCGACGCGGCCCGCCGCGCGCTGGCGTGAGCGCAGGCACGGACACCGCTGCCGCCGGCCGCGCGGCGCCACTGCGCAATCCGGGTTTCCGCCTGCTGATGGCGTTCCGGATCTGCACCATCCTTTCCTACCAGGGCGTGGCGGTGACGGTCGGCTGGCACGTCTACGAGCTGACCCGGGACCCATGGATGCTGGGCCTGGTCGGCCTGGCGGAAGTGCTGCCCTACTTCTGCGTGGCGCCGTTCGCGGGCCACCTGGTGGACGTGCTCCCGCGCCGCAGGCTGGGCGCCGTCGCCGCCTCCGGCCTGGCGGTCACGCCGCTGCTGCTGGCGGCGATCGCGGCCGGCTGGTGGGCGGCGGGCGTTGGCGCGATCTACGCGGCGATCGCGCTGACCGGCTGCGTGCGCGCCTTCCTCGGCCCGGTCTACAACGCGCTGTTCGCGCGCGTGCTGCCGCGCGGACAGTTCGTCAGCGGCGCCGGCCTGGGCAGCATCATGTTCCAGGCCGGGCTGGTCCTGGGGCCGGCGCTGGCAGGCCTGCTCGTCGCCCTCGGCGGCAAGGCGGTCGCCTACGGCACGTCGGTGCTGCTGGCGGCGCTGGCCGTCGCCGCGATCCTGCGCATCCGGGCCGGCGAGCCCGCGCCCCGGGCGCAGCGCGCGCCGGTCCTGGCGAGCATCGCCGAGGGAGCGCGCTTCGTGTTCGGCCACCAGGTCCTGCTCGGCGCGATGGCGCTGGACATGTTCGCGGTCATGTTCGGCGGCGCGATCTCGCTGGCTCCGGCGTTCATCCACGACATCCTCCACCACGGCCCGGAAGGGCTCGGCATCCTGCGCGCCGCGCCCGCGCTGGGCGCGGTGGCCGTGGGCGTGCGGCTTGCGCGGCGGCCGCTGGACCGCAACGCAGGGCGCATCCTGCTGTGGGCGGTGGTCGGCTTCGGCCTGTGCATGATCGGCTTCGGCCTGTCGCGGGAGTTCTGGCTGTCGGCGTTCTTCCTGCTGCTGTCGGGTGTGTTCGATGGCATCTCGGTGGTGGTGCGCTCGACCATCATGCAGCTGGCCACGCCCGACCACATGCGCGGGCGCGTGTCCTCGATCAACGGCCTGTTCGTGGGTTCGTCGAACGAGATCGGCGCGTTCTACGCCGGCAGCATGGCGCGCCTGCTCGGGCTGGTGCCGGCGGTGGTGCTCGGCGGCTGCGTGACCATGGCGGTGGCCGCCGTCACCGCCTGGCGCGCGCCGCGGCTGCGCCGGCTGCACTTCCACGAGCTGCGCCCGCCACAAACGGAAAACCCGGCCTGAGGCCGGGTTTTCCAGGGAGGTGCGGCGCCGCCGCCGGGCTCACTCGCCCATCTGCTTCTGCAGGTGTTCCCAGCGCTCCTGCGCGTCGATGGTGCGCTCGGCGGTCAGGCGCGCCTCCAGCCGCTCCAGGCCGATCTCCTCGCCGGTGTCGACGCAGTAGCCGTAGTCGCCGGTATCGATCCGCTTGAGCGTGGAGTCGATCTTGGCGATCAGCTTGCGGTAACGGTCGCGGGTCCGCAGCTCCAGCGAGTTCTCGGTCTCGCGGGTCGCGCGCTCGGCCTCGTCGCCGATGTCGCGCACTTCCTCGCGGAGGTTCTCGATGGTCTGCTTGGACTCTTCGACCAGTTCCGCGCGCCACTGCAGCAGCCGCTGGCGGAAGTACTCCAGCTGCAGCGGGTTCATGTACTCCTCGTCCGGGCTGGGCTTGTAGCCCGGCGGCAGGATCGGGCGGCCGGTCTCGGGGTCGACCTCGTAGGGCACGACCTTGTACTTCGGCTTCTCCGCCGCCTGCGGGGCCGGCTTGCTGGAGGACACCGCGACCGCGACCTTGGCCGGGGTGCGCCTGGCCGGCGCCGCGGGCTTCTTCGGCTGCCCGGCCGGCGCGGACGGGGCCTCCTGCTTCACCTGGGGCGCGGCCTCGGGCCTGGCGGCCTGCGCCTGCCCCGTAGCCTCCTGGCGCGCCTCGGGCCGGGGCGCGGGGGCCGGCCTGGCGGCCTTCGCCTGCCCAGGCGCCGGCGCGGCCTTCTTCTCCGGCTTCTCCTGGGGAGCCGGGGCGGCAGACTTCTTGACGACCGTCTTCTTCTTCGCCGCCGGTGCCGACTTCACCACCGGGGCCACGGCCTTCTTGGCCACGGCCTTGCGGGGCTCCGGGCGGGCGGGCGCAGCCTTCTTCGGCGCGACGGCCGCCTTCTTCGACGCGGAGGCGGCCTTGCGGGCGACGGCCTTCTTCGCGGGCGCCTTCTTCGCCGCCGGCTTCTTCGCCGCGGCGGGCTTCCTGGCGGGCGCCGCCTTCTTCGTCGCGGCAGCCTTCTTCGCCGTTGCAGCCTTGCCGGCGGCCGGCTTCTTCGCGACAGCCTTCTTCGCGGGCGCCTTGGCCCGGGCGGCGGGTTTCGCCTTCTTGGCGGACTTGGCCGGCTTGGCGGCCTTCTTCGCTGTCTTCTTCACTGCCACTTGACTGGACTTCCCTTGGATTCCCTTGGACGGGAAAGCGCGGTGTTATACCCTGCCCCGGCGGCAGCGGCAACCGCGCCGGAACTTTTCCCACAGGGCCGTGATCGATCGCCTGCTCATCCTCCTGCTGCGCGGCTACAAGCGCTTCGTCAGCCCGCTGCTGGGGCCGCGCTGCCGGTTCGTGCCCACCTGCTCGGAATACGCCATGCAGGCCATCTCCTGCCACGGGGCGCTGAAGGGAAGCTGGCTGGCCCTGCGCCGGATCGGCCGCTGCCACCCGCTGCATCCCGGCGGCCATGACCCCGTGCCCGGCTGCCCCGACGCCGGCGGCACGGTACCCAAGGACATCCGATGACCGACACTCTGATCGTCAACGCCCGGCTCGTCAACGAAGGACGCGAGTTCGAGGGCGACCTGCGCATTTCCGGGGACCGCATCGCCGAGATCGGCCGCGGCCTCTCCGCCCGCCCCGGCGAAGCCGTGGTGGACGCCGCCGGGCGGCGCCTGCTGCCTGGCATGATCGACGACCAGGTCCACTTCCGCGAGCCCGGCCTGGAGCACAAGGCCGACATCGCCACCGAATCGGCCGCAGCGGTGGCCGGCGGGCTCACCAGCTTCATGGACATGCCCAACACCAGCCCGCCGACGCTGACCGGCGAGGCGCTGGAGGACAAGTACGCGCGCGCCGCCGGGCGCGCCCGCGCCAACTACGGCTTCTACTTCGGCGCCAGCAACGACAACCTCGAAGCGGTGAGGGGCATCGACCCGCGCGCCACCCCGGGCCTGAAGGTGTTCATGGGGGCTTCGACCGGCAACATGCTGGTCGACGACCCTGACACGCTGGACGCGATCTTCCGCCAGACCCCGGTGCCGGTCATCACCCACTGCGAGGACACGCCGACCATCGACGCGCTCCTGGCCGGATACCGGGCGAAGTACGGCGACGACATCCCGGCCCGGTTCCACCCGGACATCCGCCCGCGCGAGGCCTGCGTCAGGTCCACGAAGCTGGCGCTGGAGCTAGCGGAGCGTCACGGAACCCGCCTGCACGTGCTGCACATCTCCACCGCCGACGAGCTGGAGCTGTTCGAGCGCGGCCCGCTCGTCCGCCCCGACGGCAGCCGCAAGCAGATCACCGCCGAGACCTGCATCCACTTCCTGCGCTTCGACCGCGCCGACTACGACCGCCTGGGCCACCTGATCAAGTGCAACCCGGCGATCAAGGAGGCCTCCGACCGCGAGGCCCTGCTGCGCGCGCTGGCCGACGACACCATCGACGTGCTCGCCACGGACCACGCCCCGCACACCTGGGAGGAGAAGCACAATCCCTACGTGCGCGCGCCCAGCGGCCTGCCGCTGGTGCAGTTCGCCCTGGTCGCGGCGCTGGAATGCGTGCACGAGGGCCACTTCGACACCGCGCGAGTGGTCCGGAAGTTCGCGCACGCCCCGGCCCTGCTGTTCGACGTGAAGGAACGTGGCTTCCTGCGCGAGGGTTACTACGCCGACCTGGTGCTGGTCGAGGACACGCCCTTCACCGTGACCCGCGACCAGGTGCTGTCGAAGTGCGGCTGGTCGCCGTTCGAGGGCACGACCTTCCGTTCGCGGATCGCCGCGACCTGGGTCAACGGCGTGCTGGCCTGGGATGGCGAAAGGATCGTCGGCACCCCGGCCGGGCGCCGCCTGGAGTTCGACCGCTGATGCACCGGAAGCTGTTCGCCTTCTTCGCCGCGCTGTGCCTGTCCGCCGTGGCCTCCGCGCAGCCGCCCGACGCCGACCGCGTCGTGTTCCCCGTCAGCGTGCCCCAGGGCGCGATGGTGATCGGCAAGGTGCCCCCCGGCAGCCACGTCGAGTACCGCGGCCGCATCCTGCGCACCACCGGCTACGGCACCGTGGTGTTCGGCGTCGGCCGCGACGAGCCCGGCCCTGCGGTGGTCACGGTCACCCGCCCCGACGGCAGCCGCGAGACGGTGCGCGTCGCGGTCACACCGCGCGACTGGCCGGTGCAGCGCGTGGACGGCGTGCCGCCGACGACGGTCGATCCGCCGCCCGCGATCGCCGAGCGTATCCGCCGCGAGCAGGCGCGCGTGGCCGATGCGCGCAGGCGCGACGACCCGCGCGCCGACTTCGCCCAGCGCTTCATCATGCCGGTGCAGGGCCGGATCAGCGGGCGCTTCGGCCGTGCCCGCGTCTACAACGGCAAGCCCGGCTCGCCGCACTCGGGCATGGACATCGCCGCGCCGGCCGGCACGCCGGTGAAGGCCCCGGCCGCCGGCATCGTCACCTTCGCCGATCCCGGCCTCTACCTCACCGGCGGCACCGTGCTGGTCGACCATGGCCACGGCATCAGCAGCAACTTCCTGCACCTGTCGCGGATCGACGTGAAGGTCGGCGACCGCGTCGGCCAGGGCCAGGTGATCGGCGCGGTCGGCGCCACCGGGCGCGCGACCGGACCGCACCTGCACTGGGGGATGAACTGGTTCGACGTCCGCATCGACCCCCAGCTGGTGCTCGAACGGCCGTAGCAGGAACCGCCTGCACGTATACCAAGGCGCAACGCATCCGCGCGGTGAGTTCCGCCGGCGTCCGACCGGTGCGCGTGCGCAAGGCGGAGGAGCGCAAGGGGCGCACGAAAGATGAAGTCGACGCGGCCATCCGCCGGCGCACCGGCTGCGGCCAGGCGGGGCCCGGGCGGCAGACCGCGGCGGGCAGTACCTTCGCGGCCGTCTTCGCCGGGGCGCCGCGCCTTCAGTCGTTGCGACCGGCCACCCGCGCCACCGCGTCGTGGGCGTGCAGGCTCTCGAAGTGCGAGACCTCGACCTCGTAGCGCTCGATGCGCGCGTCGCCCGCCAGCGCGCCGGCGATGCGGCGGGCGGCGTCCTCGCAGAACATCAGGTTGGCCGCGTTCAGCGCCGCGAACGCCTGCTCGTCCTCGCGCTTGACCGCGGTCTGCACCGGCGTGCCGACGGCCGCCTCGACCGCGTCGACCAGCGACGCCAGGGGCAGTTCGTCGAACGCCGGGCGCAGCCGCACCTTCACGTCGGCGCGGCTGCGCTGCGCGTGCGGGGTGGCCGCCATCCCGCGTTCGGAGGCCAGCCAGTCGCGCACCACCGCGGCCGACAACGGCTGGGCGGCGGCGAAATCCTCGGTGAAGCGCTGCGCGTTGAGCTGGCGCGACAGTGCCGCCGAAGCCGGGCAGGTGCTGGAGTATTCGACCGAGAACGACAGGTCGAGCGCGAACCGCCCGGCGGACAGCTCCGCGATGACCTCCACCGGGTAGGCCTTCCAGCCGGCGTTGTCGCTGGCCAGCGCCCTGCGCCTGAGCAGGTGGTTGTAGCGGATCGCGATGCGCGCGCTCGACGAGAGGCCCTGCTGCGAGTCGATGCAGTCCTGCAGCACGCGGCGCAGGCCGGCGTGGCCGGGCTGCTCGGACGCGAGCGCGTCCTGGAGCCGCAGGTACAGCCGCGACATGTGGATGCCGCGTGCGTCCGGGACCTTCAGGTCCACCGCGATGTCCACCGACGCCGGCACCAGGACCGGCACCCCGTCCTCGCCCGGGATCCGCACCGGCAGGTCGATGTGCCGCATCCCCACCCAGTCGAGGGGGCGGGCGGCAACCACGGCGTCGCCGGCCACGTCGGGCAGTTCGCGTTGCGGAAGCGTGTTCACGTGGAAAGGTTCGGGGGAGGAAAAGGCCAGTTTACCGGCAGCGGGCGCAACACGCCCGGAACAATGCGTCCCTCAGCGGCCGCGGGCGGCGCGCCACGCTGCCCACAGCAGCCGCAGCGGCCGCACCCGGCCCGTTCCCGGGGCTTCGGCGCGCAGGCGGACCACGGCGTGCTGCAGGCGGCGCACCCGCGACAGGCCCGGCGCCAACGTGATCGTCCCGCGGCAATCGCGCACGGCGTCGCCATCGCCCTGCACCCAGGCGCGCTCGGCCCGCAGCGCAGCCACGGTGGCCTGCACTTCGTCCCCGCGCGGTGGCGGGGCGCCGAACAGCGCCGACTCGCAGGCCAGCAGCGCCGTGGCGAACCTTGCCAGCGCCCTGGCGTCCGCTTCTTCCGAATCCGGCGCGCGCGTGGCCGGCAGTTCCGCCAGCGCCAGGCCCAGCCCGTCCCACGGCGCGTCGAGCTTCTGCAGTGCCTGGCCCAGCGGATGCCGGCGCGCGCCCTTCGCCCAGCCGCGCAGTTCCTCCTGCCACCAGGCCAGCTTGGCCAGCCCAGGGGCGGCCCCGGCGCCCGCCCAGGCCGCGTCGCGCAGCTCGTGCAGCAACGCCAGCCAAGCCGCCGCGCGTTCGCGCTGCGCGCCGTCCAGGAACACCCCCGCCAGTTCCCATTCCGGCCAGCGCTCGCGCCACTTGCCGGTGAAGCTGTCGAGCGGGGCCTGATCGTTCATGGCCGCCCCCGCGCCGGCCAGGCCGACGGCGCCAGCAGCTCGCCGGGCGATTCGAGCATCACGTCACCCTGCCACGTGGCCGGGTCGTCATCCTCGAGCCGGTACCCCCACAGCGCGACCACCGAAGCCATGCCCGCGGCACGCGCGGCGTCGATGTCGCGGCGGTCGTCGCCCACGTACACGCAATCGCCGGGCTCCAGCCCGAGGACTCCGGCGGCGTGCAACAGCGGCAGCGGATGCGGCTTGCGCTCCGGCAGGCTGTCACCGCCGACCAGCACCCCGCAGCGCGCCGTCCAGCCCAGCCGCGACAGGACCTCGCGCGCGAGGTATTCGGGCTTGTTGGTGACGATGCCCCAGCGCGTGCCCGCCGCCTCCAGCGCCGCCAGCAGCGGCTCGACGCCGTCGAAGGGACGGCTGTGGCGACCCAGTTCCTCCGCGTAGACCGACAGGAACTCCGGCACCATGTCCGGGATGCGCTCGGGCGGTACGTCCGGGAACGCGGCCGAGGACATGGCCAGCGCGCCACGGGAAACGTGCGGGCGCAGGTTCGCCAGCACCATCGGCGGCCGGCCGCGCGAGGCGCGCATGCGGTTGACCGTGGCCAGCATGTCCGGCGCGCTGTCGAGCAGGGTACCGTCCAGGTCGAACAGGACCCCCCGCGGGAAGCCCGCGCCGCTCATTCCGGCTTCCGCGCGCAGGCGAGGTAGTTGACGTCCGTGCGCGTGATGATCCGCGCCGAGTTCCGCCACGGCTCGTACCCGAGCCCGCTGACGTCCTCCAGCTCCAGGCCGGCCTCGCGCAACCACGCGGCCAGTTCCGACGGACGGATGAAATCCCCGTAATGATGGGTGCCGCGCGGCAGCAGGCGCGCGACGTACTCGGCGCCGACGATCGCCAGCGCGAACGCGGCCGGCGTGCGGTTGATCGTGGACACGAACAGGCGGCCGCCCGGCCGCAGCAGCGCGGCGCAGGCGCGCAGGATCGCCGCAGGGTCCGGCACGTGCTCCAGCATCTCCATGCAGGTCACCGCGTCGAAGGCCCCCGGCAGTTCTCCGGCGAGCGACTCGACCGGCTGCACCCGGTAATCCACGGCCACGCCGGACTCGAGCGCATGCAGGCGCGCCACCTTCACCAGGTCCGCGGCGAGGTCGATCGCGGTCACCTCCGCGCCGGCCTTCGCCATCGCCTCGCTCAGCAGCCCGCCGCCGCAACCGACGTCGAGCACCCTGGCGCCGCGCAATGGCACGCGCGACGCCACGTACTCCAGCCGCACCGGGTTGAGCGCGTGCAGCGGCTTCTGCGGCCCTTCCGGGTCCCACCAGCGGTTGGCCAGCGAGGCGAAGCGGTCGAGTTCCTCCTGGCGGTAGTTGCCCTGCCCCTGCGCGGTCGCGGCCATCAGCCGTTTCCTCCGCCCACCTGGATCGTGGCGATGCGCTCGCGCCAGCGGCGCGCGGTGGCGACCACTTCCGCGGGGTCGATGTCCACCAGCTCGCGGTCGCGCAGCCTGCGCCGGCCGGCGATCCAGACGTCGCTCACCTGGTGGCGGCCGGTGGCGTAGACCAGCTGCGAGACCACGTGGTGCAGCGGCTGCGCCTCCAGCGGCGACAGGTCCACCAGCACCAGGTCGGCCTGCTTGCCCGGCTCGATCGATCCGACCAGGTGATCGAAGCCGATCGCCTTCGCGCCGCCGAGCGTGGCCGCGCGCAGCGCGGCGAAGGCATCCAGCGCGGCGGCGTCCTGCGCCACCGCCTTGGCCAGCAGCGCCGCGGTCCGGGTCTCGCCGAACATGTCCAGGTCGTTGTTGCTGGCGCAGCCGTCGCTGCCGATGGCCAGGTTCACGCCCGCGCGCGCCAGCGCGCACGCCGGGCAGAAGCCGGAGGCCAGCTTGAGGTTCGACTCCGGGCAGTGGACCACGCTGACGCCGCGCGCGGCGCACAGCTCGATCTCGGCCTGCGTCAGCTGGGTCATGTGCACCGCGATCAGGCGGTCGTTGACCAGGCCCAGCCGGTCCAGGCGCGCGATCGGGCGCTGGCCGTACTCCTGCAGCGACTGCTCCACCTCCTGCGCGGTCTCGTGCAGGTGCAGGTGCACCGGCACGTCGAGCTGGTCGGCGAGCATGCGGACGCGCTCGAAGCTCGCGTCGTTGACCGTGTACGGCGCGTGCGGCGCGAACGCGGTGGCCACCAGCGGGTCGTCCCGCCACTGGTCGTGCACCTCGCATGCCCTGGCGAAGTATTCGTCGTCGGACTTCGCCCATGCTGTGGGGAAGTCGATCACCGGCAGGCCGATCCGCGCACGGAAGCCGTGCTTCCGGTAGGTCGCGGCCTGCACGTCGGGGAAGAAGTAGTTCTCGTTGACGCAGGTGGTGCCGCCACGCAGCATCTCGGCGATGGCGAGGGTCACGCCGTCGGCCACGAAGCCGGGGCCGATCACCGCGCCCTCGATCGGCCAGATGTGCTGCTGCAGCCAGACCTTCAGCGGCAGGTCGTCGGCCACGCCGCGCAGCAGGGTCATCGGGTTGTGGGTGTGGGCGTTGACCAGCCCCGGGACCAGCGCCGCGCCGGGGCGCGAGACCGTCTCGCGCGCGGCAAAGCGCACCCGGGCCTCGGCCACGGGCAGCACCGCGAGGATGGTGCCGTCGCGCACCGCGACGGCGTGGTCCTCCAGCACCACGCCGTGCGGTTCCACCGGCACCACGTGGCCTGCCTCGATCAGCAGGTCGCAGGGTTGTGGCGTCGTTGCGTCGGTCATGCGCTCATCCCGTCGTCCGGAGCCCGCGAGCCCGCCGTTGCCGGGCCGGCCCGCACGTCACTTCACGCGCGAGACGTACTCGCCGGTGCGGGTGTCGACGCGGATCACCTCGTCCTGGCCGACGAACAGCGGCACGCGCACCACGGCGCCGGTCTCGAGGGTCGCCGGCTTGCCGCCGCCGCCCGAGGTGTCGCCGCGCAGGCCCGGGTCGGTCTCGACGATCTTCAGTTCCACGAAGTTCGGCGGGGTGACCGCGATCGGCGTGCCGTTCCACAGCGTGACGATGCACAGCTCCTCGCCCTTGAGCCACTTCTCGGCGCCGCCCATGCCGGCCTTGTCGGCCTGGACCTGCTCGAAGGTCTCCGGGTTCATGAAGTGCCAGTACTCGCCGTCGCTGTACAGGTACTGCATGTCGGTGTCGACCACGTCGGCCTCCTCGAGGGAGTCGGTCGACTTCATGGTCAGCTCCTGGACCCGGCCGCTCTTGATCAGGCGGTAGCGGACGCGGGTGAAGGCCTGCCCCTTGCCGGGCTTGACGTAGTCGGTCTCGGTGATGACCGCGGGTTCGTTGTTGACCAGGATCTTCTGCCCGGCCTTCACGTCGTTCATGCCCAAACTGGCCATGTGATCTCCTGCTGCTCCGCCCGTGGCGGCTAGAATGATGAGAACTTCAATCCGGCAACGCCCGGCATCGCCAGGCGGGAATTCAAGCTGCCAATGATACCTGCTGCCCCGTCCCCCTTGCAGCGCGAAGCCCCCGGGCGCTGGCAGGCGGCGTGGCGGGACGCGATCCGCGACCCCCACGAGCTGCTGGACCTGCTCGGCCTCCGGGGCATGGTGACCGTCTCCGCCGGGGCCGCCGGGCAGTTCCCCCTGCGCGTCCCCCGCGGGTTCGCGGCGCGCATGCGCCCCGGCGACCCGCACGACCCGCTGCTGCGGCAGGTGCTGCCCGTGGACGAGGAAATGCGCGCGGTGCCAGGCTTCGGGCTGGACGCGGTCGGTGATGCCGCGGCCCGAGCCGGCCGCGGCGTGATCCACAAGTACCATGGCCGCGCCCTGCTGATCGCGACCGGCAGCTGCGCGGTGCACTGCCGCTACTGCTTTCGCCGGCATTTCCCCTACGGCGAGGAAACCGCCGCCGCGAACGGCTGGCACGAGGCGCTGGAAGCGGTCCGGCGCGACCCGTCGCTGGCCGAGGTCATCCTCTCCGGCGGCGACCCGCTGTCGCTGGCGACCGCCAAGCTCTCCGAGCTGACCGGCGCGCTGGCCGCCATCCCGCACGTCGCGAGGCTGCGTATCCACACCCGCCTGCCGGTGGTCCTGCCCGAACGCGTCGACGACGGCCTGGTCGCGTGGCTGCGCGGCCTGCCCTGGCCGGTGACCGTGGTGGTGCACGCCAACCACGCCAACGAGTTCGACGCCTCCGTGGATGCGGCGATGGCGCGCCTGCGCGGGGCCGGCGCGACCCTGCTCAACCAGGCGGTGCTCCTGCGCGGGGTGAACGACTCGGCCGACGCCCTGGCCGCGCTGTGCGAACGCGGCTTTGCCGCCGGGGTGCTGCCCTACTACCTGCACCAGCTCGACCGCGTCGCCGGCGCCGCCCACTTCGAGGTCGGCGACGCCGAGGCCCTGGCCCTGCACGCCGCATTGCGCGCGCGGCTGCCCGGCTACCTGGTGCCCCGCCTGGTGCGCGAGGTCGCCGGGGAGGCGTCCAAGCGCCCGTTATGAGCAATCTGCAATGGACGGAAACGGCGCCGGCGTGGCATAACCCCGTCCGACCCGGAGACATGCATGCCGATGAAGCCTGACATCGCGTTGCGCCTGCTGATCGTGGACGACCGCGTCGAGGACGCCGAGGCCATCGTCAGCGGGCTGCGTAACGCCGGCATCGCGGTGCGCCCGCTGCGCGCCGCCAGCCCCGAGGAGTTCTCGGCGGCGCTGTCCGGCCAGTCCGTGGACATGGTGCTGGCCGCGCTGTCCTCGGCCGCGGTCCCGTTCGCCAGCGTGCTGCAGCTGGCCGCGGCAAGCGGCAAGGACCTGCCGGTGATCGCCGTGGCCGACGCGCTGGACGAGGCGGCCTACGCCGGGGCGTTCGCCTCCGGGGCGCGCGCCGTGGCCCTGCGCCACCGCCCGCAGCAGCTGCTCACGGTCGTGCGCACGCAGTGGGAGGATCTCGAGGCACGGCGCGCCAAGCGCCGGCTGGAGGCCCGGCTGCGCGAGACCGAGCGCCGCTGTGACGCCCTGATCGAGTCCTCGCGCGACCCGATCGCCTACATCCACGAGGGCATGCATATCCGCGCCAACGCGGCGTACCTGGAGATGTTCGGCTTCGAGAGCTTCGAGGACATCGAGGGCATGTCGCTGCTGGACATGGTCGCCCCGCAGCACGTCGAGGCCTTCAAGCAGCTGCTCAAGTCGCTCAGCAAGGGCGAGCCGCCGCCGCCGCGGTACGAGCTGGAGGCGCGCGACGCCGGGGGCAACGCGTTCCCGGCGACCATGGAGTTCACCCCGGCCCAGTACGAGGGCGAGCCCTGCCTGCAGGTGGTGTTCCGCCGCCAGGAGCTCGACCCGGAGCTGGCACAGGAGCTGGAGGAACTGCGCCAGCGCGACCAGGTGACCGGGCTGCTCAACCGGCCGACCTTCCTTCGCGCGCTGGAGGACGCGGTCGCGGACGCCGGCGCCAGCCACGGCCAGCACGGCCTGCTGCTGGTCCAGCCGGACCACTACCAGCGCCTGCTGCAGGACATCGGCCTCGATTCCGCGGACGCCATGCTGGCCGCCATCGCCGAACGCCTGCGCGGCGTGCTCGGCGACGATGCCATCGCCGCGCGCTTCGGCGAGCACACCTTCGCGGTACTGGCCCGCGGCAGCGGCTACGAGGGCACCACGGCACTGGCCGAGCGGATCCTCTCCGCCTTCTCCTCGCACGTGTTCCCGATCGGCAACCGCTCCAGCGTGATCACCGCGAGCATCGGCGGCGTCCAGATCGGCGAGAAGATCGCGAGCGTCGCACAGGTGCTGGCCAAGGCCGCGCAGTGCATGGAATCGTCGCTCGGCGTCGGCGGCAACCGCTTCGAGATCTTCGATCCCGCCGCGGCGGACCGCGCCGAGGAGGAGAACGTCCGGGCCTGGGTCGCGCGGCTGCGCGACGCGCTCGACAACAGCCGCTTCGTCCTGCACTACCAGCCGGTCATCAACCTGCAGGGCGACTCCGGCGCCATGTACGAGGCCCTGCTGCGGCTGGACGGCGGCGACGGCGAGCTGATCATGCCCGGCAACTTCCTGCACATCGCCGAGGAGCACGGGCTGCTGGGCGAGATCGACCGCTACGTGGTCGGCCGCGCGATCGCCGTGATCGGGCAGCGCATGCAGGAGCGCAGGCCGACCACGCTGCTGGTGAAGGTCAGCCAGGCCGCGCTCGACGACCCGTCCCTGCCCGGTTTCATCGGCCAGCAGCTGAAGGCGCACGGCGTGCCCGGCGAATACCTCGTGCTGGAACTGTCGGAGGCCAAGGTGTTCACGCACCTGAAGGCCGCGCAGGACTTCGCCGACGCGATCGGCCGCTACGACTGCCGGCTGGCCCTGGAGCAGTTCGGCGTCGGCCTGGACTCGTTCCAGCTGCTGGCCCACCTGCAGCCGCACATGCTCAAGATCGACCGCAGCTTCGTCGAGGACCTGCCGAAGAACGAGGAGAACCAGAAGCGCATCCGCGAAATCACCACGCGCGCGCGCGAACTGGGGATCCGCACCATCGCCGAGTTCGTGCAGGATGCGGCCAGCATGGCGATCCTGTTCTCGGCCGGGGTGGACTACGTCGAGGGGCACTTCCTCGCCGCCGCCGGCCCCGAGATGAACTACGACTTCGAATAGCAGGCAAACGCCCTCGCACGGCAAAGGAAAACCCCGCCGGATGGCGGGGTTTTCCATGTCCGGCGGGGCGGGTCAGGCCGCCAGCCCGCGGCGCAGCGACTCCGGCGGGGCATTGCGCAGCGCGGCGATGCGCTCCTCCAGCGGCGGGTGGCTCATCAGCAGCCGGCGCAGGCCGTGGCCGATCGCCCCGCTGATGCCGAAGGCCGCGACCTGCCTGGGCAGGGTGTTGTGGCCGTAGGTCAGCGCCAGCTTCTCCAGCGCGCGGATCATCTTCCCGCGGCCGGCCAGCGCCGCGCCGCCCGCGTCGGCGCGGAACTCGCGCTGCCGCGAGAACCACATCGCGATCATGCTGGCGAACAGACCGAAGACCATGTCCAGCACCATCACCGAGACGAAGTAGCCGATGCCGGGGCCGGAATTCTCGCGGTCGCCCCGGAGGCTGCTGTCGATGGCCCCGCCGATCACGCGCGAAAGCACGATCACGAAGGTGTTCAGCACGCCCTGCAGCAGGGCCATGGTCACCATGTCGCCGTTGGCGATGTGCGCGACCTCGTGGCCGAGGACGGCCTCGGCCTCGTCGCGATCCATCGCGCGCAGCAGGCCCGTGGACACCGCCACCAGCGCCTTGTCGCGGCTGGCGCCGGTGGCGAAGGCGTTGATCTCGGGCGCGTCGTAGATCGCCACCTCGGGCATGCCGATGCCGGCCGCCTGCGCGTGCCGGCGCACGGTTTCGACCAGCCAGCGCTCGGCCTCGCTCCGCGGCTGTCCGATGACCTGGGCGCCGGTGAAGCGGAGCGCCGTCCACTTCGACATCAGCAGCGACACCAGCGAGCCGCCGAAGCCGAAGATGGCGGCGAATACCAGCAGCCCGCCCATGCCATCGGCGCGGATGCCGAGCAGAGGCAGCACGATGTTCAGCACGATGCCGAACAGGACCAGCACCGCGAGGTTGGTGAGCACGAACAGGGTGATGCGCTTGAACATGCCGTGTTTCCGGTGTGAGGAATCGGAGAGTGCCGCCGTATCGGGTATGGTTGCATGCCCACGGATTCAAGAGTCCGCCGCCAGCCCCCGCCCACGACCGGACATGCCACCCGCACCCGTGACCCGCGGCCGCTTCGCGCCCTCGCCCACCGGCCCCCTCCATTTCGGATCGCTGGTCGCCGCGTTCGGCAGCTGGCTGGTGGCGCGCCGCGCGGGCGGGCAATGGCTGGTCCGGATCGAGGACATCGACCCGCCGCGCACGGTGCCGGGCGCGGCGGAGGCCCAGCTGCGCACGCTGGCCGCGTTCGGTCTGCACCCGGACGGCGAGGTGATGCGGCAGTCGGCACGCGGCGACCTGTACCGCGGCGCGCTGGAGCGCCTGCTGGCGGCGGGGCTCGCCTTCGAGTGCCACTGCAGCCGCAGCGACCTGGCCGGCGAAGGCGGCGTGCACCACGCCTGCCTGCCCGGCCGGCGGCGCCCCGATCCCGCCATCCGGCTGCGCGTGCCCGGCGGCACCCGGATCAGCTTCGACGACGGGGTGCACGGCCGCATCGAACAGGACGTGGCCCGGGAGGTCGGCGACTTCGTGTTGCGTCGTGCGGACGGCCTGTGGGCCTACCAGCTCGCGGTGGTGGTGGACGATGCAGCGCAGGGCATCACCGACGTGGTCCGCGGCGCCGACCTGCTCGACTCCACCCCGCGCCAGATCCTGCTGCAGCGGCTGCTGGGCCTGCCGACGCCCCGCTACCTGCACCTGCCACTGGTGGTCGACGCCGAAGGCCGCAAGCTGTCGAAGTCGCTGGCCGCGCTGCCGCTCGACGACGCCGATCCCCTGCCCGCCCTGCGCGCCGCCTGGTCGGTGCTCGGGCAGGATCCCCGGGCGCTCGCGGGTCACGTGACGGTGGCCGCCACGCTGGCCGCGGCCGTCGCCGCGTTCGACCCGTCGCTGATCCCGCGGGGCCCGGTGGACGCGTGCGCCGCGGTGCACAACATGCAGGCACCGCCCCGTGGTTAGACTGTGATCCGGATCCGGAAACGGCGGCAGGGAGGACGAGCAACGATGACATCGCGCGTGGCACTGGTGACCGGCGGCACCGGCGGCATCGGCACCGCCATCTGCAGGAAGCTGGCCGACTGCGGCCACAGGGTCGCCACCAACTACCGCAACGAGGAAAAGGCCAGGGCCTGGCAGGAGAGGATGCGTGCCGACGGCTACGACATCTTCATGGTCAAGGCCGACGTCACCTCCCCCGGGGAAGCCGAGGCCATGGTCCGCGAGATCGAGGCGAAGCTCGGCCCGGTCGAGATCCTAGTCAACAACGCCGGCATCACCCGCGACACCACGTTCCACAGGATGACGCCGCAGCAGTGGTACGACGTCATCAACACCAACCTCAATTCCTGCTTCAACGTGACCCGGCCGGTCATCGAGGGCATGCGCGAGCGCAGGTGGGGCCGGATCATTCAGATCAGCTCGATCAACGGCCTGCGCGGCCAGTACGGCCAGGCCAACTACGCCGCCGCGAAGGCCGGCATGCACGGCTTCACGATTTCGCTGGCGCGCGAGAACGCCAAGCTCGGCATCACCGTCAACACGATCTCCCCCGGCTACGTGGCCACCGACATGGTGATGGCCGTTCCGGAGGAGGTCCGCGCCAAGATCGCCGCCGAGATCCCCACCGGGCGTTTCGGCACGCCCGAGGAGATCGCCTACGCCGTGGCCTTCCTGGTGGACGAGCAGGCCGGCTGGATCACCGGCTCCAACCTCGACGTCAACGGTGGCCACCACATGGGCTGGTAAGCCCCGCATGGCGACACGGGCCGGCCCCCGGGCCGGCCACTTTGTTGCGCCCCCGCCCCCGGGCCGCCTGCAGCATGCCGGCCGGTGCTGCGCAGCACGCCGCCGGCGTCGCCGGGGCCCGGCCCGACGGGGGCGAACGGTTGCAAGCCGTGCTGCGGTGCGCCATGCTGCGGGGCATCATCATTCCAGAGCCTGCTCCATGGGCGCGACCAGAATCATCAAGAAGTACCCGAACCGGCGTCTCTACGACACCGAGATCTCGAGCTACATCACCATCGAGGACGTCAGGCAGCTGATCCTCGACGGCGAGGAGTTCGAGGTCCGCGACGCCAAGACCGGCGAGGACCTGACCCGCTCGGTCCTGCTGCAGATCATCGCCGAGCACGAATCGGCCGGCGAGCCGATGCTCTCCACCCAGCTGCTCAGCCAGCTCATCCGCTTCTACGGCGACTCGCTGCAGGGTTTCATGGGCAACTACCTGGAACGCTCGATGCAGCTGTTCCTCGAACAGCAGCAGCAGTTCCGCCAGCAGATGAGCGGCCTGCTCGGGCAGACGCCGTGGGCGATGATGAACCAGCTGGCCGAGCGCAACCTGGAGCTGTGGAAGGAGTTCCAGAAGAGCTTCATCTCCGCCGCCGGCCAGGGACAGTCGTCCGACAAGCCCGGTGACGGCAAGCGCGGGCGCTGACCCGCCACGCCGCCCCGACCGGGCGCCGGGCCCACCGTTTCCATGAATCCCCGCCCGCGGCACGTCCGCGCGCCCGCGGGCCGGAACAGCACCGAGGAAGACCCACATGACCACACGCGTGGCCGTCGTCACCGGCGGCATCGGCGGGCTCGGCACCGCGATCTGCCGGGAACTGGCCCGGCAGGGACGCACCGTGGTGGCCGCCGACCTGCCCGACGAGGCGCGGGTCGCGGCGTTCATGGCCGGCAACGACGGCCTGGACATCCGCTTCGCGCCGCTCGACGTGACCGACTTCGAGGCCTGCGGCCGCTTCGTCCGCGAGGTGGAGGAGCGCCACGGTTCACTCGACATCCTCGTCAACAACGCCGGCATCACCCGCGACTCGACCCTGCGCAAGATGACGCCGCAGCAGTGGCGGGAGCTGATCGAGGTCAACCTCGGCAGCGCGTTCAACCTGTGCCGCCACGCGATCGAGGGCATGGTCGCGCGCGGCTTCGGACGCATCGTCAACATCAGCTCGGTCAGCGGCCAGACCGGCAACTTCGGCCAGACCAACTACGCCGCGGCCAAGGCCGGCCTGCACGGCTTCACCATGTCCCTGGCGCGCGAGACCGCCGGCAAGGGCATCACCGTCAACAGCGTCTCGCCCGGTTTCATCGAAACCGCCATGACGCGCGCCATGCCCGATGCCGCGCGCGAGCGGATCATGGCGCAGATCCCGGTCGGCAGGTTCGGGCAGCCGCGCGACATCGCCCGCGCGGTCGCCTTCCTCGCCGCCGACGAGGCCGACTACATCACCGGTGCCAACCTGCCGGTCAACGGCGGCCTGTTCATGGACTACTGAGCGGCGCCGCGGTCACGGTGCCGCGCCGCCCGCGCCGTCGCAGAAGCGCCGGCGGTATTCCAGCGCCTTCGGCATCAGCGCGCCGAGGTTCTGGATGCGTGTGCCCGGGTTGGGGTGCGTGGAGGCGAACTCCGGCGGCGCCTGGCCGCCGCTCGCCTGGCTCATGCGCTCCCACAGCGGCACCGCCTCGCGCGGGTCGAAGCAGGCTGCCGCCGCGAGCAGCAGGCCCACCTCGTCGGCCTGGGTTTCGTGCTGGCGCGCGTACGGCAGCAGGTAGCCGTAGCCCATCGCGGCCATGATCATCTGCTGCTGCTGCGGGTCCATGCCGCTCATCGCGCCCGCCATCTGCCCGATCTGGGTGAGCTTCTGCTGCGACATGCGCTGTGCACCGTGGCGCAGCAGCGCGTGCGCGATCTCGTGCCCCATCACCACCGCCATCGCGTCGGCGTTCCGGGTCACCGGCACCAGGCCGGTATAGACCGCCATCTTGCCGCCAGGCAGGCAGAAGGCGTTGGCCTGGTCGGACTGGATGACGTTGACGTCCCACTCGAACTTCTCCCAGATCGGCTCCACGCGGGTGCCGCGCTCGGCGGCGATGGCGTTGGAAACCTCGGGCACCTTCGCGATCAGCCGCCGCGCGATCTCGCGCACCTGCTGCGAGATCTGCGCGTTCGGGTCGAGGGGACGCTCCTGCTGCAGGATCTCCCGGTAGGCCTGCAGGCCCAGCGCCTTCTCCTCCTCGATGCCGATCGAGCCGTCGATCAGCACCTTCTCGCCGGTGTAGGGATCGACCACCCGGTTGCTGGACCAGTAGTAGAGCGCGTAGCCGGCGAACAGCAGCAGGATGAGGAACCTGGGGTTGATGCCGCGTCGCGCCGGCGCCTGCTGCCCGTGACGGCTGCCGAAGGGGTCCTGTCGCATCTTCTTGCCTCCCGTCCCCGAAGGGACCCGTTCCAATCCATGAAACCGCTACAGGTCGCGCGCCACCCGGAAGCCGACCTTGGCGTTGGTGGTGTCCACCTGCGCCGGGGCGCGCCACGCCGAACGCGTCTGCGCCGGCGAGCTGGCCCAGGAACCGCCGCGGATCACCTGGTCGCGGCAGCCGGGGTTGACCCAGGCCGAGCCGTCCTTCGGCGCGCGGCGGTAATCATCATGCCAGCAATCGGCGACCCACTCGCTGACGTTGCCGGCCAGGTCGTGAAGTCCCCATGGATTCGGGGCGAAGCTGCCCACGGGCGCCGGTCCCCAGTGGCCGTCGCCATAGCCCGGGAAGGCGTTGGCCCAGCTGCGGCCACCGGGCGAGCGGTCCAGCCCGCCGGTGGTGTTGGCGGTTCCGGGCGGCGGCGGACCGTCGCCCCAGGGATAGCGGGTATCGCCACCGGCGCGCAGGGCGTATTCGAACTCGGCCTCGCTCGGCAGCCGGTACCGCTGCCCGGTCTGTTCCGACAGCCATTCGGCGTAGGCGGCGGCGTCGCGCGCGCTGACGTGCAGCACCGGCATGTCGTCGGACGCGGGCGCGCCACGGTAGTCCGAACGCCAGTCCACCCCGCTGCGCCGGACGAAGTTGTTGCTGCGCTCGTCGTAGGCCATCGAATAGCCGCGGCGCTCGGCGCGCGTGCGGTAGCCGGTGGACTCGACGAAGCGCCGGAATTCGCCGACGGTGATCTCGTGGATCGAGAGCGCGAAGCCGCGGTCGAAGCGGACGACGTGGCGCGGGCGCTCGCTGCCGCTGGAATCGGCCTCGTCCTCCGGGGCGCCCATCGTGAACGCGCCGTGCGGCACCACCGCCATCCGCGGACCGCGGCCGCCGCCCTTGAGCGCGTCGGTGAACACCTGCCCCGGGCCGTACATCCCGTAATGGACGGCCAGGTCGATGCGCTCGCGCAGCTCGGTGGCCGCCGGCTCGCCGGGACGCGCGATCCGCAGCATCTCCGCCAGGTAGCGGCGCGCGGTGGCGATGCCGTTGTACTTCGGCAGCGCGGCGATGCCGAGGTCACGCAGGCGCGCGACGCGCGCGGCGCGCATCCGCTCGATGCGGGCCCGCGCGTCCTCGACCGTGGTGATGCTCCTGTCGTCGGGGCGGACCTCGTGCGCGTAGGCCAGCCAGCGCTGCGCGGCCATGAAGTCCCCTTCAGCGGCGGCATCCTCGGCCCTGCGGATCAGCGCGCTCTCGACCGCGGCCATGCCCTGCATCGCGCGCGCCTGCCCGGGACGCAGCTCCAGCACCCTGCGGAATTTCGGCAGCGCACCCCCGCCATCCTCGCCGAGCCGGCCGGCGGCGAGGTCCAGTTCGCCCTCGAGGTTGAGCTCCCAGGCCTGTTCGGCGATGTCCACGCGGCGCAGGTACTCCTCCACGTGGCGGTCGTCGGGCCGGATGGCACGCAGCACCGCCGCGATGCGCATGGCCCGGGACATCGCCTCCACGTCGTCGTCGGCGTTCGCCAGCGCCTGGTCGCCTTCGGCCAGCAGCCGCCGCAGCGCGCGCTCCAGGCCGCGTGCGGCCGCCTTCGCCTGCGCCGGCCAGTCACGCAGGGCCAGGTACAACGGGATCGCGGAGTCCGCGTCCTCGTACAGGCGGCCCGCGGCGAGCGCGGCATCGGCCCGGCGCAGGGCCTCGGCCTCCCCGCCCTCGTCGATGCGCACCCCGGGTGCGTGCCAGGTCAGGGCACCGGCCAGGCTGTCGTCCCCGCTGACGGTCACGCTGCCGGCCGGGGAACGGGCCGGCACCGCCTCTTCCGCTTCCCCCTGCGGCGGCACGTCCCCGCGCGTGCAGGCCGGGACCAGGACCAGCAGCAGCGCCAGGCAGAGCGGACGGAGGATCGTCGGCATGCGTTCCACCACGCCAGATTAAGCCACCCTGGCAGGCCGTGCGAGCGCCGGCGCGTTGCCAGCATGCTGTCCGGGCCGCTACGCTGGCGCCATGCCACCATCCGTCCTCTGGGTTGCCGAGCCCGCGCAACTGCGCCGGCACATCGGCACGATCTCCGGCCGCGTCGGCCTGGACACCGAGTTCATCCGCGAACGCACGTACTGGCCGAAGCTGGCGCTGGCCCAGATCGCCATCGACGACGGCGAAGGCACCATCGTGCTGGCCGACATGCTGGTGCCGGGGATGCCCGGGGCACTGCGCCCGCTGCTGCTCGACCCTTCGGTGGTCAAGGTCATGCACAGTGCCAGCGAGGACCTCATCGCCCTGCAGCACGCCTGCGATGCCGTGCCCGAGCCGCTGTTCGACACCCAGGTCGCCGCGGCGCTGGCGGGGATCGCCGCGGGCGCGGGCTACCAGCGGCTGGTGCAGGACCTGACCGGCATCGCGCTGGCCAAGGGCGAGACCCGCTCGGACTGGACCCGCCGCCCGCTGTCGCCGGCGCAGCTCGAGTACGCCGCCGACGACGTGCGCCACCTGTTCGCGCTGCATGACGCGCTCTCGGCGCGGATCGACGCGCTCGGCCGCCGCGCCTGGCTGGAGGAGGACTGCGCGCGCATGGTCGCCACCGCGCGCGACGGCGAAGGCGAGCGCTGGCCGCACCTGTCGCTGCGCTCGGCACAGTTCCTCGACCCCGGGGGGCAGCGCCGGCTGCTGCGCCTGCTGCGCTGGCGCGAGGCCCAGGCCCGCAGCAGCGACCGCCCGCGCAACTGGATCCTCGACAACGAGCTGGCGGTCGCGCTCGCGCGCGAAGCGCCCTCGGGCCCGGAGGAACTGCGCGTGATCCTCGACCGGCACCCGAAGGCGCCGCACCGGCTCGCGGCCAGGATCCTCAAGGCCCTGTCCACGCCCCTGCCCGACGAGGACGAGGCCCCCATGGCACGCGGCGACGACCGCGACCGCCAGGTGCTGCGCAGGCTGCAGGCCGCGGTCGCGGCGCGCAGCGCCGAGCTGGGACTGCCCGACGGCGTGCTCGCCTCGCGCCGCTGGCTGGAGGCACTGATGGATGGGGGGGACTGGCCCGGCGCGCTCTCCGGCTGGCGGAGGCGGCAGCTTGAACCGGCGCTTGCGCCCCTGCTGCGGACCGCTGGCGAACGCCACGCGGCATCCGTATAATCTCCCCCACGCGTGGGGCCATAGCTCAGCTGGGAGAGCGCGTCGTTCGCAATGACGAGGTCGGGAGTTCGATCCTCCCTGGCTCCACCACTCCAGATCGCATGAAGAAGGCCGGGTCTCCCCGGCCTTTTTCTTTGCCCGTTCCCTGCCGGACCGGCGCGGCTTCAGCGGCCGACAGGCCGGCCCCCGCTATCCTCGCCCGATGTCCCGCACCCACGCCTTCCCGTACCGTTCGCGCCGCGCCATCCTGTCCGGCCTGCTGCTCGGCCTGCTCGCTGCCTGCGCCTCGGGCGGGCCTGGGCGCGTGGCCGGGCCCGTCCCCGCACCGGTGCCGGCGCCCGAACCCCCACCGCCCCCGCCGCGCATCGGCCTGGCCCTGGGTGGCGGCGCGGCCAAGGGCTTCGCCCACATCGGCGTGATCAAGATGCTCGAGGCCAACGGGATCAAGGCCGACGTGATCGCGGGCACCAGCGCCGGCAGCCTGGTCGGCGCGCTCTACGCCGGCGGCATGGATCCGTTCACCCTGCAGGAGCGCGCGATGGCGCTCGACGAATCCAGCCTGCGCGACGTGCGCCTGTTCTCGGGCGGCCTGGTGCAGGGCCAGGCGCTGCAGGACTACGTCAACCGCGAGCTCGGCGGGCGTCCCATCGAACGCCTCGGCCGTCCGTTCGCCGCCGTCGCCACCCGGCTGGACACCGGCGACCGGGTGGTGTTCGTGCGCGGCAACACCGGCCAGGCGGTGCGCGCCTCGAGCAGCGTGCCGGGCGTGTTCGAACCGGCGCGCATCGGCAGCCGCAGCTACGTCGACGGCGGCGTGGTCAGCCCGGTGCCGGTGGACGCGGCGCGCCAGCTGGGCGCCGACATCGTCATCGCCGTGGACATCTCCAGCAAGGCCAGCGGCACCACGCCCACGGCGCTGGCCGGGATCGTCAACCAGTCGATCACGATCATGGGCCAGACCCTCGGACGGCAGGAACTCGAACGCGCCGACGTGGTGATCCGGCCGCGGGTCAACGACATCGGCCCGGTCAGCTTCGAACAGCGCCACGCCGCGATCCTCGAAGGCGAACGAGCGGCGCTGGCCGCGCTGCCGCAGCTGCGGGCCCGGATCGAGGCCTTCCAGCGCGAGCGGCTCGACGCCGCCGCACGGCGCCGGGCCGAGGAAGCGGCGGCCGCGCAGCCGGCCGACATCGACTGCGGCGACAGCTGGGTGCGCCGGCTCAACCCGTTCTCGCGCGAGCGCCCCTGCGGCTGAGCCGCCGCGCTTGATCCAGGTCAAGCAGGACGCATCCGGGCACGATCCGCGCGGTTGCGATTGACCTCGATCAACGGCAGCGGCGCGGGGGGCCCGCGACGATATCCACGACCCCACCGACGTGGATATCCGAGGACTCCCTCATGAAACTCCTGCACGCCAGCCTCCTTGCTTCCGCCCTTGCCCTGGCGATCGGCGCCTCCGCGCCGGCGCCGGCCCACGCGGTCGACGCCCTCGAGCTGGTGAACGCCACCCTCGACCAGGCGTCCGACCTCTCCGCCCTGCCCCGGCAGCAGGTCACCCTCAAGCGCCCGCCGTTCGTCCACGACCACGACCAGGTCGCCAAAGGCGGGCCGAAGGTGGTGCAGTTCACCCTGCCGATCGTCGAGAAGGAGATCGTCGTCGACGGCCAGGGCACGAAGATGCTCGCGATGACCTTCGGCGGCTCGATCCCCGGCCCGCTGATGGTCGTGCACGAGGGCGACTACGTCGAGCTGACCCTGGTGAACCCCGCCAGCAACTCGATGCCGCACAACATCGACTTCCACGCCGCCACCGGCGCCCTGGGCGGCGGCGACCTGACGGTGATCCAGCCGGGCGAGGAAGTGACCCTGCGCTGGAAGGCCACGCGCCCCGGCACCTTCGTCTACCACTGCGCCCCGGGCGGCCCGATGACGCCCTGGCACGTGGTGCAGGGCATGCACGGCACGGTCATGGTGCTGCCGCGCGACGGGCTGAAGGACGGCGACGGCAAGCCGCTGCGCTACGATCGGGCCTACTACATCGGCGAGACCGAGTTCTACATCCCGCGCGACGCGGACGGCAACTTCAAGTCCTATGGCTCGCACGCCGAGTCGCTGCCGGACGTGCTCGAGGCGATGCGCGGCCTGGTGCCCTCGCACGTGGTGTTCAACGGCGCGGTCGGTGCGCTGACCGGCGACAACGCGATGACGGCGAAGGTCGGCGAGACGGTGCTGCTGGTGCACTCGCAGGCCAACCGCGACACGCGCCCGCACCTGATCGGCGGCCACGGCGACTACGTGTGGGAGGAAGGCAAGTTCGCCAATGCCCCGCTCAGGGACCTGGAGACCTGGTTCATCCGCGGTGGTTCGGCGGGCGCGGCGCTCTACACCTTCCGCCAGCCCGGGCTGCACGTGTACCTCAACCACAACCTGATCGAGGCGGTGCTGCTGGGTGCGGCCGCGCACATCAAGGTCGACGGCGACCAGTGGAACCACGACCTGATGACCACGCCCTCGCCGGTCGGTCCGATCAAGCCCGGCACCGACCTGTCGCTCCCGCTCGATCGCTGATCCACGGCGTCCTCTCCAACGCCAGCTGGCCACCTCCGCCTCCGCGGGGGTGGCCTTTTTTCTCCGGAGCCGCGCGTCCTCGCGCGTGTTCCCGCGCCCAAACGGGGACGCGCGCGCGACAGGGTGATGCACAGGGGGGCCTGGTGCGCACGGGCGCGGAGGCGGGGCGGTGGAGAGGGCGCAGGGATGTCCGGGCGGCCCGGCCCGCCTTCCGGGAGGCGCCGGGGCCGGGGCGACGCCTCGCAGCGCGCGCAGCCAAGCCATGCGACGCGTGTCGCGTCGGTCACGGCTGAAGCCGCTCCTGCGGGTCGCGGGGCGGAACGGTCCCGCTGGTGGCCCGCTGTGTGGCACGCGCGACGCGGCAACGCCGCCCCGCAGCTGCCATCATGGGCCCGCGGCAGCCGCCGCGGCACCCCCGGAGACCGCCATGATCGAACTCGTCATCCGGCAGCGCACCCGCGACCTGGGCAGCTTCGAGGTCGGCCGCGTGCTGCCCTTCGCCAGGCGCCGCATGGTCGGCCCCTACATCTTCTTCGACCGCATGGGGCCGAAGGACATCGCGCCTGGCCTGCCGCGCGAGGCCGACGTGCGCCCCCACCCGCACATCGGCCTGTCCACCGTCACCTACCTGTTCGAAGGCGAGATCACCCACCGCGACAGCGTCGGTTCCGAGCAGCCGGTGCGGCCGGGCGAAGTGAACTGGATGACCGCCGGCCGCGGCATCACCCATTCCGAACGCTTCGAACGCCTGCGCGCCGAAGGCGGCCCGATGGACGGCATCCAGGCCTGGGTCGCCCTGCCCACCGAACGCGAGGAAATCGATCCCGGGTTCTGGCACTACCCCGCCGACGCCCTGCCCGAGTTCACCGAGGCGGGCGCGACCGGGCGCCTGATCGCCGGCCGCCTGCTGGGCCTCGCGTCGCCGGTTCCGATCGATTCGCCGCAGTTCTACGTGCACTGGCAGCTGGAAGCCGGGACCCGCGTCTCGCTGCCCGCCGAGTACCCCGAGCGCGCGGTGTACGTCGCCCGCGGCGAGGTCGAGATCGCCGGCCAGCGCGTGGAGACCGGGAGCATGGCGCTGCTGTCGCCGGGCGATGCCGTCACCCTCCACGCCCTGCAGGACGCGGTGCTGATGGCGCTCGGGGGCGAGCCGGTCGGCCCCCGCTACATCGACTGGAACTTCGTGTCCTCGTCGAAGGAGCGGATCGAGCAGGCACGCGAGGACTGGGCGGCCGGCCGCATGAAGCTGCCCGACCTGGACGACGCGGAGTTCATCCCGCTGCCGCCCGGGCTTCCCGGCGTGCGCGAACCCGAGCCGATGTCCTGAACGCGCGCACTCGCGCCACGCCATGACCGCCACCTTCGTCGCCCTGATCGACTTCCTCGGCACGTTCGCCTTCGCCATCAGCGGCGGGCTGGTGGCGGTCCGGCACCGGCTGGACCTGTTCGGCGTGCTGGTGCTGTCGTTCGCCGCCGCCACCGCCGGCGGCATCATCCGCGACGTGCTGCTGGGCCTGGTGCCGGCCTCGGTGGTGGACTGGCGCTACCTGGCCGTCTCGGTGGCCGCGGGCCTGGTCACGTTCCGCTGGCACGACCAGGTCGAACGCATGCGCAATCCGGTCCAGGTCTCGGACGCGATCGGGCTCTCCCTGTTCGCGGTGCTCGGCGCCGGCAAGGCGCTCGGCGCGGGCCTGGGCCCGACCGGCGCGGTCATGCTCGGCATCCTCTCGGGCGTGGGCGGCGGCATCGTCCGCGACGTGCTGGTGGCCACGGTACCCAGCGTCCTGCATCGCGAGCTCTATGCGATGGCCGCGTGCGTCGGCGCACTGGTGGTGGTCGCCGGCCACGCCCTGTCGCTGCCGGCGGCGCCGGTGGCGGTCGCCGGCGCGGTGGCCTGCTTCGTGCTGCGCTGGCTGGCGATCCGCCGTGGCTGGCGCCTGCCGGTGCCGCGCATCGACGCGCCGGACTGAGCGTCAGGCCCAGCACAGCAGGTACAGCGCGCCCAGCGGATGGTGGCTGCGCGCGATGCAGTAGACCTGGGCGAACACGAGCAGCGCCGCCACGTAGCAGGCGGCACGCACGCCGCGGGTGCGGCCCCGGCGCAGGGCGAACACGCCCAGCACCACGTAGGCCACGATCAGGGCGACCTTCACCGCCAGCCAGCCATTGGCGTACAGCTCGCGCGGCAGGATGGTGAGCAGCATCATCGCCGCGGTCAGCAGCGCGGTGTCGACGGCGTAGCTGAGGTAGCGGACCGGCGCGGCGTTCGGCCATCCCGCCCCCGCCAGGAGCATCGCCCCACGCAGTGCGAACAGCCCCCCGCTGAACAGGGCCAGGCCGATGTGGGCGTGCTTGATCTGCGGATAGAACTCGATCATCGATGGACTCGTGGCATCAACGGGGCGCGCGTGACAACGGGATCATCCCGGCTTGCCGTCCGCGCGCGGCGACAGGTAGATCGTGCCGATGCGCGCCACCCACGGCGCCAGCGCCAGCAGCCACGCCAGCGCCGCCAGCGCCTGCCAGGCCAGCGCGTCGGGCAGCACCTCGGCCACGATGCGCAGCACCGCCGCCACCTGGATCCCGACGAAGGCCCACCAGGCCAGGCCGTACATGCGCAGCGGGCGCCCCGAATGCCCCTGGGTGACGCGGCTGACCATCGCCACCAGCAGGCTGCCGAACACGCCGATGAACAGCGCATGCGCCGGGGCGCGACCCAGGATGAAGACGTCGGTGAGCAGGTAGGCCAGGCTCTGCGCCGAGAACAGCGCGAAGGTCACCGGCCACCACAGCAGGCCGACAAACAGCACCCACAGCAGCCCCGGCGCCTGCCCCCGCGGCCACCAGCGCCAGAGCACCGCGAGCGACAGCGCCAGCATCGGCAGGTCCACCAGCCACAACCAGGCGTGGGCGTGCAGCAGCTCCAGCACCAGGTGCGCCATCGCCAACGCCCACGCCGCGGCCAGCACCCACATCGGCCTCCACGCGACGTAGCCAGGCACCGCATTGGCGGCGAAGAACGGAAACATGCGGTGGGCCACGGTCAGGTACACCGGCAGCAGCAGCCCGAAGGTGCCGAGCTTGACCGCGAACAGCACCCACCACGGCGATCCGCCCAGCAGGAAGGCGCCGAAGCACAGCACGCCGGCCAGCCCCAGCCCCATCGCCGCCAGGCACGAGCGCGCGTGCCAGGTGGTGCCGCGTTCGGACCGCACCAGCCGCGCCAGGATCCAGGTGCCCGCGGACCAGCCGGCCACGGTCATGAACAGGCCGACCACCAGCGCCACCTCCAGCCCCAGCGCGCCCAGCAGCATCGCCGCCTGGCCGCCGAACATGCCCACCCCCACCGGCACGTAGCGCCAGCGCGGGACGTCGGGCAGGCCCATCCAGCGCGGGAACACGGTGAGCAGGAAGCCGAAGAAGAAGCTCGGCAGGACCTGGTACTGCATGACGAAGGCATGCAGCCAGCCGGGATACGCGGCGGCATCGGGCACCTGCAGCAGCCCCGGCCAGCGCTGCGCGGCCAGCCACGCCGCCCACCAGGCCATGGCCAGCAGCAGGTTGCCTGCGCCGATGAAGAACATCAGCCGGTGCGGGGCCGCGGCCAGCAGGCCCGGCGACGGGCGGGATCCAGCGAGCGTGGTCATGGCGTCCATCATCGTCCGGCCGGGCGAAGGGGACGTTGACGCAGGTCAAGCCGCGGCCGCTTTCCCCCGCACCTGTCCCGTAGGAGCGGCTTCAGCCGCGACCCGGACGCCCCTGCAGTCATCGGCAACTGAAGGGAGCCGGTCGCGGCTGAAGCCGCTCCTACCGCGGGTGCGTGGCGGTTGGATGGGCCACGGGCGTTCCCGTGGCGTCGACCACCAGCCGCAGGCGCCGCGCGCCGTGGTAGAAGGTCGCGCGATACAGTCCGGCGTCCTCGCCGGTGCCGCGTTCGCACAGCACGGTGATCCTGCGCTGCTCCATGAGCTCGCGGAACTCGCCGACCTCCAGCCCCAGCCCGCCGGCCACCAGTGCGGCATCGATTTCCACGTCGGGGTTGAGGGCGATGTCGATCCGCCGCGCGTCCGTCATGGCAACACCTCCGTCCAGTTGATCCGCGCGGAACGGGTGCACCCCGGCTGCCGTATCCCGGCCGCCGGGGTGCGCAACCGCGCCGCGCTCCCTGCGCCTAGGAACCCGCCCTGGCCAGCGCCGCGTCCGCGGCCGGGAGCGCATCGCGCCTGGGCGCCACCCACAGCCGGAACACGAACCAGGCCAGGGCCAGGGCGCCGACGCTGAAGACCGTGTCGGCCGGCACCCGCATCCACACCAGCAGGTCGACGATCGGCTGCTGCATGAATTCCGCCGAGCGCGCGTACCAGTAGCCGTGCTCGATCGCCGCATCCAGCTGCAGGATGCCCAGCGGCAGCAGGGTGAACAGCGACATGCCGGCCAGGCCGATGTTGAGCGACCAGAAGCTGGTCTTCAGCAGGCGTTCGTTCCACCGGAGGTCGGGCTTCAGCCCGCGCAGGCAGAACAGCATCAGGCCGATGCCGAGCATCCCGTACACGCCGAACATCGCGGTGTGGCCATGGTTGGCGGTCAGGTTCAGGCCCTGCATGTAGTACAGCGGCAGCGGCGGGTTGATCAGGAAGCCGAACAGGCCGGCGCCCACCAGGTTCCAGAACGACACCGCGAGGAAGAACATGATCGGCCACTTGTACTTCGCCATCCACGGCGTGGCCTTGCCCAGCCGGTAGTTGTGCCAGGCCTCGAAGCCCACGTAGGCCAGCGGCACCACTTCCAGCGCCGAGAAGCTGGCGCCCAGCGCGATCACCGCGGTCGGGGTGCCGGCGAAGTACAGGTGGTGCAGCGTGCCAAGCACACCCCCGGCCATGAAGATGATGGTGGCGAACAGCACCGCGATGGTGGCGGAACGCACCTGCAGCAGGCCCAGGCGGGTGAACAGGAAGGCGATCACCGCCACCGCGAACACCTCGAAGAAGCCTTCCACCCACAGGTGCACGACCCACCAGCGCCAGTACTCGACCATCGACAGGTGGCTGTGCTCGCCCCACATCAGGCCGGCCGAATAGAACACGCCGATCGCGACCACCGACAGGAACAGCAGGCCCACGATCGAGCGCGACTCCGCGCCCTTGCGCATCGCCGGCCACAGCGCGCGGCCGACCAGGGTGAGCCACAGCAGCAGGCCGACGAACAGGAACCACTGCCAGAACCGCCCAAGGTCCACGTATTCCCAGCCCTGGTGGCCGAACCAGAAGTTGTGCGCCAGGCCCAGCTTCTGCATCACCGCCATCCACTGTCCGGCGAAGGAACCGACCACGATCACCAGCAGGCAGGTCCACAGCACGTTGACGCCCAGGCGCTGGAACTTCGGCTCGTGCCCGGAGATGGCCGGGGCGATGTACAGGCCCATGCCCAGCCATGCGGTGGCGATCCACAGCACCGCCAGCTGCGTGTGCCAGGTGCGGGTCAGGGAATACGGCAGGATCTCGGACAGGGCGAAGCCGTAGGCCTCCTGGCCCTCGACCTGGTAGTGCGCGGTGGTCGCGCCCAGCAGGATCTGCACCAGGAACAGCGCGATCACCACCCAGAAGTACTTCGCGGTGGCGCGCATCGAGGGCGTGACCCGGATCGAGGCCAGCGGATCGGACTTCGGCAGCACCGGCTGCATCTCCTCGCCGTGGCCGGTGGCGTAGTGCCAGCCGAGCAGGCCGACGCCGGCGATCAGGAACAGCACGCTGAACACCGTCCAGATCAGCAGGTTGGACGGCGGGGTGTTGCCGACCAGGGCGTCATGCGGCCAGTTGGCGGTGTAGCTGATCTGCGAACCCGGGCGCTCGGTCACCGAGGCCCAGGCCGCCCACCAGTAGAACGCGGCGAGCTGGCGGCGGTGCTCCGGGTCCGGCACGGTGTCGTTGCGCATGGCGTAGGCCTCGCGCAGCTCCGCCGTGGCCGGGTCGTTGGAGAACAGGCTCTCGTAGTGCGCGGAGACCTTCGCCATCGCCGCGGCGCGCTCGGCGTCGACGGTGATGGTGCCGGTGTCCGCGTCCCAGGTGTTGGGGCGCAGCAGCGCCTGCACGCGCTTGGCGTAGGCGGCCCGGGTTGGCTCGTCCAGCGCCTGGTACGAGTCGACGCCGTGCTCGCGCGCGGCCCAGGCGTCGAGGATCGCCTCGGCCTCGCGGTGCAGCCAGTCCGCGCCCCAGTCCGGGGCGACGTAGCCGCCGTGGCCCCAGATCGAACCCAGCTGCTGGCCGCCGATCGACTGCCAGACCTGGCGCCCGGTCTCGATGTCGGCGCAGGTGTAGACCACGGTGCCGTCGGTGGTGACCACCCGTTCGGGCATCGGGGGCGCCTGGCGGTGGATCTCGCTGCCGATCCACAACAGGGCGGCGAACGAGGCGAACAGCAGGAGCGCCAGTCCTGCCCAGAGCTTGCGTGTCGAATCCATGGTTCCGGAACCTCATTCAGGGTCCGGCGCATCGTCTTGCGACGCGACGACCCCCACCTTGACCTGTGTCAAGCAGGGGTGGATGTCGTCCGTGCGGCCGGGGGGAAGCGGCGCGGGAGGCCGGCGCCCGGGGCGTTCGCGCGATGGCGGCGCCTCGCATCCGGCGGGACCCGGGCGTGCGGCCATCGGCCGGGAGCGGGGCGAGGTGCCCCAGCCCGGCCCTCCCCGCAGTCGAGGAGGGAGAGATCGGGCTTTCGGGCGAGGCCCGGCGCGGGGAGGAGGACGCGCGGCTCAGTCGCGCAGGACGTGGTGGGCCAGTTCGCCCAGCACGGCGGGCTGGAGGATCTCCAGGTCGCGGCGGTCGACCCTGAGCACGCCCTCGTCCTGCAGCCGGCGCAGCACCCGGCTCACGGTTTCGGGCGCCAGGCGCAGGTAGTTGGCGATGTCGGTCCGGGCCATGGTCAGGCGCATGCGCGTGGCCGAGAAGCCGCGCTCGGCGAAGCGCCGCGACAGCAGCACCAGGAACGCCGCCAGGCGCTCGTCGGCGGTGTAGTTGCCGGCCAGCAGCGAGGCCTTGCCGATGTCCTGGCTGAGCAGGTTGAACAGGTGCCGCTGCAGGCCCGGCATGCGGCTGGCGAGCGTGGCCATCATCGGGAACGAGAACCGGCACAGCATCACCGTGTCCAGCGCCACCGCGTTGCACGGGTAGCGGGCGCTGGCGATCGCGTTGAGCCCGATCACCTCGCCCGGCAGGAAGAAGCCCAGCACCTGCTCGCGGCCGCTGGCGTCGTTCACGTAGGTCTTGACCGTGCCGCCGCGCACCGCGGCGATGGCGTTGAACGGGTCGCCCTCGCGGAAGATGTGGTCGCCCTCGCGGAACGGCCCCACGTGCTCGACCAGCACGTGCAGGTCGCGCAGCTGGCTCTTGTCGTAGCCCTCCGACAGGCAGGCCGCCGAGAACGCGCAGGTGCTGCAGAACGTGAATTCGTCGCCGTCGTCGGCGATCGGGGTCCCGCGGACCGCTCCCGGGTATTCGCGTTCAGCCACGCACGCCGCCCCGCTGCCAGGCCGGATGGCAGGTCAGATGGTCCGGGAATACCGCGTTCCCTCGCCCTGGTTGTCCAGATACCGGTCGAAGCACATGGCAATGATACGCAGCAGGGCGCGCCCGCGCGGCGTGGCGCGGATGGTCCCCGGCGGGCACTGCACCAGGCCATCCTCCTGCAGCTGCCGGAGCGCGGCCAGCTCGGCGTGGAAGTACTCGCCGAACGGGATGCCGTAGGCCTTCTCGATGCGGCGCACGTCGACTTCGCCCTGGCACATGATCTGCTGGATCACGTCGGCGCGGATCACGTCGTCCCGGCTCATCCACATCCCGCGCCAGACCGGCAGCCTGCCGGCGTCGATGTCTGCCTCCCACGACGGCAGGTCACGCCGGTTCTGGCTGTAGCTGTCGCCGATGTGGCTGATCGCGCTGACCCCGAACCCGACCAGGTCGGTCTCGGCGTGGGTGGTGTAGCCCATGAAGTTGCGGTGCAGGCCGCCCTCGCGCCGTGCCCGGGACAGCTCGTCGTCCGGCAGCGCAAAGTGGTCCATGCCGATGTATTCGTAGCCCGCGGCCGACAGCTTCTCCACCGCCAGGCCCAGCAGCGCCAGCCTGGCCTCGGCGTCCGGCAGGTCCTCCTCGCGGATCTGCCTCTGCGCCCGGAACAGGCGGGGCATGTGCGCGTAGCCGTAGACCGCCAGGCGGTCCGGACGGGCGGCGACCACCGTGTCCAGGGTGCGCCCGAACCCCTCGAGGGTCTGCTTCGGCAGGCCATAGATCAGGTCCACGTTCACCGAGCGCATGCCGTAGCGGCGACAGGCCTCGATCACCGCGAGGGTCTCGTCCACGCCCTGCTCGCGGTTGATCGCCGCCTGCACCTCGGGGTCGAAGTCCTGCACGCCCAGGCTCGTGCGGTTGAAGCCGATCGCCGAGAGCATGGCGATGTCGTCCGGGGTGACGTGCCGCGGGTCCAGCTCGATCGAAAAATCGCGCGCCGGGTCGTGGCTGAAGGTGAACGCCCCGGCAAGCGCGTCGACCAGCCCGCCGACCAGCCGCGGCGGCAGGAAGTTCGGGGTGCCGCCGCCCAGGTGCAGCTGCACCACCTCGCGGTCGCGGTCGAACAGCGGCGCCACCATCCCGATCTCGCGCCGCAGGCGCTCGACGTAGGCCACCCCCTTCCCGGCGTCGCGGGTGATCACCCGGTTGCAGCCGCAGTAGAAGCAGGGGCTGGTGCAGAACGGCACGTGCACGTACAGCGACAGCCGGCGCGGGATCGGTTCCTCGTTGCTGCGCCTGGCGGCCTCGCGGAATCCGGCCTCGCCGAAGTCCCCGGTGAACTGCGGCGCGGTCGGGTAGGAGGTATAGCGCGGCCCGGGCCGGTCGTAGCGGCGCAGGAGGTCCCGGTCGAAGGTCCAGGCCGCGCTCTGCCCGGGGAAAGTCGTCGTCTGCATGCGGGCAGTGTGGGGCACCCCGCACGGGGCGGCATTGACCCTGATCAAGCTCCCCGGCGCCCCCATGGCGCGCGACGGCTTTCCCGGGCACGGCCCGTCTTGATCTGGATCAAGGCCCCGGGGCGCCCATCCGGCCTACCATGCCGGCACCGGAACCACTTCTGGGGAATGCCCGATGCAGCAGGCAGCGGCAGGAACACGAACGGAAAGCTATTACAACGACAAGGTGGTGCGCCAGTTCACGGTGATGACCGTGGTCTGGGGCATCGTTGGCATGCTGGTCGGCGTCATCATCGCCGCGCAGCTGTACTGGCCCGACCTCACCCACGGCATCGAGTGGCTGTCCTACGGGCGGCTGCGCCCCCTGCACACCAACGCGGTGATCTTCGCGTTCGGCGGGTGCGCGCTGTTCGCCACCAGCCTGCACGTGGTCCAGCGCACCTGCCACGTGCGCCTGCTCAGCGACAGGCTGGCGGCGTTCGTGTTCTGGGGCTGGCAGGCGGTGATCGTGCTGGCGGCCATCACCCTGCCCCTGGGCATCACCCAGGGCAAGGAATACGCCGAGCTGGAGTGGCCGATCGACATCCTGATCACCGCGGTGTGGGTGGCCTACGCGGTGCTGTTCTTCGGCACCATCGCCAGGCGCCGGGTCAAGCACATCTACGTCGCCAACTGGTTCTACGGCGCCTTCATCATCGCCGTGGCCCTGCTGCACATCGTCAACAACATCTCCATGCCGGTGGACCTGACCAAGTCCTACAGCATGTACAGCGGCGCCGTGGACGCGATGGTCCAGTGGTGGTACGGCCACAACGCGGTCGGCTTCTTCCTGACCGCGGGCTTCCTCGGGATGATGTACTACTTCGTCCCGAAGCAGGCGCAGCGCCCGGTGTACTCGTACCGGCTGTCGATCGTGCACTTCTGGGCGCTGATCGCGGTCTACATGTGGGCCGGTCCGCACCACCTGCAGTACACCGCCCTGCCCGACTGGGCCCAGTCGCTGGGCATGGTGTTCTCGCTGATCCTGCTGGCGCCCAGCTGGGGCGGCGCGATCAACGGCATCATGACCCTCTCGGGCGTGTGGCACAAACTGCGCACCGACCCGATCCTGAAGTTCCTCATCGTCTCGGTCAGCTTCTACATGATCGCCACGTTCGAGGGACCGATGATGTCGATCAAGACGGTCAACTCGCTGTCCCACTACACCGACTGGACGATCGGCCACGTCCACGCCGGCGCCCTGGGCTGGGTGGCGATGATCTCGATCGGCTCGATCTACTCGCTCCTGCCCAGGCTGCTCGGCCTGAAGGAGATGTACTCGACGAAGTGGGTCGACCTGCACTTCTGGATGCACACCATCGGCGTGGTGCTCTACATCGCCTCGATGTGGATCGCGGGCGTCATGCAGGGGCTGATGTGGCGCGCGACCAACGATGACGGCACGCTGACCTACAGCTTCGTCGAGGCGCTCAACGCCACCTACCCGTACTACCTGGTCCGCCTGGCCGGTGGCGTGATCGTGCTGGCCGGCATGTTCCTGATGGCCCTGAACGTGTGGAAGACCTGGAGCCAGCGCCAGGCCGTGGCCGCCGACCAGCCGGTGCTGCCACCCGACCCCTCCCAGATGCTTGCGCCCGCCGCGCAGGCCCGTGCAGGAGCCCAGGCATGAGCCAGACCAGCAACGCACACGAGAAAGTCGAGAAGAACATCGGCCTGATGGCGGTCCTGATCGCGGTGGTGGTCTCCATCGGCGGGCTCGCCGAGATCATCCCGCTGATGTACCAGGCCGAGGCGATCGAGCCGCTTCCCGGGGTCAGGCCCTACCCGGCCCTGGAGCTGGCCGGCCGCGACGTGTACGTCCGCGAGGGCTGCTACAACTGCCATTCGCAGATGGTGCGCACGCTGCGCTTCGAGTCCGAGCGCTACGGCCACTACTCGCTGGCCGGCGAGTCGGTCTACGACCGCCCGTTCCAGTGGGGCTCCAAGCGCACCGGCCCGGACCTGGCGCGCGTGGGCGGCCGCTACTCCGACGACTGGCACCGCGTCCACCTGAACAACCCGCGCGACGTGGTGCCCGAATCCAACATGCCGGCCTACCCGTGGCTGGCGAAGCGCCCGGTCGACATCGGCCGCACCGTCGCGCGCATGCGCGCCCTGCAGCGGATCGGCGACCCTTACACCGACGGGGAAATCGCGCAGGCGCCGCAGGAGCTGGAGGGCAGGACCGAACTGGACGCCCTGGTCGCCTACCTGCAGGGCCTCGGCCGCAACGCACCCAGGGGAGGCGACGCGCAATGATCTCCGGAATCGTCACCGCGATCCTGCTGGCCACCTTCGTGGCCGGCTGGATCTGGGCCTGGAGCCCGAAGCGCAAATCCGATTTCGAGGCGGCCGCCCGGCTGCCGCTGGAAAACGACGAGGAGCAGTCGCCGTGAACGCCGCATGGACCTGGTATGTCATCGCCCTCGTGGTGGTCATGATCGTCGGCTGCGTGTGGCTGCTGTGGTGGACCGCGCGTCGCCGCCCTGGCGACCCCGCGCCCACCGACACCAGCCACGTCTGGGACGGCGACATCACCGAGTACAACAAGCCGCTGCCGAAGTGGTGGATCAACCTGTTCTACATCACCATCGTCTTCAGCATCGCCTACCTGGTCTGGTACCCGGGCCTGGGCGGCTTCGCGGGCATCGGCGGCTGGACTTCCGCCGCCGAGCATGACGCCGACAAGGCGCGCCGCGACGCGGTGCTGGAGAAAACCTTCGGCGCGTACGCCGGCAGGCCGGTCCAGGAGCTGGCGCTCGACCCGAAGGCGCTGGAACTCGGCCGCTCGATCTTCGCCAACAACTGCGCCGTGTGCCATGGCTCGTCCGCCCAGGGCGCCCCGGGCTACCCGAACCTCACCGACGAGGCCTGGAACTGGGGCGGCTCGCCCGAGCGCATCCTCGAGACGGTGCTGGACGGACGCGAGGGCGTGATGCCCCCGCTGGGCAACGTGCTCGAGGGCATGGGCGGCGACGTCGCGATCACCCAGACCGCGGCCTACGTGCGTGCCCTGCGCGCCGGCGGCGACCTGCAGGAGCGCCTGCGCGCCGACGCCATGGCCGCGCTCGGCGAGAAGTACTACCAGAACCTGTGCATCGCCTGCCACGGTCCCGACGGCAAGGGCAACCAGGACCTCGGCGCACCGGACCTGACCGCACGCAACACGCTCTACCCGAACACGCTGGAGAGCATCCGCCGGACCATCACCGAGGGCCGCCACGGCATCATGCCGGCGCACCGCGAGCTGCTCGGCGAGACGCGCGCGCGCCTAGTCGCCGCCTACGTCTGGTCGCTGTCGCATACCGGCGACGGCACGGACGGAGCTTCCACGCAATGACCACCGGCACGGACACCCCGCGATTCGACCACCCGCCGCGCCCGATGGCGCAGCGGGTGGGCGCGATCCTGTGGCCCAGTTTCTTCGCCGCGGGCGTGTGCACGATGGTGTTCTTCGCCTTCGTCGACCCGCTCGAGCTGCGCGACATGACCTTCCCGGAGATGCCGATTTCGCGCGGGCTGGGCTACACCATCGGCTTCTTCATGTTCTGGCTGGCCACCGCCTCGTCCAGCCTGTTCACCTGGATCCTGCTGCGGCCGGCCAGCCGCTTCAACCGCGCCCTGCCGCCGGACTGACGGCAGCGGCAGCCCCCCTCCCCCACGTCCCATTGCCCGCAACGCCATGCCCCGCATCCCCCTCCCACGCGTTCCCGGGCCCATCCAAGACAGCGTGTCAGCAGGATGAGCCGCCGGATCCCCCTCGAAGTCGTCGACGAAGGCGAGACCTCGCTGTACGTCAAGGAGCGCAAGGTCTACCCCCGCGACGTGTCCGGCACGCTCAGCCGCCTGCGCGTGGCGGCGGTGTTCTGGCTGCTGGGCATGTTCTACCTGTTCCCCTGGCTGCGCTGGGATGGCCGCCAGGCGGTGCTGTTCGACCTGCCGGCGCGCAAGTTCCACGTCTTCGGCCTGACCTTCTGGCCGCAGGACTTCCTGTTCCTGGCCCTGCTGCTGATCATCGCGGCGCTGTGCCTGTTCTTCTTCACCGCGCTGGCCGGCAGGCTGTGGTGCGGCTACGCCTGCCCGCAGACGGTCTGGACCGAGGTTTTCCTGTGGATGGAACGCTGGACCGAGGGCGACCGGCCGAAGCGGATGAAGCTCGACGCCGGCCCCTGGACCCGCGAGAAGATCCTGCGCAAGGGCGCCAAGCACCTGCTCTGGATCCTGTTCTCGCTCTGGACCGGCTTCACCTTCGTCGGCTTCTTCACGCCGATCACCGATCTCGGCTCCCGCCTGTTCACCCTGTCGTGGGGCGGCTGGGAAACCTTCTGGGTGCTGTTCTATTCCTTCGCCACCTGGGGCAACGCCGGCTTCCTGCGCGAGCAGGTGTGCAAGTACATGTGCCCGTACGCGCGCTTCCAGAGCGCGATGTTCGACCGCAACACCCTGATCATCGCCTACGACCCGACCCGCGGCGAGCCACGGGGCCCGCGCAAGCGCGGCCTGGCGAGCGTGCTCGAGCGCGGCCGTGGCCTGCTCGACCCGCAGACCGCGTACGACTACGTGTTCCGGGCCAGCAAGCACCCGTCCGCGGCCACCCAGGCCGCGCAGGCGCGCGGCACCATCACCTGGGACGGCGAGCTTGGCGAGGTCGAGCCGCTGCCGAAGTTCAGCCCGGAGGAGCTGGGCGACTGCATCGACTGCACCATCTGCGTGCAGGTCTGCCCCACCGGCATCGACATCCGCAACGGCCTGCAGTACGAGTGCATCGCCTGCGGCGCCTGCGTGGACGCCTGCAACGAAGTGATGGAAAAGCTCGGCTACCCGAAGGGCCTGATCCGCTATTCCACCCAGAATGCGATCGACGGCAGGCCCACCCGCGTGCTGCGCCCGCGGATCATCGTCTACGGCCTGCTGCTGGCGGGGTTCATGGCCGCGTGGGTCGTCGGCGTGGCCACCCGCAGCGACCTGATCATCGAGGCCCTGCGCGACCGCAATGCGCTCTACCGCGAGACCGCGGACGGCGCGATCGAGAACGGCTACACGCTCAAGATCGTGAACAAGGCCGACGCCACGCGCGAATTCCGCATCCGGGTCGAATCCTCCCTGCCCGGGCTGGAACTGCGCGACAATGACGCCCCGGTGCGCGTGGAAGCCGGCTCCGTGGTCCCGGTGCCCGTGGTGCTGGTGGCGCGCGAAGGTGCCTCCGGGCGCAACGAGGTGCGCTTCGTGGTCGAGAGCATCGACGGCGCGGCGCGGGAGTCGGTGGACAGCAGCTTCTTCGGACCGATGCAATGAACGATCACGACACGGGCAAGCCCTTCTGGAAGGTCCCGGCGATGTGGCTGGTGGTCGGCCTGCCGCTGGCGGCGGTCATCGCCGGGGTATCGCTGGTGGTAATCGCGGTGCGCAGCGGTGGGGCCGACAGCGTGCGCGACGACGTGCGCCGCGTCTCCCAGATCCAGGTCGCCGACCTCGGCCCGGACGAGCAGGCGCGCAGGCTCAGGCTCAGCGCCGTGATGCGGGTGGACGAGGGCTTCGTCGAGGTGATCCCGGTCACCGGCACGTTCCAGCGCGGCGAACCGCTCCAGCTGCTGCTGCAGCATCCGTCCAGCGAGGCGGAAGACCTGGAAGCGACCCTGGCCCCGGCCGCCAACGGCTGGCGGGGCGGGATCGAACCGGACCCCGGCCATGACTGGATCGTGCGCCTGTCGGCGCAGGACGGCAGCTGGCGCATCCATGGCCGCCTGCCGCGCGGGCAACGCGCGGTCCGTCTCTCCCCGTCGCTGCCGCAGCAGCGCGACGGCATGCCATGAACCCCGCGGCGCGCGCCGGCGCCTGCCACCACTGCGGCGAGCCCGTTCCCGACCCGGCGCGGGCGCCGCGCGACGGCGACGGGCACGCCTACTGCTGCGACGGCTGCGCCGCGGCCGCGCGCTGGATCCGCGAAGCCGCGCTCGACGACTATTACCGCCTGCGTACCGCCACCGCGGGCCGCGTCGGCACCGAAGCCATCGATCTGTCCGCCTGGGACCGGGACGAGGTGCTGCGCGAGCACGCCCACGCGGTGGACGGCGGCATGCGCATCACCCTGCTCACCGACGGCATGCGCTGCGCGGCCTGCGCCTGGCTGATCCAGAAGGCACTGCTGCGTGAGCCGGGCGTGCGCGACGTCTCCGCCAACGCCGTCACCGGCAGGATCCGGATCGAATGGGACCCGTCTGCCACCCCGCTGTCCCGGGTGCTGCAACGCCTGGCCGCGCTCGGCTACCGGCCGTACCTGGCCACCGGGGACGCGCGCGAACGCGAACACGCCGCCGGGCGCAACCGCTGGCTGCTGCGCCTGGGCGTCGCCGGCATCGGCACGCTGCAGGGCATGATGATGGCCGAGGCGCTGTACCTGGACTTCGACAACCAGATGGCGCCGGCGACCCGCGACTTCTTCCGCTGGCTCGCCTTCCTGATCAGCACCCCGGTGGTGTTCTACTCCGGCTGGCCGTTCCTGTCCGGCATGTGGCGCGAACTGCGCGCGCGCCACGTGGGCATGGACACCCTGATCGCCACCTCCACCCTGCTGGCCTACTTCGCCAGCCTGGCCGGGACCATCACCGGCGCGCGCCACGTCTGGTACGACGCCGCGGTGATGTTCGTGTTCCTGCTGCTGCTGGCGCGGATGCTCGAGCAGCGCGCGCGCAACGTCGCCAGCGCGCAGGTGGATGCGCTGGCGCGGGCGCGGCCGGCGTTCGCCACGCGCGAGACGGCGCACGGGCGCGAGGCGGTGCCGCTGTCGGAACTCGCCGCCGGCGACGTCGCCTGCGTCGCCGCCGGCGAGCCGGTGCCGGCCGACGGCGTGCTGCTCGACGGCGAGGCCTGGTTCGAGGAATCGCTGCTGACCGGCGAATCGCGCCCGGTGCGCAAGGCGGCGGGCGATCCCGTGTACGCCGGCACGGTGGCGCGGGAAACGCCTGCGCGGGTGCGCGTGACCTGCACCGGGCAGCAGACCCGGCTGTCGCAGCTGACCCGGCTGGTCGAGGAAGCGCAGTCGCACCGCCCCCGGCTTGCCCGCCTGGCCGACGGCATCGGCAGCCGCTTCGTCGCCTCGCTGCTGGTGGCGGCGCTGGCGGTGTATGTGGGCTGGCGCCTGTACGACCCCTCGCGCGCGTTCGAGGTGACACTGTCGCTGCTGGTCATCAGCTGCCCGTGCGCGTTGTCGCTGGCGGTGCCGACCGCGCTGGCGGCGGCGCACGGCGCACTGGCACGGGCCGGCGTGCTGGCCACGCGCGCCGACGCATTGGAGACGCTGGCCTCGGCCACCGACATCGTGTTCGACAAGACCGGCACGCTCACCGACGGCCGGCCGTCGCTGGCCGCGGCCGAGGCCATGGACGGGATGGACGCGACGCAGGCGCTGCGCATCGCCGCGGCGCTGGAGCGCGATGCCGGCCACCCGCTCGCCGCGGCCTTCATGCACGCCGATGCGGGGCTTGCGGCCACCGCCGTGGTCACGGTGCCGGGCCACGGCGTCGAGGGCGAGGTCGGGGGCCGGCGCTGGAAGCTGGGTCGGGCGGAGTTCGCCGCCGGCCGCGGGGACGACGGTGCGCTGTGGCTCGGCGACGGCACGCGCGCCGCGGCGCGCTTCGTGCTGCACGAGTCGGTCCGCCCCGACGCGGCCGGCGTGCTGCAGCGCCTGCGCGGCCTCGGCCTGCGGCCGCACCTGTCCAGCGGTGACGCGCCGGCCGCGGTCGCGGCGGTGGCGCAGGCGCTGGGCATCGGCGACGCGCACGCGCGCCAGTCGCCTGACGACAAGCTGGCGCTGGTGCGCCGGCTGCAGGCGGAAGGACGCGTGGTGGCGATGGTCGGGGACGGCCTCAACGACGCCCCGGTGCTCGCCGGTGCCGACGTCTCGCTGGCAATGGACACCGGCGCCGCCCTCGCCCAGCGCGCCGCCGACCTGGTGATGACCGGGCCGACGCTCGGGCGCATCCCCGCCGCGGTGGAGATCGCGCGGCGCACCCGCAGGGTGATCCGGCAGAACTTCGGCTGGGCGCTCGGCTACAACCTGCTGGCGCTGCCGCTCGCGGCCGCGGGCTGGGTGACGCCGTGGATCGCGGCGCTGGGCATGGCAGGATCGTCGCTGGTGGTGACCCTGAACGCCCTGCGCCTGACCCGGAGCCGCGCATGAGGATCCTGCTGCTGCTGGTGCCGATCAGCCTCGTCCTGCTGGGCGTGGCGATCTGGGCCTTCGTCTGGGCCGTGCGCCGCGGCCAGTTCGACGACCTCGACGCCGCCGCGCTCGACATCCTCGCCGACGACCCGAACGAGCGGCCGCCGGTGGACCCCGCCGCGCATGGCGCGCAGGAAGGACGGGAGGGCGGCGATGCCGGTTGACTGGCTGGTCCTGCTCGCGGCACTGGGCAGCGGCCTGCTCGGCGGCCTGCACTGCATCGCGATGTGCGGCGGCATCGCCACCGGGCTGTCCGCCGGGTCGGCGACCGGCGGCTGGCCGGCGGCGCTGCAGCTCAACCTCGGCCGCATCGGCGGGTACACGCTGGCCGGCCTGGCCGTCGGCCTGGCCGGCCACGGCCTGCTCGCGGTGCTGCGCGGCCCCTGGATCGGGGTGGCGTTGCGCCTGCTCGCGGGGCTGGCGCTGGTGGTGGTGGCGCTGCGCCTGCTCGAGCTGCGCCTGCTGCCCGCCTTCCTCGCCCGCCCGGGCTCCCGGGTCTGGTCGTGGCTGGCGCCGCTGCAGCGACGGCTGCTGCCGGCGGACACCGTGGCCAAGCGGCTGGCCGCCGGCGCCCTGTGGGGCTGGCTGCCCTGCGGGCTGAGCTACAGCCTGCTGACCGTGGCCTGGCTGCAGGCCGACCCGCGCAACAGCAGCCTGACCATGCTGGCCTTCGGCCTGGGCACCCTGCCGGTGATGCTGCCGCTGACCTGGTCCGGCCAGCGCGTGGGACGCTGGCTGCGCCAGCCGGGCACGCGGAGGCTGGCCGCGGCCCTGGTGCTGGCGTTCGGCCTGCTCACCATCGCCGCGCCGTGGCTGATGCAGGTGCCGGCCCTGCACGGCGTGCTGTCGGCGCTGGGCTGCCGGCCGCTGCCCGGGCGCTGACCCGGCCCGTTCACCCCCGCGCGTGCGCCTCGCGGTACCGCGCCAGCAGCGTGGCCGCCGTCCGTTCGGCCAGCTCGTCCGCGACCTGCCGCATCCGCGGGTTGCCCAGCTCCGCCGTGGTCTGCCGGAACAACTCCAGCCAGCGCCCGAACATCGCTTCGTCCAGCCCGGGCAGGGCGTTGTGGCGCTGCACCGGCGCCCCGCGGAAGCGGCGCGTGCCGCGCAGCATCGCCGACCAGAAGTCCACCAGGTGCGACAGGTGCGCCGGCCAGTCGTCCACGTGCGCCTCGAACACCGGGCCGAGCAGCGCGTCGGCGCGCACACGCGCGTAGAACGCGTGCACCAGCCGCCGCACTTCCTCCTCGGTGCACAGGCCGGGGCCGGGAACCGGCTCGTCCATTTCCATTTCCCTCGCAGTCCTGTCCGGATCCGAATCGTCCATCTTCGCAGCCCGCATCCCCCTCCGGTCTGATCCAGATCAAGGAACCGCCGCCGGGACGGGCCGATCATGCGGGTCCTCCTCCCGCAAGCCCCCGCCCCCCACCGGAGACACCGCGATGCACGCCCGCAGACTGATCCTCGCCCTGGCCCTGGCCGGCGCCAGCACACTGGCCCAGGCCTCCCCCGACTGCGCGATCCGGCTCAAGGCCGGCGACGACATGCGCTTCGACCAGAAATCGGTGACCGTCTCGGCCTCGTGCCAGACGATCACGATCGAGCTGGAGCACACCGGCAGGCTGCCGGCCGCGGCGATGGGCCACAACGTGGTGCTGACCGCGAGCACGGACGCCGATGCCGTGGCCGGCGCGGGCCTCAAGGCCGGTGCCGCCGCCGGCTACGTGCCGGCGGACGACCGCCGGATCCTGGCTGCCACCCCGCTGATCGGCGGCGGCCAGAAGGCCACCGCCTCCCTGCCCGGCAACCGGCTGCGCGCGGGCGGCGCCTACACCTTCTTCTGCTCGTTCCCCGGCCACTCCGCTTTGATGCGCGGCACGGTGGTGGTCGCCCCCTGAGCTCCACCGGCCGCGCGGCGGCACGGCGGCGGGGATGTCCGCCGCCGTTTTTTTGTGCCCGCGGGTTGGGAATGCGGCGCGCCCGTGAGACAATTCCGGCTCCGCCCCCGTAGCTCAGCTGGATAGAGCGTCCCCCTCCTAAGGGGAAGGTCGTGCGTTCGAATCGCGCCGGGGGCGCCATTCCATCCCACGCACTGTTCCGGCCGCGCGCCCCCGGGCGGACCGCGGCCCATCAGGGAGTACCGCGACGCCATGACCCATCCCGTCCTCGCAGCCCTCAACCTCTCCTCCGAAGAATCCGGCACCTACCTTGGCAACGGCGAGTGGTCGAAGACCACGGACGCCGGCGTGCTCGAGCCGGTGAGCCCGGCCACGGGCGAGGTGCTGGGCCGCGTGCGGGCCTCGTCGCAGGCCGACTACGAGCTGATCGTCGAGCGCGCCCAGGCCGCGTTCAAGGTCTGGCGCACCACCCCGGCGCCCCGGCGCGGCGAGGCGATCCGCCTGTGCGCCAATGCCCTGCGCAAGCACAAGGACGCGCTGGGCTCGCTGGTGGCCCTCGAGATGGGCAAGTCCAAGCCCGAGGGCGACGGCGAGGTGCAGGAGATGATCGACATCGGCGACTTCGCCGTCGGCCTCTCGCGCCAGCTCTACGGCCTGACCATGCACAGCGAGCGCCCCGGCCACCGCATGTACGAGCAGTGGCACCCGCTCGGCCTGGTCGGAATCATCTCGGCCTTCAACTTCCCGGTCGCGGTCTGGTCGTGGAACGCGTTCATCGCCGCCGTCTGCGGCGACGTGTGCATCTGGAAGCCGTCGCCGAAGACGCCGTACTCGGCGATCGCGGCCATGAAGATCTGCAACGAGGCCCTGCGCGAGGGCGGCTTCCCCGACATCTTCTTCCTGTTCAACGACGCCGGCACCGAGCTGGCGCAGCGTTTCGTGGACGACCGCCGGATCCCGCTGGTCAGCTTCACCGGCTCGACCCGGGTCGGCCGGATCGTCGCAGAGCGCGTGGCGCGCCGCCTGGGCCGCTGCCTGCTGGAGCTGGGCGGCAACAACGCGATCATCGTGGACGAGACCGCCGACCTGAAGCTGGCGATCCCGGCGATCGTGTTCGGCGCGGTCGGCACCGCGGGCCAGCGCTGCACCACCACCCGCCGCCTGATCGTGCACGAATCCATCTACGACCAGGTGGTCGAGAAGCTGGTGGCGGCCTACAAGCAGGTCGAGAAGCGGATCGGCGACCCGACCGACCCGGCCAACCTGATGGGGCCGCTCAACAGCCGCGAGGCCGTGCAGGCCTTCCTCGGCGCCGTGGAACGGGCGAAGGCCGCCGGCGGCAAGGTCGAGACCGGTGGCGCCGCCCTCGACCGCCCGGGCTTCTTCGTCCTGCCGACGATCATCACCGGCCTGGGCAATGACGCCGGGATCGTGCAGGAGGAGACCTTCGCCCCGATCCTGTACGTGATGAAGTACCGGGACATCGAGGAGGCGATCGAGATGCAGAACGCCGTCCCCCAGGGTCTGTCCTCGGCGATCTTCACCACCAACCTCAAGCGCGCCGAGCTGTTCCTTTCGCCCGCCGGCTCCGACTGCGGCATCGCCAACGTCAACATCGGCACCTCGGGCGCGGAGATCGGCGGCGCCTTCGGCGGCGAGAAGGACACCGGCGGTGGCCGGGAATCGGGCTCGGATGCGTGGAAGGCGTATATGCGCCGGCAGACCAACACGATCAACTACTCCGACGCGTTGCCGCTGGCGCAAGGCATCAAGTTCGACCTGTGACGATCTGAGCCCCGCCCGACCCGATGTACCGGCTGGCCCGCCCCCTCCTGTTCGCCCTGGACCCGGAGCGTGCCCACGGGCTGGGGCTCGAGTGGCTGGACAACGCCTGGCACTTCGGCCTGCTGCCCCTGCTTGGCCGCAGGCCGGAGCCGTTCCCGACGCGGGTGCTCGGGCTGGATTTTCCCAACCCGGTCGGCCTGGCCGCCGGGCTTGACAAGAACGGCGCCCACGTCGAGGCACTGTTCGCGCTGGGCTTCGGTTTCGTCGAGGTCGGCACGGTCACCCCGGAACCGCAGGCGGGCAACCCGAAGCCGCGGATGTTCCGGCTGCCCGAGCACCGGGCCATCATCAACCGCCTTGGTTTCAACAACGACGGCGTGGACGCCCTGGTGCGCAACCTCGAGCGCATCCGCCGCCGCGACGGCATCCTCGGCGTCAACATCGGCAAGAACCGGGACACGCCGAACGAGTCCGCCGAGGCCGACTACCTCTATTGCCTGGAGCGGGTGTATCCGCTGGCCGACTACGTCACGGTCAACATCTCCTCGCCCAACACCGCCGGCCTGCGCGAACTGCAGGAGGAACGCGCCCTGCGCAGGCTGGTCACCACCCTGCGCGAGGCACAGGAACGGCTGGGCGCGAAGCACGGCAAGCGGGTGCCGATGCTGGTCAAGATCGCGCCGGACCTGACCGACGACGACATCGATGCCGCCGCCCGCGTCCTGGGCGACCTGCAGGTCGACGGCGTGATCGCCACCAACACCACGGTCTCGCGGATCAGCGTGCAGGGGCACCCGAAGGCGCGCGAGACCGGCGGCCTGTCGGGCGCGCCACTCATGGACAAGTCCACCACCGTGCTGCGGATGCTGCGCACGCGGCTGCCCGACGCCATCCCCCTGATCGGCGTCGGCGGCATCCTCTCCGGCGCGGACGCGGTCAAGAAGATGGTCGCAGGGGCGTCGCTGGTGCAGGTCTACACCGGGCTGGTCTACCGCGGCCCGCAACTGATCCCCGAATGCGTCGAGGCGATCCGCCGGCGCAAGGAAGCCCCGAGCCGCGGCAGCGTGCCGGTCCTGTGAAGCGCACGATGCCGGCCCCCTGGACGTTGATCCCGGACGCGGACCTGTCCGCACGCAACACCTTCGGCGTCGCGGCGCGCGCGCCGCTGCTGGCCGAAGTGCACGACCCGGCCGCCCTGCCGGGCCTGTTCACCGATCCCCGCTTCGATGCCGGCCGCGCGATGGTGCTTGGCGGCGGCAGCAACCTGCTGTTCGCCGCCGACCCGGACGGGCCGCTGGTGGCGCTGGCCGCCGGGCGGATGCGCATCGTCGGGGACGACGGCCGCAACGTGGTGGTGCGCTTCGACGCCGGCGCCTCCTGGCACGGCTGCGTGATGTGGTCGCTGGCGCAGGGCCTTGGCGGGCTGGAGAACCTGGCGCTGATCCCGGGCACCGCCGGCGCCGCGCCGATCCAGAACATCGGCGCATACGGCGTCGAGGTCGGCGAGCACGTGGTGGCGGTGGAGGCCTTCGACACGCGTTCGCGTGCGATGCTGCGGTTCACGGGCGACGAATGCGGCTTCGCCTACCGCGACAGCCGCTTCAAGCGCGAGCCCGACCGCTACATCGTGACCGCGGTGGAACTGGCCCTGTCGCGGGACGCCGAACCGCGGCTGGACTACGCCGGGATCCGCGACGAGCTGGCCGCGATGGGCGTGGACGCGCCCACGCCCGCGCTCGTCGCCGAGGCCGTGGTCCGCCTGCGCCGCCGCAAGCTGCCCGACCCGGCCGTCGTCGGCAACGCCGGCAGCTTCTTCAAGAACCCCATCGTCCCGGCACCGGTCGCGCAGGCGCTGGCGGCCGGGCACCCGGGGCTGCCGGTGTACCGCGGCGATGGCGAAGGCACGCGCAAGCTGTCGGCGGCATGGCTGATCGAGGCCTGCGGCTGGAAGGGATACCGCGACGGGGACGCCGGCGTCTCCGCGCAACACGCGCTGGTGCTGGTCAACCATGGCGGCGCGACCGGCGCGCAACTGCTGGCGCTGGCGCGGCGGATCGCCGCCTCGGTGCAGGAACGCTTCGGCGTCCCGCTCGAACCCGAACCCCGCATCGTGGGTGCCAGCTGGTGAACGCGACTGCCGCCGCCCCCCGCCCCCCGGCTTCCCCGTACCGCCGCGCGGCCGTGCTGATGCTGGGCAGCACCGCGGCGTTCGCGCTGATGGCGGTGACGATCCGGCTGGCGACCACCACCGTCCCGACCACCGAGGTCGCCTTCTTCCGCAACTTCTTCGGGCTGCTGGCGCTGCTGCCGATGGTCCTGGGGCGCGGCAGGCCGCTGCCGCGGACGAGGCACGTCGGCCGCTACTTCCTGCGCACCGCGGTCGGCCTGGCCTCGATGCTGTGCGGCTTCTGGTCGGTCGGCCACCTGCCCCTGTCGCTGGCGATCTCCCTGTCCTACGCCACCCCCCTGTTCGCCACGGTCCTCGCGGTGCTCTGGCTGGGCGAGACCGTGCGCATCCGCCGCTGGATGGCGGTGGCCGCCGGCTTCATCGGCGTGCTGGTCATCCTCCGCCCCGGCACCGGCTTTTCCCCGGGCATGCTGGTCGCGCTCGCCGGCGCGTTCCTCGCCGCGCTGGTCGCGATCCAGATCAAGCAGCTGTCGAAGCTGGATTCGCCCGACACCATCGTGTTCTACACCTACGTGTTCTGGGTGCCGATGTCGCTGGTGCCGGCGCTGCTGCAATGGACCTGGCCGGACGCGGAAGGCTGGCTCTGGCTGGTGCTGACCGGCGTGCTGGGCACGCTGGGCCAGCTGCTGTGGACGCGCGCGCTGCAGCTGGGCGAGGTGTCGGCGCTGCAGCCGATCGGCTTCATGCAGCTGCCGATCGTGGTCGCCTTCGGCTGGTGGCTGTTCGGCGAGACCATCGACCTGTGGACCATGGCCGGCGCAGCGATCGTACTCGGCGCCAATGCCTACATCGCCCACCGCGAGACGGTGCTGCAACGCCGCGCCGCGACCAAGGCGCCGGTCGAGGCGGCCAAGCCGGGCGAATGACCCGCGGTCAGCCGCGCCGGGGCCTGGCGCCCGGCAGGCCTTCGCGGATGTCCGACTCGACGATCCCGCGCCAGACCTTCTGCGCCGCGTTGAGCGTGGATGGATCCGCATCGAGCAGGGGCGCGACGTCACGCGCCATCACCGCCTCCGCCTCGTGCGCGCGGCCGGCGACGCGCAGCGCCCTCACCAGGGCCCAGGCCGTGCCGGCGACGTCGACCGAATCCGCGGGCAGGTACGCCCTGCGCAACTCCAGCGCTTCCGTCAGGACCCCGACGCTCTCCGCGACGCGGCCGAGACCGAGCAGCGCCTCGCCCTTGGACATCATCCCAAGCTGGTACTGCGGGTGTTTCTCGCCCAGCACGTCCTTCGCGCGCGGCAGGGCGTCCTCGAGCATGGCCAGCGCCTGCGTCAGCCTGCCCGCCCGGCGCAGGCTGACGCCGTGGTTGATCTGCATGAACAGGGTGTCCGGATGCCCGGGGCCGAGGATGCGCCGGCGCGCCTCGAGCACCCGCTCCTCGAGCGGCAGTGCCTCCTCGAAACGGTTGTCGCGCGCCAGCAGGCTGGCGTAGTTCAGCGCGCTGCGCAGTGTCTGCGGATGCTCCGGGCCCAGCACCCGGCGGCGGGCCTCGTACACCTCGCGCGCCTCGGCCAGGGCACGCACGTTCTCGCCCATGCCGCTGAGCATGTTGGCCAGGTTGCCGCGCGCCGAGAGCGTGATGGGATGCTCCCGGCCGAGCCTCTGCGCCTGCGCCTGTACCAGCCTGGACTGCATCTCGACCGCGGACTCGTAGTCACCCTGCATCGCCCGCATGGTGGCCAGCACGCCCATCGCGCCGAGGGTGTCGTCATGGTCCCCGCCCAGCAGGCGCACGCGCAGGGGAACCACCTGCTCCATCAGCGCGCGCGCCTCGGCGGTGTTGCCCATCCGGCCCTCGACCATGGCCAGGCGGAGCATGACTTCCGAGGTCTCCAGATCCTCCGCTCCGCGCGCGGCGCGGATGCGCGCCAGCAGGTCCTCCAGCCGTGCACGCGCCGCCGGCAGTTCACCCTGCAGGGCTTCCTGTTCGGCCAGCGACTGCTCGATCCGGACCCGCAGCATGTCGCCGTCGGGCAACCCGGAGGCGTCGGCCAGCGCCGCCTCCAGCATCGCCCGGGACTCCTGCCAGCGCGACAGCGCCTGCAGTGCGTTGGCCTGCAGCAGCCTCGCTTCCAGCGTATCCGGATGGCGCGGTCCCAGCGTGCGCATGCGGTATTCGACCACGGGCGCAATCGTGGCCACCGCGCGCTCGTACATGCCCAGCGCATCGTGCACGCGGCCGGTGGCCTCGCGCAGATCTGCCGCCAACGCCGGCTGGTCCGCGAACTCGCGCTCGATCGCGGCCTCGGCACGGCCAAGCAGGTCGCGCTCGACCAGCGTCCTGGCGATGTCCGCCAGGCTGGCCTTCTCCAGCACGCGCTCCAGCGCCTCCGCCAGCTCCGGCGCATTGCGCGCCACCTGTTCCCGCAGCCCGGCCGCAAGGTCCAGCCCCATGGCCTCGATGTCCATCGACTCGAGCATGGACTGCTGGAACGCCACCACCTTCTCCAGTTCCAGGCTGCGCTGCTCGGCAATGGCACGCTGCGCACGCGCCTGCATCAGGCCGTGCAGCGACAACGCCAGCCCGCCGGCCAGGGCGAGGAATGCGACCGCCACGGCCGCCAGCATGCCGCGGTTGCGCCGGGCGAACTTGCGCCAGACGTAGGCGCGCGAATGCGGCACCGCCTGCAGAGGCCGGTCTTCCAGAAACCGGCGCAGGTCGTCCGCCAGCGCCGCCGCCGAGGGGTAGCGTTCGTTGCGGTCGTGGCGCATCGCCTTGGCCACCACCCAGTCCAGCTCGCCGCGCAGCAGCCGGCGCATCACCGGCAGCCTCCGCCCCTGCGCCTGCGCCACCTGCTCGGCCTCGTGCGGCGGCAGCGTCTCCAGCTGCTCGGAAGGCAGGCGCAGGGTCCGGCTCTCGTCGGTGACGGTCTCGCCGGCCGCCTGCGGCCGCTGCCCGGTCAGCAGTTCGCACAGCACCACGCCCAGCGAGTAGACATCGCTGCGGGTATCGATCAGTGCCTGGTCACCGGCCGCCTGCTCCGGGCTCATGTAATCGGGGGTTCCGGCAACCTCGTCGGTCCCGGCCAGCGACGAGGCCATGGCGATGCCGAAGTCGATGATCTTCGGGTGCGGGCGGCCGTCCACCTCGTCCACCAGCAGGTTCCCCGGCTTGAGGTCGCGGTGGATCACGCCCTTCTGGTGCGCGTGCTGCACGCCCTCGCAGAACTCCACGAACAGCTCGATCCGGCGTTCGAGCGGCAGCGCGCGATCCTCGCAGTAGCGCACGAGCGGGCTGCCGTCGATGTACTCCATCGCGAAGAACGGATGCCCGTCCGGCGTGGTGTCGGCGTCGTAGATCTGGGCGATCGCCGGGTGGTGCATCTGCGCCAGGACCTGGCGCTCGACCTCGAAGTACGCCTTGTGGCGGGCATCGAGCTTCTGCGCCCGCAACACTTTCAGCGCGACCGTGCGCCGCACCGGCTCGAGCTGCTGGGCCCGGTAGACCTCGCCCATGCCGCCACGCCCGAGCAGGGCCTCGATCCGGTACCGGCCCAGCCGCGTGCCGGGCGGCAGGACCCCGTCCGGCAATCGCGGGCCGACGGCCGGCGCGGTTCCGGTCCCGGTCACCTGGATCAGTTCCGTCCGGTCGGCGTCAAAGGCGTCTTTCCCCTGTGCCATGGTCGTCCCTGGCGGCCATGCCTTCCTGGCCGATAGTACCGGATGCAGTCCCTTTGGGGGACCGCGGCGGGCTACACTTGGGGTTTTCCCGCCGTCCACGGCCATGGCTGACCACCACGACGACCGCGAGACGACGCAGCGCACGCTCTACAGCAGCGGGCCGATCCGGCCGAGCCCGCGTTCGGCCTGCGTGGTGGTGATCCACGGCGAGGGCCTGGGCAGGCGCGCGGACATCGAGGACGCGCCGATCCTGGTCGGCCGCTCGCAGGAAGCCGACCTGTTCATCCCGCACAGGAGCGTTTCCCGCCAGCACTGCCGCATCTGGCGCGAGGGGGACACCTATTTCATCCGCGACCTGGGCGCCACCAACCGCACCCGGGTCAACGACGAGGTGATCGAGGAAACGGTCCTGGTCGACGGCGACCACATCGTGGTCGGCGAGAGCATCCTGAAGTTCATCAGCCAGACCAGCGTGGAGGCGCGCTACCACGAGGAGATCTACCAGCTCGCCACCCATGACATGCTGACCGAACTGTACAACCGGCGGCACTTCATGGAGATGCTGGACAAGGAGATCGCGCGGGCCCTGCGCCACGGCCGCGAGCTGTCGCTGTGCATCGTCGACGTGGACCTGTTCAAGCCGATCAACGACCAGTACGGCCACATCGCCGGCGACGATGTGCTGCGCCAGATCGCGGGCATCCTCAGGCAGCATGTGCGCAGCGACGACCTCGCCGCCCGGATCGGCGGCGAGGAATTCTCGGTGCTGCTGCCCGAATGCGACCTCCAGGCGGCGGCGCACTTCGCCGAACGGCTGCGCGCGGCGGTGGCGGCCGCCCGCTTCGCCCCGGGCGGCGAGCCGCAGACGGTCACGGTCAGCATCGGCGTCGCCTCGATCGGGCCGGGATGCACCACCCGGTCCACGCTGTTGGCCGCGGCCGACGCCGCGCTCTACCGCGCCAAGCACGAAGGCCGCAACCGGGTACGGCTCGCCGGGTGAGCCCTATCCCGTGCGCGGTATCCGGCCGCGCATGGCGACAAGGTATGCCCCCACCCCCCAGGCGCAGGCCGCCGTCCAGCCGGCGAGGATGTCGGACGGGTAATGCACGCCCAGGTACACGCGCGAGAAGCCGACCATCGGCACGAACACCGCCATCGCCGCGAACACCCACCAGCGCAGCCGGGTCGGCCAGGCGAGCAGGACAAGCACCACGGCAAGCGTCATCGAGCCCATGGCGTGGCCACTCGGGAAACTCCACGTGGGCTCGGGCGCGATCGACTGCCAGAGCGCGGGGCGCTGGCGCGCGACCAGGTGCTTGGCCGCGATGTTCAAGAGGGCCGAGCCGCCGAGCGCCACCGCGGCGAACACGCTTTCGCGGAACCGCTTCGCCAGCGCCAGCCCGGCCACGAGCGCGATGTCGAACGGGACCACGCCGTAGCCGTAGCCGAGCGCGGAGAAGAACAGGAACAGGCGGTCCGGACCCGCGCCCGAGAGGCCCTCGGCGAACCGCAGTACCGGCACGTCGAACGGCAGGAGCCCGTCACCCTGCACCCGCGCGGCCAGGTCCAGGAAGCCCCACAGCGGCAGCAGCACCCCGGCGAACAACAGCAGCATCCGCCGCCATTGCCGCCCGGCCAGTTCGCGCAGTTCCCGCGCCTCGCCGCGGACGATCCCGGGAAGGTCAGGCGCCCGGCGCGCGGGCATAGCGGGTCTCGACGTACTCGTCGACCAGCGCGATGAACTCGCGCGCGATGTCCGCGCCACGCAGCGTGGCCACCTTCTCGCCGTCGATGAACACCGGCGCCGAGGGCGCCTCGCCGGTGCCCGGCAGCGAGATCCCGATGTTGGCGTGGCGCGATTCGCCCGGGCCGTTGACCACGCAGCCCATCACCGCCAGGGTCAGGTTCTCGGCACCCGGGTGCGTGACCCGCCACTCCGGCATCTTTGCGCGCACGTGTTCCTGCACCGCCTTGGCCAGTTCCTGGAAGAACGACGAGGTGGTGCGCCCGCAGCCCGGGCAGGCGGTCACCATCGGCGTGAACGCGCGCAGGCCCATGGTCTGCAGCAGTTCCTGCGCCACCACCACCTCCTGCGTGCGCGGCGCTCCGGGCTCCGGGGTGAGCGAGATGCGGATGGTGTCGCCGATGCCTTCCTGCAGCAGCACCGCCAGCGCCGCGGTCGAGGCGACGATGCCCTTGCTGCCGATGCCGGCCTCGGTCAGGCCGAGGTGCAGGGCGAAGTCGCTGCGCGCGGCCAGGTCGCGGTACACCGCGATCAGTTCCTGCACGCCGCTGACCTTGGCGCTGAGCACGATGCGGTCGCGCGGCAAGCCAAGCTCGACCGCGCGCTCTGCCGAATCCAGCGCCGATCGGATCAGCGCCTCGCGCAACACCCGTGCCGCGTCCCACGGCTCGGCGCGGCGCGCGTTCTCGTCCATCAGCTGCGCGGCCAGCGCCTGGTCCAGCGACCCCCAGTTGGCGCCGATGCGCACCGGCTTGCCGTGCTCGATCGCCTTCTCGATGATCGCGGCGAACTGCACGTCCTTCTTCCTGCCGAAGCCGACGTTGCCCGGGTTGATGCGGTACTTGGCCAGCGCCTCGGCACAGGCCGGCTCGCGCTCGAGCAACTGGTGGCCGTTGTAGTGGAAGTCGCCGATGACCGGCACCCCGATGCCCTGCATCGCCAGGCGCTCGACGATGCGCGGCACCGCCGCCGCGGCCTCGGGCGTGTTCACGGTGACCCGCACCAGCTCGGAGCCGGCGCGCCACAGCTCCGCCACCTGCTTCGCGGTGGCCGCGACGTCGGCGGTGTCGGTGTTGGTCATCGACTGCACCACCACCGGCGCATCGCCACCGACGCGGACATTGCCGACCAGCACCTGGCGGGTGCGGCGGCGCGGCAGCGGGCCGTACGCGGGCCGCGTCTCGGCGTGGCAGGGAGGCTCGGGATGCGGCTGGGCGGACATGCGGGCATTTTACCCGCCCGGGGTGCGGCAACGTTTATCCTGCCTGCATGAACGATGCCATCACCGGGGAGATCCTCACGCCCAGCCAGCTGAACGCCCTGGCCCGCGACCTGCTGGAAGGGACCTTCCCGCTGGTGTTCGTCGAGGGCGAGCTGGGCAACGTCTCGCGCCCGTCCTCCGGGCACCTCTACTTCACCCTGAAGGACGCCCGCGCCCAGGTCCGCTGCGCCATGTTCCGGCCGAAGAGCCAGTGGCTGCGGTTCCAGCCGCGCGAGGGCATGAAGGTGCTGGCGCGCGGCCGCGTGACCCTGTACGAGGCCCGCGGCGACTACCAGCTCGTGCTCGACAGCCTGGAGGAAGCCGGTGAAGGCGCGCTGCGGCGCGCGTTCGAGGAACTGAAGGCCAGGCTGCAGGCCGAGGGCCTGTTCGACCCTGCACGCAAGCGCCCCCTGCCCGCCTTCGTGCGCCGGCTCGGCGTGCTCACCTCGCCCACCGGCGCCGCGGTGCGCGACGTGCTGAGCGTGCTGTCACGGCGCTTCCCGCTGGTCGAAGTGGAAGTGCTGCCGGTGCCCGTCCAGGGCGAGGGCGCGGCGGCCCAGATCACCGACATGCTGCGCAGGGCCGGCGCCAGCGGGCGCTACGACGTGCTGCTGCTCGCCCGCGGCGGCGGTTCGCTGGAGGACCTGTGGGCGTTCAACGACGAGGCGCTCGCCCGTGCGGTGGCGGCCTCGCCGGTGCCGGTGGTCTCCGCGGTGGGCCACGAAACCGACTTCAGCCTCACCGACTTCGCCGCCGACCTGCGCGCGCCCACGCCCTCGGCGGCGGCCGAACTGCTGGTGCCCAACCGCGACGACCTGATGCTGCGCTTGGATGGCCTGCGCCGCCGGCTGTCCGTGCTGCATCGCCAGCAGCTGCAGCAACGCGCCCAGCGCGCCGACCGCGCCTGGCTGCGCCTGCACGCGCTGCGCCCGCAGGCGCGGCTGGACGCCGGCCGCGCCCGGCGCGAACAGGCCCTGCGCCGGCTGCAGGCCGCCTGGCAGCTGCGGCTGGAACGCCATGCCGCGCGGCTGCGCCACGCCGAGGCGGTGCTGGCGGCGATGCGCCCGCAGCGGCGGCTGCAGGTGCTGCGCGAACGGGTCGAGGCCCTGCGCCTGCGCCCGCAGGCGGCGCTGGCGCGCAGGCTCCAGCGCGACGCCCTGCGCCTGCGCGGGCTGGCGCGCTCGCTGCACGCGGTCAGCCCGCTGGCCACCATCGCCCGCGGCTACGCCATCGTCCAGGACGCGGATGGCCGCGTCGTCCGCAGCGTGCATGCCGTGGACACCGGCGCGGCCGTCACCGCGCGCCTGCACGATGGCCGCCTGCGCCTGCGCGTGGAAGGCCGGGAGGGCGGGGCCGGCTGAACGCCCTGCATCCATTTCATGCCGGAAGCCGGCAGTCCAGGTTCGGGACGGGTACGGCGGAACTGCGACGGGGGACACCGGTTCATGCCCCGTTGAGTGGCCCAGGGAGCCGGCATGGCCATAATGCCGGCTCCCCCGACCCTGTTCCCCTGCCATGACCCGGATCCGAGTCCGTGCCCCGTCCCGCCGGTGGTCCGCGGGCCCGTTCGCCTGCCTGCTGTTCGCGCTCGCCGCCTGCCATCCCGGCGGCCCCGGGAATACCGCCACCTCCACCGCCACGGGAGCCGCGTCCCCCGCCGCGGCTTCCGCCATGCCCGTGCCCGCCGGCCCGCCACTCGCGGCGGCGACGGCACGCGCGGCCGGCACGGTCGAAACCCCGATCCTGTTCGTCACCCAGGTGCCCGTGCCCGGCGGCGACCCGTTCGCCAGCCGCATGTCCACCTTCGCCAACCACCTGCCCAGCCTGATGTCCGTCCCACGCGGCGGCGACCTGATGATCCGCTACCCCGATGGCACCCTGCGCAACCTGACGAAGGAAGCGGGCTTCGGCAGCGACGGCGAACAGGGCGCCAACGCCATCGCGGTGCGCGAGCCCGCGGTGCACTGGAGCGGCACGAAGGCGGTGTTCAGCATGCTGGTCGGCGGGGCGCCGCAGCGCTACGTGCACCCGACCGCGAAGTGGCAGCTGTACGAGGTGACCGGCCTGGGCAAGGGCCAGACCGCGGTCATCACCAGGGTCCCGCACCAGCCGGCCGGCTACAACAACGTCTCGCCGGTCTACGACAGCGGGGACCGGATCCTGTTCACCTCGGACCGCCCGCGCGGCGGCGAGGCGCACCTGTACCCGCAGCTGGACGAATACGAGAGCACGCCGACCATCACCGGCATCTGGCGCCTGGATCCGGGCACCGGCGAACTGCGCCTGCTCAACCACACCCCGAGCGGCGCGTTCACGCCGGTCATCGACAGCTACGGCCGTGTGATCTTCACCCGCTGGGACCACCTGCAGCGCGACCAGCAGGCCGACGCCGGCAGCTATGGCGCCCATGACTACGCCAGCGAGGCCGCCAACGCACCAAGGCTCGGCCTGCAGCCGGAGACCTTCCCGGAATCGCGCCTCGGCATGAACAGTCCCTACGGCCAGGTGAACGGCTTCACCTACAACCTGTTCACGCCCTGGCAGATGAACCAGGATGGCACCGGCGAGCTCACCCTCAACCACATCGGCCGCCACGAGCTCTCGTTCGGCTACCTGCCGCGCTCCTTCGCGGGCGACAGCGCGCTGTCGGACTACACCAATCAGTCCGTGATCGCCAACCGCAAGTACATCCGCATGGACGGCGGCCTGTTCCACGTCCGCGAGGACCCGACCGCGCCCGGCACCTACTACGCGATCTACACGCGCGAATTCGGGACGATGACCACGAACCAGATCGTCCGCATCACCGGCGCGCCGACGCTCAACGCCGAGCAGATGACGATCACCGACGCCTCGCGTCCCGCCGAGTCCAACGGCAGCCTGCCGGGTGGCCGCTACCGCAATCCGTTGCCGCTGGGCAACGGTGCCATGGTCGCGGCCTACACCCCGAGCCCGGTCGCCGGGGAGGGAATCCAGCTGCGCCTGCATGCACTGCAGACCGACGCCGACGGCATGCTGGTGGCCGGCCCGGCGCTGACGCCCGGCATCACCAAATCGGTCACGTGGTGGGACCCGGACAACCGGCGCAGTTTCAGCGGCCCGCTGTGGGAACTGGATCCCGTGGAAGTGGTGGCGCGCCCGCGCCCGCCGTCGCCCACCCAGCAGATCGAGGCGCCGGAACAGTCGGTGTTCGCATCCGAAGAGGTGGACGTGGAGAAGCTGCGCAGCTGGCTCAGGGCCAACGGGCTGGCACTGGTGGTGGTGCGCGACATCACCAGCCGCGACCGCGGCGACCGGCAACAACCCTACAACCTGCGCGTGCCCGGCGGCGTGCAGACCATCGGTGGCAGCGGCAGGATCTACGACATCGCCCACTACCAGATCCTGCAGGCCAACCAGGTGCGCGCCTACAACTACGACTCGATCTACCACGGCACCGGCCGGCGCGTGATCGCGCAACCGGCGGCCGTGGCCTTCAACCCGGCCAATCCGGGTGGCCCGCCCGGCAGCGTGGCGATCGCGGCCGATGGCTCCGGTGCCGCCTTCGTCCCGGCCAACCGTGCCCTGAGCTGGCAATCCACCGATCCCTCGGGCGTGCCGGTGGTGCGCGAGCGCGTCTGGGTCACGCTGCAGCCCGGCGAGATCCGCAGTTGCACCGGCTGCCATGGCGAGAACAGCCGCAACCAGGCCGGCGCGCCGCCCTCGACGCGGCAACCCGAAGCCCTGCGCCAGCTGCTGCGGCACTGGAAACAGTCGCTGGCGCCGATCCGGGTCAACGGCGCGCAGCCGCTGGTAGCCCATCGCACGGGCCTGAACATGGCCGCCGCGATGCCACCCCCGGCACGCGCGGCCGCGGTCCTCCCGATGGATGCAGCCCCGGCTTCATCCCGGGACGGTCGCGCGCTGCCGGAAAGGGCACGGAACCGCGCCGCGCTCGACTGAGCGCCCCGGACCGGGGAAACGGGATGATGCCGGCATCCGGAACCGGCATCGCGCCCGTGGCCGCGGGCTCAGGCGTCGTCGGGCCAGCGGATCGCGGGCTCCGCGCGCGACGCGCGCGGGAGCGGCACCGCATCCACCGCGTTCCACACCTTCAGCGCGTCCACGGTCGCGGCGACGTCGTGCACGCGCACGAGCCTGGCGCCACGCTGCACGGCGATGAGGTGCGCTGCCACCGAACCGTGCACGCGCTGCAGCGGATCGGCACGCCCGGTCAGCTCACCGATCGTGCGCTTGCGCGACAGCCCGGCCAGCACCGGCACGCCCAGCTCCACGAACCGGTCCAGCTGCGCCAGCAGCGCGAGGTTGTGTCCGGTGGTCTTGCCGAAGCCGAAACCGGGGTCGACGACGATGCGCCTGCGTGGGATACCGGCCATCTCCGCGGCGAAGATGCGCTCGGCGAGGAAGCGGTGCACCTCGCCGACCACGTCGTCATAGCGCGGGTCGTCCTGCATGGTGCGCGGCTCGCCCAGCATGTGCATCAGCACCACCGGCACGCCCAGCTCCGCGGCCGCGTCCAGTGCGCCCTCGCGGCGCAGGGCATGGACGTCGTTGATCATGCCGGCGCCGGCGGCCACCGCCGCGCGCATCACCTCCGGCTTGCTCGTGTCCACGCTCACCGGCAGGCCGGTCTCGCGCGCCAGTCGCTCGATCACAGGCACCACGCGGCGCAGTTCCTCCTCCACCGGCACTTCCTCCGCGCCGGGGCGGGTGGATTCGCCGCCGACGTCGAGGATGTCCGCGCCCTCCTCCGCCAGGCGCAGGCCGTGGGCCACCGCCGAGTCCACGTCGAAGTGGTGCCCGCCGTCGGAGAACGAATCAGGGGTGACGTTGACGATGCCCATCACCCGCGGGCGGTCGAGCTTCAGGATGCGGCCGGCGCAATCGAGCTGCGGCGTGGTGTCGAACACGTGCGTCCCTCGCGGGTCAGGTTGGCAGCCGGGGAAGGAGGATCCGGAAAACGGCAGTACCGTGATGGCCGTGCATGGAGCGGGCCGGAACCACGCGCTGGCGTGTCCCGGCCCGGGAAGTCACGGGCATCGGCCGGTCATGGACCGGTGGTGGCCGGCCCGCCGACCGAGGGCACCGGGCGGCCGTCGCCGCCCCTGTCGCCGCCACCGTCGCGCTGCACGGTGGCACGTCCCCAGCCCTGCGGCGGCGGGGGCTCGCGCCCTTCCATGATCGCGTCGATCTGTGCCGCGTCGATGGTCTCGTACTCGAGCAGCAGCCGGGCCATCGCGTGGAGCTTGTCCATGTTCTCGCTCAGGATCTGCTTCGCCCGTGCGTAGGCCTTGTCGAGGATGCCGCGCACGACCTCGTCGATCCGGCGCGCGGTCTCGTCGGAAACGTTCTTGTGCTGGGTCACCGAACGGCCGAGGAACACCTCGTCCTCCTGCTCGCCGTAGGCGATCGGCCCCATCTCGTCGCTCAGGCCCCACTTGGTGACCATGTTGCGGGCGATCTTGGTCGCGCGCTCGATGTCGTTGGCCGCACCCGTGGTGACCTTGTCCTCGCCGAAGACCAGCTCCTCGGCGACGCGGCCGCCGTACAGCGAGCACAGCTGGGACTCCAGCGCCACCTTGTTCATCGAGTACTTGTCGCCCTCGGGCAGGTACATGGTGACGCCCAGGGCGCGGCCGCGCGGGATGATGGTGACCTTGTAGACCGGGTCATGCTCGGGCACGAGGCGACCAACGATGGCATGGCCGGCCTCGTGGTAGGCGGTCAGCCGCTTCTCCTCCTCGCTCATCGCCATCGAGCGCCGCTCGGCGCCCATCATGATCTTGTCGCGGGCCCGGTCGAAGTGGTCCATGTGGACCTCCTTCGCGTTCTCGCGCGCGGCGAACAGCGCGGCCTCGTTGACCAGGTTGGCCAGATCGGCACCGGAGAAGCCGGGCGTGCCGCGGGCGATGACCAGCGGGTCGACGTCGTCGGCCAGCGGCACCTTGCGCATGTGCACGCGCAGGATCTGCTCGCGGCCCTTCACGTCGGGCAGGCCGACCACCACCTGGCGGTCGAACCGGCCCGGGCGCAGCAGCGCCGGGTCGAGCACGTCGGGACGGTTGGTGGCGGCGATGACGATGATGCCCTCGTTGCCCTCGAAGCCGTCCATCTCGACCAGCAGCTGGTTGAGGGTCTGCTCGCGCTCGTCGTGGCCACCGCCCAGGCCGGCGCCGCGGTGGCGGCCGACCGCGTCGATCTCGTCGATGAAGATGATGCACGGCGCGTGCTTCTTGGCCTGTTCGAACATGTCGCGCACGCGGCTGGCGCCCACGCCCACGAACATCTCGACGAAGTCCGAGCCGGAGATGCTGAAGAACGGCACCTTGGCCTCGCCGGCGATGGCCTTGGCCAGCAGGGTCTTGCCGGTGCCCGGCGGGCCGACCATCAGCACGCCGCGCGGGATCTTGCCGCCCAGGCGCTGGAACTTGGACGGGTCGCGCAGGAACTCGACCAGCTCGGCGACCTCCTCCTTGGCCTCGTCGCAGCCGGCCACGTCGGCGAAGGTGACCTTGGTCTGGTCCTCGGTCAGCATCTTGGCGCGCGAGCGGCCGAAGCTCATCGCACCCTTGGTGCCGCCCTGCTGCATCTGGCGCATCATGAAGATCCAGAAGCCGATGATCAGCGCCACCGGCAGCAGGTTGACCAGGATGTAGACCAGCGAGGGGCCGCTCGACGGCGGCGCGGCCTTGATCTCGACCCCGTGGTTCAGGAAGTCGTTCATCATCCCTTCGTCGCGGCGGGGCGCGATCACCACGCCCTTCTGCCCGCCAACCGTCTCGAAGGTGATGGTCTTCTCGTCCTCGGCGATGTCGACCTTGCGGATCTGGTTGTTGCGCACCTGCTCCATGAACTGGGAATACAGGACCTCCTGCATCCCGTCCGTCCGCGGGCTGAAGCTCTGGAACACCACCATCAGCACGACGGCGACCAGGACCCACAGCAGCAGGTTCTTGACCAGATCGTTCATTTCATTCGTCCTGTTGCGTACCTTGCCATGCTACTTCATCACCGCGAGCTTTCCCTGCGCCAGGGCATAGACTTCCGGCGAACGCCTACGTGACGCCTCCGGCTTGCGGATCGCGACCTTCGCGTAGCGCCGGCGCAACCCGCGGATGTAGTCGTCGAACCCGGCCCCCTGGAACAGCTTGATCAGGAACGCCCCCCCCGGCCGCAGGTGGCGGTCGGCGAAATCCAGGGCCAGTTCCGCCAGGTACATCGCGCGGGGCTGGTCGATCGACTCCACGCCACTCTTGTTGGGGGCCATATCCGACAACACAAGGTCGACCGGGTGGCCGCCGAGCATGGCCTCAAGCCGGGATAAGACGGCATCCTCCCTGAAATCCCCATGAAGGAACTCCACGCCCGCCAGGGGGGGCATTTCCAGGATGTCCACGGCGATCACCCGCCCCGGCCGGTCGGGGTCGAGGCGGTCGAGCTCCTGGCGGACCCACTGCGACCAGCCACCGGGGGCGGCCCCCAGGTCCACCACCACCATTCCCGGCCGCAGCAGGCGGTCACGCTCGACCAGCTCCTGCAGCTTGTAGACGGCCCGCGAACGCATCCCCTCGGCCTGGGCCCTCTTCACGAAGGGGTCGGAGAAATGCTCCTTCAGCCATCGCTGGCTGCTCTTGCTGCGGGGAGGCATGGCCGTGGAGTCGTCGGGAAGGCTTGGCCCCGCCATGATACCCTGCGCGCCCGGATTCCCTTCCCGCGATCCCCCCATGCCCGTTTCCCTCACCTCCGCCCAGACCCGCTTCCTGCGCAGCCAGGCGCACGACCTGAAGGCCATGCTCCAGGTCGGCGGGAAAGGCGTGACCGACGCGCTGGTGGCCGAGGTCGACGGCGCGCTGGAACACCACGAACTGATCAAGGTGAAGGTGGCGGCCGCCGACCGCGACGAGCGCGACGCACTGATCGCGCAACTGGCCGGGCGCTGCGGCGCCGCGCTGGTGCAGCGGATCGGCCACGTCGCCGTGCTCTACCGCACGTCCCGGGAAAATCCCCGCATCGTGCTTCCCCGCGGCTGATGCAGCTCTTCCACGAACGCCCGGACTTCGATTTCGTCCTGCGCGGCGCCGACGGCACCCGGGCGCTGGTCAACGACCTCACCCTGACCCGCAGCTTCATCGTCACGCCCGACCGGCTGGTGGAGGGCTGGGCCGTGCGCGAGATCTCCGCCCTGCGGCCGGCCGACCTCGAGCCCCTGTTCGCGCTGGAACCGGAACTGGTCCTGCTCGGCTGCGGTGAGACCCAGGCCTTCCCGCCACCGCAGGCGATGGCGGCCTGCCTGTCGCGGGGCATCGGCCTGGAAACCATGACCAACGCCGCGGCCGCGCGCACCTTCAACGTCCTGGCTGCCGAGCGCCGGCGGGTGGTGGCCGCATTCATCCTCGCCGGAGCGGCCTGAGCCCCTGCCCGCGGCCGGGCACACGGCGCGCCGCGCAGGGGCCGGGATCGGCCTGGTTACCGCTGCGGCAGGTAGAGCAGCGGGTCGACCGGCTTGCCGTTGTAACGGATCTCGAAGTGCAGCATGTCGCGCGAGGCGCCGGTACGGCCCATTTCCGCGATCTGCTGGCCGGCGCCGACCCGCGCGCCCTCTTCCACCAGGCGCCGGCGGTTGTGCCCGTAGGCCGAGAGCCACTGCTCGTCGTGCTTGATGATGATCAGCTCACCGTAGCCGACCAGGCCGGAACCGGAATAGACCACCACGCCATCGGCGGCGGCGCGCACCGGCTGTCCCGCGGTGCCCGCGATATCCACGCCCTGCCGGGTCGGGTCCCCGGCCACGAACCGCCCCACGAGATGGCCGTCCGTCGGCCAGCGCCACCTGACCGGGGACTGCGCCGGCGCGGCGGCGGTGGATGGCTGCGACGGGGGACGGGAAGCCTGGGAGGCCGTGCCCTGCTGCGCCGTGGCCCTGCCGGAGGCCGCCGTTCCCCGGGAAGACGGCCGGGAGGCCACGCCCCCCTGCGTCCGCGCCCGGGCGGAACCGGTCGGCGGATACAGCTTCAGGCGCTGGCCCGGGTAGATCGTGTACGGCGGGGAGATGCCGTTCCACAGCGCCAGGTCCATCGGGCTGATGCCGTTGTTGACCGCGATCCGGTACAGGGTGTCGCCGCGCTGCACGACCACGCTCTTGCCGGGCTGCGGCGTGGAGACACGCGGCGGCGCGGAGCGGGTTTCGCGGACCACCGTGGTACGGGCACATGCCACCAAGCCCACGACGATCGCCAGCACCACCAGCAGGCGGAACACCGGCCTGCGCGCGTGGTTGTCATGGACGGTCATTGCGGATGGCGTCATCGCGTTTTCCCTGCCTGCTTCAACCCGCGAATCTCCTGAACAGCTCCAGCGCAGCATAGCCGCCGCCGGCGATGAGAACGGCGAAGTAGACCACGGTCCCCACCGTCATCAGGTGACCCAGCAGCACCGCGCCGCCGTCGCGCTGCACGAAGCCGACGGCGTACAGCAGCAGTGCCAAGGCTGGCAGGGTGTTGCTGAACGGCACGAATCCGAAAGGCATCATCAGCAGCACCGCGGCGAACACGAAGGCGAGGTTGTTGAACACTTCCACCGCCCGGCCGTCGGTGAAGGCCCGCAGCCGGTGCGGGCGGCTGACCCGCTCGAACCGGTGCACCCACGCCAGTCCGGCCTGCAGTCCCGGCCGCAGCCGGTCCGCAGGGAGCCGGCGCGAGCGCAGGCGGGCGGGCAGCCACAACGGCCGGCCGATGACGCGGCTCATGCCCACCAGCAGGATCGCGGCGCCGAACACCGTACTCACCCCCGGGATCGAGACCGGGATCAGGAACACCAGCGTCAGCAGCATGCACAGCAGGAGCAGGCCCTCGTCGCCGAACACGTCGAGCAATTCACCCAGGCTGACCTGGTCCGGCGGCAGCTGCCCGATCACTGCCGCCAGCTGCTCGCCGAGCGACAGGCCCTCGCCGGGCCGGCCCGCATTGCCGTGCACCGTCATCGCCACCTCAATCCACCAGGCCCGACAGCAGCGGCACGAACACCACCTGCGCAAGGTCGTCCTGCACCACCCTGCCGGACGGGTCCTTGCGCAGCAGCAGCAGCCGCTGCCCGCCGCCCGGCCCGACCGGGGCCACCAGGACGCCGCCGGGGGCCAGTTGCTCGAGCAGGCCCTCGACGACCGCCGGCGAGGCCGCGGTCACCATGATCGCGTCGTAGGGCGCGTTCTCCGGCCAGCCGATGCGGCCGTCGTCATGTTTGCTGCGCACGCTCAGGCCCAGCGAGCGGAACCGCTTGCGCGCCGCGCGCAGCAGGTCGCCGATGCGCTCGACCGTGTACACCTCGAGCCCGAGCGCCGCCAGGATCGCAGCCTGGTAGCCGGAGCCGGTACCGATCTCCAGCACCTTCCCCGGCTGGTGGCCACCGGCGAACAGCGCCTCGGTCATCTTCGCCACCACCCACGGCTGCGAGATGGTCTGGCCATGGCCGATCGGCAACGCGGTGTCCTCGTAGGCGCGCGTGGCCAGCGCCTCGTCCACGAACAGGTGGCGCGGCACCGTGCGGATCGCGTTGAGCACCCGCTCGTCGCGGATGCCGCTGGCGCGCAGGCGCTCGATCAGGCGGTCGCGCACCCGCTGCGAGGTCAGGCCGACCCCGAGCGCCTCGGGCTGCAGGCGCAGGCGCGGCGTCATTGGCGGCGCCCTCCCTTCAGCTCCGCGGCCAGGCTGTCGACCCAGCTGGAAACCTGCTCCAGCGCCTGGTAGCGGGTGAGGTCGACGTGGATCGGCGTGATCGAGATGTTGCCGTAACGCACGGCATGGAAATCGGTCCCCGGGCCCGCGTCCATCTCGGGGCCGGCGGCACCGATCCACCACCAGGTGCGCCCGCGCGGATCCTCCTGCCGGGTGCACGGCTCGGCCCGGTGGCGGTTGCCCAGCCGGGTGACCTCGAACCCCGCGATCTCCTCCCAGGGCCGGTCGGGCACGTTGACGTTGAGGATGGTGTCGGTGGGCAGCGGGTCGGCCTGCAGCCGCTCCACGATCTCCACCGCCGCCCGCGCGGCGGTCTCGTAGTAGCGCCCCTCGCGGTTGACCGTGGCCAGCGACACCGCCACCGCCGGCAGGCCGAGGAAACGCCCCTCCATCGCCGCGGCGACCGTCCCCGAATAGATCACGTCGTCGCCGAGGTTGGCGGTGTTGTTGATCCCGGACACCACGATGTCCGGCTCGACCTCGAACATTCCCGTGATCGCCACGTGCACGCAGTCGGTCGGGGTGCCGTAGACACGCCACACGTCGCGCTCGAGCTGTTGCACGCGCAGCGGCATGTCGAGCGTGAGGGAATTGCTGGCTCCGGAACGGTCGCGGTCGGGGGCGACGATCAGCACCTCGTGGCCCGCGTCGCGCAACCCCTGCGCCAGGATCCGGATGCCGGGGGCGTCGACGCCGTCGTCGTTGCTGACCAGTATGCGCATGAACCCGTGTGTCCCGCCCTTCGTTTCCGGCACTTCGCGACATGATACCGGATGCGGGCGGCCAGGCCCGGCCGCGCACGCAGCCCGGCGTCACCGGCCTGGACCGGCGCGGGCGCACACGGACCGCGCGCGGGGTGCACAATGCACGCGACGACGGCCGAACCGGATTGCGCATGCAAGGCAACGATCCGACGGATGACGACGCGGCCCTGTTCCGCGCCGCGATCGGCAGGGTGCGCGAGCTGCCCAGGACCGGGGAAGCGCCGCGCGCGCCGCGGCCCGGGCCCGCCGCGCGCATGGCCGAGCGCGACGAGGAGGACGCGCGTGGCGAGTTCCAGCGCCTGCTCGACGGGCGCGACGCGCTGCAGGAGGGGGATGCCCTTTCCTACCGGCACGCCGCGGTGCCGCCGCAGGTCCTGCTGAGACTGTCCAGGGGCGAATACGCGGTGCAGGACGAGCTCGACCTGCGCCACGCCGGGCCGGCACAAGCCGGGGAACTGCTGCGGAAATTCCTGCACGACAGCCGCGACGCCGGGGCCACCTGCGTGCGCATCATCCATCGCGGGAGCACCCGACCGGACGCTCCCGGCACCGGGCTGGCGGACATGGTCGACCGGACCCTCCGCCAACGCTCCGAAGTGCTGGCGTTCCACACCGCGCCCCCCGCGCAGGGCGGGACGGGCGCGGTGCTGGTTCTGCTCAGGCGGCGCCAGCCGCGGGCGTGACCGTCACTGCCGGTCCGCGTCGGCGCGCTTCTTCTTTTTCGGCGGATTCACCCAGCGGACGTCCACGCCCCGGTTGCGCGCCAGGTATTCCACCTGCGCCATGTAGAGCATGTCGTAGGTCTGGGCATCCGACGATACCTGCTGCTGTGCCGCGGGTACCGGCTGTGATCTCGCCAGATGGGACTTGTGGCTGGCACACGCGGACAGGGCGGCGGCCGCGACGACGGCCAATGCGAGACGAAGTACGGTGTTCATGACCTCGCTCCCGTGATGGCGTCCCGCACAATGCGGGGCGCTCGCCTTTTGTTATACGCCTTTCCGCGGAAGAGTCCTGTGCCACCCATGGCGTTCCGACGAACGGTCATTCCGGGCGACGGGGGTCCCGGACATCCCCCAGCTCGGCCAGCACGGCCGTGGCATAGGCGCCCGGCGGCAGGGAGAAGCGCAGTACCAGCAGGTCCTCTCCCGGCCAGACCCATTCCAGCCCCGCCGGCCGCACGCGCGTGGCCCGGCGCTCCTGCGCCAGCCCCGCCGCCTCCAGCCCCCGGCACAGCGCCGGCCCGTCCCCTTCCGCCAGTACCGCCGCCTCGAGCGCACGGCAGGCGCCCGTGCTCCGGAGCTCCCCGCGCCCCCACAGCGGCGCGGTCGGGTGGATGTCGAAGCCTTCCACCCGGGCTCCCAGAGCCGCACTCCAGGGTTCTGGGCCGAACACGCTGCGGCTGCCGTCGAGTGCCCAGACCTCGCCATCGAGCCCACGGTCCCAGGACCCGTCCGCGACCCGCCGGTCGAGCACCCGGTTGAACAGCTCCGCACGCGCCGCAGACAGCAGGATCGACCGCTCCGCGCGCGGCACCCGCCTGCCGGCGAACATCTCCAGGGCCCGCGCCACGTTGCCGCCCGAACGGCCGAAACGCTGTTCGCCGAAGCGGTTGGGCACGCCGCGCAGGGCGATCGCGTCGAGCCGGGCCTCGATGCTGCCACGCTCGCCCGTGACTTCGCGCAGGGTCAGGCGGAACCGGTTGCCGGCCAGCGCCCCGCGGGGCAGCTTGCGGGCGTGGCGCTCCACCCCCAGCACGCGCAGCGAGCCGCCGGTCGCCGGATCCTCGAACGCCAGCAGGTCCAGCGGCGGCGGCTCCCGGCCCGGCAGGTGCACCGAGAAACGCTGTCGCGCCACCGCGTGCCGGTCCTTCAGCCCGGCATAGCCGACGGCGGCCTCCGGCACCTCCGCCCAGGCTGCGATGCACCGCGCGACGCGCACGGTGTCGAGCCCGCGCTTCTCCACCGTCAGCAGCAGGTGCTCGCCACTGCCGCTGGCGGCGAAGGCGTCGATCTCCTCGACCTCGAAGTCCTCCGGCTGCTGCCGCATCAGCGCCGACAGCACCGGCGCACCGTGGGCGCGGGGCGGCGCCACGCTCATGCGCGCACGAGCAGGCACACGGCCAGCGCGGCGATGCCTTCCTGCCGGCCGGTGAATCCGAGCTTCTCGCTGGTGGTGGCCTTCACGCTGACATCGTCCACGCCGATGCCGAGGTCGGCAGCGATGTTCTCGCGCATGGCCCCGGCATGCGGCCCGACCTTCGGACGCTCGCAGATGACGGTGACGTCGGCATTGCCGACGCGCCAGCCGCGCTCGCGCAGCAGGCCGTCGCAGTGGCGCAGGAACACGCGGCTGTCGGCGCCCTTCCAGCGCGGGTCGGACGGCGGGAAGTGCCGGCCGATGTCGCCCAGTGCCAGCGCGCCGAGCATGGCGTCGCACAGCGCGTGCAGCACCACGTCACCGTCGCTGTGCGCCCGCACGCCGCGGTCGTGCGGGACGCGCACGCCGCCGAGCATGACATGGTCGCCCTCGCCGAAGGCATGGACGTCATACCCCTGGCCGATGCGCACGTTCATGGCCGGAATGGCTCCATTCGCAACACTTCGCCCGCCATCATCCCCGTCATGCTATGCCTCCGCCCCGGCCGCGCGCAGCGACAGCATGCACTCGAACAGGCGCAGGTCAGCGGCGGTGGTGATCTTGATGTTGTCGTCGCTGCCCTCGACCAGCAACGGCCGCATGCCCTGGCGTTCCATCGCCATGGCCTCGTCGGTGACCTCGACGCCGGCGTCGCGCGCCGCCTCCAGTGCCCGCGCCAGCTGCAGGCGGCGGAACATCTGCGGGGTCAGCGCGCGCCACAACCGCTCGCGCGGCTCGGTGCGGTCGATGCCGCCGTCGTCGCCAGCGCGCTTGAGGGTATCGCGCACCGGTGCGGCGAGGATCGCGCCGACCGGATCGGCGCGGCCGCGCTCGATCAATACCGTCAGGTCGTTGTGGCGCAGGTTGGGACGCGCGGCGTCGTGCACCAGCACGAAATCATCCGGCCGCACGGTGTCGGGCAGCGCCCCGAGCCCCGCGAGCACCGAATCGGCCCTGCTTTCGCCGCCGGCGCAGGTCAGCAGCGGCCTGCCCTCGCACTCGCGCCAGCCCGGCCAGCGCGGGTCGTCCGCGGCGAGCACCACCACCGCGCCGGCCACGCCCGGATGCGAGAGCAGCGCGCGCAGGGTGTGCGCGAGCAGCGGCTCGCCGGCGACCGGCACGTACTGCTTGGGCAGCGCCCCGCCGAAGCGCGTGCCGCGCCCCGCGGCGGGCACAATGACCCAGAGGCCGCGCGCCACGTCCTGGCTCATTCGCCCTCGCCCCCGGAACCACCGCCGGATTCCGCATCCGGCTCGCGGTCGATCACGCGGTAGAACGTCTCGCCAGGCTTGATCATGCCCAGTTCGCTGCGCGCGCGTTCCTCGATCGCGGCCTCGCCGGCCTTGAGGTCGGCCACTTCCGCGGCCAGTGCCGCGTTGCGCTGGGCCAGGCCCTCGTTCTGCCGCCGTTGCTGCTCGACGCGCTGCTCCAGCGCCTCGACCTCGCGCTGGCCGCCGGGGCCGAACCAGAGCCGGTACTGCAGGAACGCAAGCAGGCCCGCCAGCAGCAGGACGATCCACTTCGTCCAGCGCATGGCGGCCCGCCTCCCGTCAGCCCTTCAGCGACACGAATGCCGCCCGCCCGGCATAGCGGGCCTCGCCACCCAGCGATTCCTCGATGCGCAGCAGCTGGTTGTACTTGGCCACGCGGTCGCTGCGGCACAGCGAGCCGGTCTTGATCTGGGTGGCGGTGGTGGCCACGGCGATGTCGGCGATGGTGGTGTCCTCGGTCTCGCCCGAGCGGTGCGAGACGATCGCGGCGTAGTCCGCCGCGTCGGCCATGGCGATCGCCTCCAGCGTCTCGGTCAACGTGCCGATCTGGTTGACCTTGATCAGGATGGCGTTGCCGAGGCCACCGTCGATGCCTTCCCTGAAGATCTTCGGGTTGGTGACGAACAGGTCGTCACCGACCAGCTGCACCTTCTTCCCGAGGCGCTCGGTCAGCAGCTTCCAGCCGGCCCTGTCGTCCTCGGCCATGCCGTCCTCGATGGTCACGATCGGGTACTGCGACACCCAGTCGGCGAGGAAGTCCACGAACTGCTCGCTGGTCAGGCGCTTGTTCTCGCCGACCAGGTGGTACTTGCCGTTGTCGTGGAACTCGCTGGACGCCACGTCCAAGCCGAGCAGCACGTCCTCGCCGGCGGCGTAGCCGGCCTTGCCGATGGCCTCGAGGATGGCGTCGAGCGCCTCGACGTTGCTGCGGAAGTCCGGGGCGAAGCCACCCTCGTCGCCCACCGCCGTGCTCAGGCCGTGCCCCTTCAGCACCGACTTGAGCGCGTGGAAGATCTCCGCGCCCGCGCGCAGCGCCTCGGAGAACGAGGGCATGCCCACCGGCAGGATCATGAACTCCTGGAAGTCCACGTTGTTGTCGGCATGGGCGCCGCCGTTGATGATGTTCATCATCGGCACCGGCAGCATCGGCGCGCGGTCGCCGGCCAGGTGCTTCCACAGGGGCACCTTCTTCGAGGCCGCCACCGCGTGCGCGTTGGCCAGCGACACCGCCAGCAGCGCATTGGCGCCGAGGCGGCCCTTGTTCTCGGTGCCGTCGAGGTCGATCAGGCGCCGGTCGAGGCCGGCCTGGTCGGTGGCGTCGAAGCCCACGAGCGCCTGCGCGATCGGGCCGTTGACGTTGGCCACCGCGTTGCGCACGCCCTTGCCAAGGTAGCGGGTCTTGTCGCCGTCGCGCAGCTCCACCGCCTCGCGGGTGCCTGTGGACGCGCCGGACGGGACGGCGGCACGCCCGAACGATCCATCGGCCAGCGTGACTTCGGCCTCGAGCGTGGGATTGCCGCGGGAGTCGAGGATTTCGCGGGCGTGGATCCGGGTGATCGTACTCATCGTGTCTCGCGTACCTTGGTGTCTTGTCAGAGTGTGGATTCGAGGAACCCGTGCTTCTTGACCACGGCGTCAAGCTCGAGCAGGGTCTCGAGCAGCGCCTCCATGCGGTCCAGCGGCCACGCATTCGGGCCGTCGGACAACGCCCTGGCCGGGTCGGGATGCGTTTCCATGAACAGGCCGGACACGCCCGCCGCGACCGCGGCGCGCGCCAGCACCGGCACGAACTCGCGCTGGCCGCCGCTCGCGCTGCCCTGCCCGCCCGGCAGCTGCACCGAATGGGTGGCATCGAACACCACCGGGCAGCCGGTCTCGCGCATCACCGCCAGCGAGCGCATGTCGCTGACCAGGTTGTTGTAGCCGAACGAGGCGCCGCGCTCGCAGACCAGGATCTGCCCGTTGCCCGTGGACTTCGCCTTCTCGACCACGGGCTTCATGTCCCAGGGCGAGAGGAACTGGCCCTTCTTGATGTTGACCGGCCTGCCGGCGCTGCAGACCTTGCGGATGAAGTCGGTCTGGCGCACGAGGAAGGCCGGCGTCTGCAGCACGTCCACCACCGAGGCCACCTCGTCCATCGGCGTGTACTCGTGCACGTCCGTCAACACCGGCACGCCGACCTGGCGCTTGACCTCGGCCAGGATGCGCAGGCCCTCCTCCATGCCCAGGCCACGGAAGCTGCCCAGGCTGGTGCGGTTGGCCTTGTCGAAACTGGACTTGAAGATGAAGTTGATACCGAGCCGGCCGGTGATCTCCTTCAGCCTGCCGGCGGTGTCGAGCTGCAGCTGCTCGCTCTCGACCACGCAGGGGCCGGCGATCAGGAAGATCGGCCTGTCGAGCCCGACCTCGAACCCGCAGAGCTTCATGCCGAGGCCTCCTTCAGCAGCTTGCCGCCGGCCCTGTGCTCGCGCGCGGCGCGGATGAAGCCGATGAACAGCGGGTGCCCGGTCCGCGGCGTGGACAGGAACTCCGGGTGCGCCTGGCAGGCGATGAACCACGGGTGGTCCGGCAACTCGATCATCTCGACCAGCAGGTCGTCCATGGACTTGGCCGAGATCACCAGCCCGGCTTCCTCGAGCTGCACGCGGTAGCGGTTGTTGAACTCGTAGCGGTGGCGGTGGCGCTCGGCGACCACGTCCCTGCCGTAGATCTCGCGCACCCGGGTGCCGGGCTTGAGCCGCTGCTCCTGCAGGCCCAGGCGCATGGTGCCGCCGAGGTCGGACTTCTCGTCGCGGCGCTGGATCTCGCCGGTGCTGGTGCGCCACTCGGTGATCAGGCCGATCACCGGGTGCGGGGTCTGCTTGTCGTTCTCGGTGCTGTTGGCGCCTTCCAGCCCGGCGACGTGGCGCGCGAAGTCCACCACCGCCGCCTGCATGCCGTAGCAGATGCCGAAATACGGGATGCGGTTCTCGCGCGCGTACTTCGACACCAGCACCTTGCCCTCGAAGCCGCGGTCGCCGAAGCCACCCGGCACGAGGATGCCGTCGACCCTGCCCACGGCCTTCTCGGCGCCGTAGCGCTCGACGTCCTGCGACTCGATCCACCTGAGGTTGACGCGGGTACGCTGGCGGATGCCGCCGTGCCTGAGCGCCTCGCCGACCGACTTGTACGCGTCCTTGTGGTCCACGTACTTGCCGACCACGGCGATGGTCACCTCGTCGATCGGGTTCTCCACCGCGTCCACCACCGCCTGCCACTCCGACAGGTCGGCCTCGGGCGCCGCCTTGCCGCCGAGGTTCAGGCGCTCGACCACGATCTGGTCCAGCCCCTGCGCGTGCAGCCACATCGGGATCTTGTGGATGTTGTCCAGGTCGATGGCGGAGATGACCGCCTTCTCGGGGACATTGGTGAACAGCGCGATCTTGCGCCGCTCGCCGTCAGGCAGCGGCCGCTCGCTGCGGCAGACCAGCACGTCGGGCTGGATGCCGATCGAGCGCAGCTCCTTGACCGAGTGCTGGGTCGGCTTGGTCTTCAGCTCGCCGGCCGCGGCGATGTACGGCACCAGGGTCAGGTGCATGAACATCGCCTTCTCCGGGCCGCGCTCGGCGCGGATCTGGCGGATCGCCTCGAGGAACGGCAGCGACTCGATGTCGCCGACGGTACCACCGACCTCGACCAGGGCCACGTCGTAGCCCTGGGTGGCCTCGTCGATGCGGCGCTTGATCTCGTCGGTGATGTGCGGGATCACCTGCACCGTGGCGCCGAGGTAGTCTCCGCGGCGCTCCTTGCGGATCACCGCCTCGTAGATCTTGCCGGTGGTGATCGAGTTCCTGCCGGACAGGCGGACATTGATGAACCGCTCGTAGTGGCCCAGGTCCAGGTCGGTCTCGGCGCCGTCGTCGGTGACGTAGACCTCGCCGTGCTGGAACGGGCTCATCGTGCCCGGGTCGACGTTGATGTACGGATCCAGCTTCATCATCGTCACCCGGAGTCCCCGGGCCTCCAGGATCGCGGCCAGCGAGGCCGCGGCGATGCCCTTGCCAAGCGAGGACACCACGCCGCCGGTGACGAAGACGAGCGGAGTGACGGGACTGGGGGAAGTCATTACGGAAAGCACCCGCTGGAAAGCCCCATTCTATAGGTTCGGGGCGCGGGCCGCCCGTCTTGACTTCCCGCCACGGGGTCTTCCCCGCCCCCCGGGCCGCCCGGACGGCTTCAGTAGTGCCTTGCGAAGGTGTCGCAGACCACCCGCATGGCCTGGCGCCAGCGGTCCAGCAGGGCCGGGGTGGCCTCGGGGTCGGTCTCCGCGACCACCTTCACCAGGCTGTCGATCCAGTACGGGTACAGGGACGGGTCCACGGGGCTGCGCCCGCCCCGGCCGTGGACCTGCGCCATCTGCTCGATGGTGCGCTGCGACAGGGGGCTGCAGGCGGCATGGAAGATGGCCACGCTGATGCCGCGGCGCAGGGCCAGCCGCTGCCGCCCCATGTCGGTGTTGGCGAACATGGGCCGGATCGCGGGGTGGCTGTCCATGAACACTTCGTAAAAGCGCTCGATGAAGCGCCGGTCGCGCAGGCACCTGCCGTAGCTCTGCTGCAGGTCCTCGTACTGGTCAGCCATGGGCGGTTCTCCGGTCGTGCAGGGTGGCGGAAGTGTCGCCCCGCCCGCAGCCACGGGCATTGATCGGAAACAATCGCCCCGCCGCCTGCCCGCCCCTCCGGGCGGGCGCCAGCCTTGACCGGGCCGCCCCCGCCCCCCATCCTGCGCGCCTCGCAGTCCCATCCCTCCCCAGCAACTCGATGAGTTCCCGTTACAACGCCGCCGACATCGAAGTCCTCTCCGGCCTGGAGCCGGTCAAGCGCCGCCCGGGCATGTACACCGACACCTCGCGCCCGAACCACCTGGCGCAGGAGGTGATCGACAACGC
>CALLKI010000059.1 GCA_938008415.1 uncultured Luteimonas sp. | reverse complement strand
CGCATCACCTTCCGCGACGGCGACCGCGCCACCCCGCTGGAGGTGGTGGGCACGGTCGGGAAGAAGAACACCGGCACCCGCGTGCGCTTCTGGCCGGACCCGAAGTATTTCGACTCGCCGAAGTTCAACCTCCGCGCCCTGCGCCACCTGTTGCGCGCCAAGGCGGTGCTGTGCCCGGGCCTGGTGGTGACCCTGTTCGACGAGGCCAGCGGCGAACGCGACACATGGCATTACGGGGACGGCCTGCGCGACTACCTGCGCGGCGAGCTGGCCGGGCGCGAGCTGCTGCCCCCGGAACTGTTCACCGGCTCGCTGAAGAAGGAGACCGAGGTGGTGGACTGGGCCGTGGCCTGGGTCCCCGAAGGCGAGCTGGTGCAGGAAAGCTACGTCAACCTGATCCCGACCCCGCAGCACGGCACCCACGTCAATGGCCTGCGCACGGGCCTGACCGACGCCCTGCGCGAGTTCTGTGATTTCCGCAACCTGCTGCCACGCGGCGTCAAGCTCGCGCCCGAGGACGTATGGGACCGGGTCTCCTTCGTGTTGTCGCTGAAGATGACCGACCCGCAGTTCAGCGGCCAGACCAAGGAGCGCCTGTCCTCGCGCCAGGCCGCGGGCTTCATCGAGAGCGCCGCGCACGACGCGTTCAGCCTGTGGCTGAACCAGAACGTGGAACAGGGCGAGAGGATCGCGCAGCTGGCCATCGAGCGCGCCGCCGCGCGCCTGAAGACCGAGAAGCAGATCGTCCGCAAGAAGGTCACCCAGGGGCCTGCCCTGCCCGGCAAGCTGGCCGACTGCACCAGCCAGGACCTCTCGCGCACCGAGCTGTTCCTGGTGGAGGGCGACTCCGCGGGCGGCAGCGCCAAGCAGGCGCGCGACAAGGAGTTCCAGGCGATCCTGCCGCTGCGCGGCAAGATCCTGAACACCTGGGAGGTCTCCTCCGGCAGCGTGCTCGCCTCGCAGGAGGTGCACGACCTGGCCGTGGCCATCGGCTGCGACCCGGGCAAGGACGACATCTCCGGACTGCGCTATGGCAAGGTCATCATCCTCGCCGACGCCGACAGCGACGGCCTGCACATCGCCACCCTGCTGTCGGCGCTTTTCCTGAAGCACTTCCCCGCGCTGGTCCGCGCCGGGCACATCTTCGTGGCGATGCCGCCGCTGTTCCGCATCGACGTGGGCAAGCAGGTGTTCTACGCCCTGGACGAGGAGGAGAAGCGCCTGCTGCTGGAGAAGATCGAGCGCGAGAAGATCAAGGGCCAGGTCAGCGTGACCCGCTTCAAGGGCCTGGGCGAGATGAACCCGCAACAGCTGCGCGAGTCCACCATCCACCCGGACACCCGCCGTCTGGTGCAGCTGACCATCGACGACGACGTGGAGACCCACGGGCTGATGGACATGCTGCTGGCCAGGAAGCGCGCGGCGGACCGGAAGGCGTGGCTCGAGCAGAAGGGCGACCTGGCCACGCTCGAGGTCTGACGCGGCCCGTCAACCGCCACCGGCCGTGGCGGCCACGCCGCAGTTGCGGCGGCACGGCGTTCAGCCGAGCACCGTCTCCAGCAGCCTGCGGATCACCGCCTGCGCCTGTTCCGCCTTCGCCCCGTCGTAGGCGAAGGTGTCCTCGTCCATGTAGATGCGCTGGCTGATCTCGAGCTGGACGGCCTCGATGCCGTTGCCCGGGTCGCCATAGTGGCGGGTGATGTAGCCGCCCCTGAAGCGGCCGTTGTGGACCCAGTCGTAGCGGGACTGGGACGAGAGCACGGCTTCCAGCCGCGCCTGCAGCTCCGGCGAGCAGCTGCTGCCGCCAGCGGTGCCGAGGTTGAGGTCCGGCAGCCGGCCCTCGAACAGGAACGGCACCTCGCCACGGATCGAGTGTCCCTCCCACAGCACCACCCGGCCATGCGCGGCGCGCAGCCTCTCCAGTTCTTCGCGCAAGGCGGCGTGGTACGGGCGCCAGTAGCGCTCGACGCGTTCGCGCACCTCGTCCTCCGACGGCTCCTGTCCCGGCAGGTACACCGGGTCGCCGCTGAAGCGCACCACCGGGCACAGGCCCGTGGTGTTCTGCCCCGGGTAGAGCGAGACATCGTTCTCGGGACGGTTGAGGTCGATCACGTAGCGCGAGTAGCGCGGCACGATCATCGAGGCGCCGAGTTCCCGCGCGAAGGCGTACAGGCGCGAGACGTGCCAGTCGGTGTCGGGGACGCGGCGCGCCTCCGGTGTCAGCCGCGCGGCGATGTCCCCGGGAAGCCCGGTGCCGTCGTGCGGCAGGCTGACCAGCAGCGGCGCGCTGCCGCGGTGCAGGGTGAAGGTGTCCATGCCGCCATTGTAGGCCGGCCTGCCTACGCGAAACGTGCCGGCGAATACGGCGCGGGGTCCACGTGCGGCGTCTCCCCGGTCAGCAGTTCCGCCAGCAGGCGGCCGGTCGCCGGGCTCATGCTCACGCCCAGCATGCCGTGGCCGGTGGCCAGCCACAGGCAGTCACGGCCCGGGACGCGGCCGATGATCGGCGTGTCGTCACAGGTCACAGGCCGCCACCCGAACCATTCCTCCCGTTTCTCCGGGCCGGCCGGGACATGCAGGTATTCGGCCGCGCCGCGCTCCAGCGCATCGAGCCGGCGGCGGTTGAGGCTGGCGTCGTGGCCGGAGAACTCCATGGTGCTGCCGAGGCGGAAGCCGTCCCGCCACACGGTCACGCAGACTCTGCGCTCGTACAGCGTCAGCGGCCGCTTCGGCACCAGCGCAGGCCGCGTGTAGGTGATCGAGTAGCCCTTGCCCGGCTGCACCGCGCCGCGCAGCCAGCGCAGGCCGAGGTTGCGCGCCAGCAGCGGCGACCAGGCGCCGGTGGCGACCACCACCTCGCGCGCGCGGCGGTCGCCGCGCGCGGTCGCCACCCGCAGGATCCCGCCCTCTTCGCCGATGCCGAGGACCTCGCAGTGCGTCTCGATGGTCCCGCCGCGCTCCGTGACCACGCGCGCCAGTTCCGCCACGTAGCGGTCCGGCCGCAGCCACGCGTCGCCCGGATAGCGGATGGCCCCGGCGACGCCCTCGCGCAGCGACGGCTCCTGCCGAAGGTAATCAGGCCCGTCGATGGCCTCGGCCGCCACCCCGAGTTCCGCCAGCATCGGCAGGTGGCGCAGCGCACCCTCGAATTCGCGGGCGTCGCGGAACGCCCAGTCGCAGCCGCCCTCCTCGAACCCGCAGTCCAGGCCATAGCGGGCGATCCATTCCGGGAACGCCGCGCGCGAGGCGTTCAGCAGCGCCGCGCGCGGGCGCGCCGCGGCCTTCCAGTCACGTTCGTTGCAACGCATGGCGAAGCGCAGCAGCCAGCGCCACAACCGGGGGTCGAAGGAGGGCCGGACGTGGAACGGCGCGTCCGGCACCAGCATCCAGCGCAGCGCCAGGGCCACCGTGCCGGGCGCGTGCAGCGGCCCGGCGTGGCTGGGAGTCAGCGTGCCGCAGTTGCCGTGGGAACTGCCGCCGCCGACGCGGCCGGCATCCACCACGCGCACGCCCCGCCCGCGCTCGAGCAGCTGCAACGCGCAGGCGAGGCCGACGACACCGGCGCCGACGACCAGAACGTCGTCAGTCGAGGAAGCCATGCCGGCGATTGTAGCCGGCGGCGACCGGTCCGCCGCCGCGGATCAGTGCTCGTGGCCGCCGTCGCCGTGGACGTGGCCGTGCTCGATCTCTTCCGCGCTGGCCTCGCGCACCTCGACGATCTCGATGTCGAAGTGCAGGTCCTTGCCGGCCATCGGGTGGTTGAGGTCGATGTCCACCACGCTCAGGCCCACCTTCTCGATGGTCACCGCGCGCGGGCCGAAATTGGTGTTGACCACCACCTGCATGCCCGGCTCCAGGCGCTGGTCGCCGAAGTGCTTCTTGGGCACGCGCTGGATCAGCCCCTCGCGGCGCTCGCCGTAGGCCTCGGCCGCGGGCACGTCGGCGGAGAAGCTGTCGCCGGCCTCGCGACCTTCCATCGCCTTCTCCAGCCCCGGGATGATGTTGCCGTGGCCGAACAGGATCGCGATCGGCTCGCGGCCCCTGGACGTCTCGAGGGGCTCCTGGCCGACTTCGGCGACGGTGTAGTGGAAACGGACGACGCGGTCTTTTTCGATCTTCATGTGAGGGATACCGGAATCTGCGGGCGGGCCGCTTGAGTGGAAACGCCGGCCCGGGCAGGATGCCGGCATGGAGGCACGCAGGCAGCGTGGCCTGCGCGGGGCCGCGCATTATCGACCCACCCGCGCCATCGCGCCACCCGTGACGGCCGTCGCGCTGGCGGCGGCCGTGGTGCTGGCCGGCTGCGGCCGCAAGGACGTGCGCCCGGGCCCTGCCCGCCCGTCGGCCGTGGCCCCGCAGCGCCAGTGGAAGGTGGTCCCGCCCGCCAACCCGGCCGCCGCCAATGCCGTGCTGATGCGGGCGCTGAGCCTGGTCGGCACCCCCTACCGCTACGGCGGCAACACCCCCGAGACCGGGTTCGACTGCAGCGGGCTGGTCAACTACGTGTTCCGTGACGTGCTGGACCTGCGGCTGCCGCGCACCTCGCGTGAACTGGCCGCCTGGCAGGGGCCGAAAATCGACCCGGAGGAGCTGGCCGCGGCCGACCTGGTGTTCTTCGGCAACGGTCGCGAGGTCACCCATGTCGGCATCTACGTCGGCGAGGGCCGCTTCGTGCACGCCCCGAGCAGCGGCGGCACGGTACGGCTGGACCATCTGGACGCCCCCTACTGGCGCAGCCGGTACACCGGGGCAAAGCGCGTGCTGCGCTGACTTTCCGCCGGAAAACTGAACCGGATCACGGACTTGGCATCTCCGGTTAACCGTTTTTGAACACTCCGGAGGGCGTTGTCGGGCAAGATCGCGCGCTGTTCCCCGCGTGAAGCCCGCGTGACGATGATCGAAGCAGTCCGCGGCCGGAGCGGCCGCACCGCGTTCCGGCCCCTCTCCGGCCTCGCAGGCTGCCTGCTGGCCTTCGCCGCGCTGCCCGCGCTCGCAGGTCCGGGCCTTGCCGCCGATTCCGCCGACCTGCCCCCGCCCGCCACCGGCTCGGTGGTGCAATCGATCGCCTCGGGCCCGCTTCAGCTGCCCGAGCGCAACGCGGTGCTGTTCGCCAGCGACCTCGACCAGCTCATCGCCAGGGAAGCCGCCAGGGCGCAGGACGCCGGGCAGGCGGCGCCGGCCCGGGGTGAAAGCCGGATCCAGAAGCTGCTGCGCGGGGCGATGGCCCTGCTCGGCACGCCCTACCGCTGGGGTGGCAGCTCGCCCGACAGCGGCTTCGACTGCAGCGGGCTGGTCAACTACGTCTTCCGGACCACGCTGGGCATCGAACTGCCCCGGATCTCGCGCGACATGGCCCGCGACGGGAAGCAGGTGGACCGTGATTCGCTGGCCGCCGGCGACCTGGTGTTCTTCAGCCGCCGCGGCAAGCGCATCGACCACGTCGGCATCTACCTCGGCGACGGCCGCTTCCTGCATGCGCCCCGCACCGGAAAGGACGTGACGGTGTCCGAGCTGGACGGCTACTGGGCGCGCCGGTTCATGCTTGCGCGGCGCGTCACCGAAGCCGACAGCTGATCCTCCGGCACCGTCCCCGTGCCGGGGAACGCGAGCGCCGGACCTGCATCCTGCCGGCGGGAGTACCGGATGACCCGCCCGATCGCGGCCCTGCTGCTCGGACTGGCCGTGGCGGCAGCAATGCTGCTCGCCACCGAATGCCTCGGGCTGCTGCTGTTCCCGCCGCCCTCCGGATTCCCCCTCGAGACCGGGGAGGATCTGGTCCGGCTGGCCGCCTCGGCCGCCCCCGGCAGGCGGTACCTGATGGCGGCGGGCTGGATGCTGGCCGCGTTCGCGGGCGGCTTCACCGCCGCGGGGATCTCACGCCACCACCACACCGGCATGGCACTGGCCGTGGGCACGCTGGTCGCCGCGGGCATCGCGCTCAACGCCCTCGTGCTCCCGCAGTCCCCCTGGATGACACTGGCCGGCCTGCTGCTGCCCTTGCCCGTGGCGTGGCTCGCCGCGCGACTCGCCACAAAGCGCAGGCCGCACTCGCCGGAGGGTTGACTCCCGAAACCGGCCACACGGCTGCGACCGGATATCCCTCTCCCCCGGCACGGGACAGAGATGGCACGGGCATTGCGGGCTCGCCGTCATGGTGGAACGCCTGCGCGCCGAAAACCGCACCGCGGAAACCGTGATCGTGCAAGAGCCGCTCTGGCACCCGCGCATCCGGTCGCGCCACACTCCGGCTCTCCCCGCACATCGATACGCGAATGTCCATCCGCAGCATCCTCTCCGCCGCCCTGGCCCTCGCAGCCGCCACGCCCCTGTCGGCCATGCCGCCGACCACGCTGCCGCAGCCGGAGGCCTACACCGTGCCCGAAAGCTGGCTGCAGCCGGTCACGCCGGTGCGGATCGCCGACAACACCTGGCACATCGGCACTGCCGGCCTGAGCGCGCTGCTGGTACGCACACCGGAAGGCGCGGTGCTGGTCGACGGCGGCATGCCGCAGGCCGCGCAGCTGCTGCTCGACCACATGGCCGCGCTCGGCGTGCGTCCGCAGGACCTCAAGCTGATGCTGCACGGCCATGCCCACGGCGACCACGTCGGGCCGTTCGCGGAACTCAGGCGCCGGACGGGGGCCAGGATCGCGACCAATGCCGAATCGGCCGTGCTGCTGGCGCGTGGCGGCAGCGACGACATCCACTTCGGCGACGGGCTCCTCTACCCTCCGGTGCAGGCCGACCTCCTGCTGCAGGACGGGGAGGCGGTCGAGCTGGGCGGCGTGCGCTTCACCGCGCATTTCATGCCGGGGCACACGCCCGGCAGCATGGCCTGGACCTGGGAGGACCGGATCGACGGCAGGCCCGTGCGCATCGCCTACGTCGACAGCATGACCGCGCCCGGCTACCGCCTCGAGGGCAACCCGCGTTATCCGCGCCTCGTCGAGCATTACCGCCGGAGCTTCGCGACCGTGCGCCGCCTGCCCTGCGACCTGCTGCTGACGCCCCACCCGGAGTTCAGCGGCTGGGATTACGCGCGCCCGGAAGCCTCCCGGCCGGCCGGCTGCGCCGCGTATGCCGACCAGGCGGAACGCCGGCTGGAGGAACAGCTCGCCGCGGAGCGGGCCGGGAAGACGGCGCCCTGAGCGCTCAGCGGGACGCCTGCGTGCCTTCCTCCGCGATGCCGATGTTGCTCGTGGCGTGGTCGTAGGCGTCGCGGTCGAGCAACCCGGTCTCCTTCGCCACCAGCACCGGCACCAGCACCTGCCCGGTCACGTTGGTCATCGTCCGCATCATGTCGAGGATGCGGTCGATGGCGTAGAGGATGCCGATGGCCTCCAGCGGCAGCCCGGCCGCGCTCAGCACCACCGTGGCCATGATCACCGCCGTGCCCGGCACGCCGGCGGTGCCGAAGCTGCCCAGCACCGAGGCCAGCGCGATGGTCACGTACTGCCCGGCCGACAGTTCCAGCCCCGTGAACTGGGCGATGAACACCGCCGCAAGCGCGGGATAGATCGCGCCGCAGCCGTCCATCTTGATGCTGGCCCCGAGCGGCACCGCGAACCCGGCGTAGTCGCGGTTCACCCCCAGGTGCGTGGCCGACGCCAGCGCCGACGGCAGCGCCGCGAAGCTGCTGGACGCGACGAACCCGACCTGCATCGCCGGCGCCGCGCCGCGGAAGAAGCGCAGCGGGTTGAGCCCGTGGGCCAGCAGCAGGCCGCTGTACACCACCACGACGTGGAAGGCGCAGGCCGCGTACAGCGCGACCACGAACTTGCCCAGCGGCAGCAGTTGCTCGAAGCCGTAGCTGCCGACCAGCGCCGCGATCAGGCCGAAGGTGCCCAGCGGCGTGGCCTCGAGTACGAAGCGGGTGACCTGGATCACCAGCTCGCGGCCCTGGTCGAACAGGCCGCGCAGGCCGGCGGTCTTCTCCCCCAGCTTCACCAGGGCGAAGCCGGCCAGGCCGGCGAAGAAGATCACCTGCAGGATGGTGAAGTTGCTGGGGACGATGACGTTCTGCCCGCCCTCCGTCTTGGCGCTGCCAAGCGCCGCCAGCGCGCGGAACGGGTTCTCCGGCACGATGTTGACCAGCACGTCGAGCGGGCCCGGCACCTGGCGCTGGCGGTAGTCCTCGGCCACCTGCAGCTGCGCCGGGTCGAGCCCCGCGCCCGGCTCCAGCACCAGGCCGAACGCCAACCCCACCGCCACCGCGATCACCGCGGTGACCGCGAACCAGGCGAAGGTGCGCACGGCCAGCGCCGCGATCGAGCGCTGCCCGGCCAGCGAGCCCACCGCGCTGACGACCGCGAAGAACACCAGCGGGATCGCGATCATCTTGATCAGGTTGACGTACATCGTGCCCAGCGGCCCGAACCATGTCTGCGCAGCCGGCCCCAGCAGCCAGCCGGCGAGCGCGCCGAGCAGGAACGCGCCGGCGACGCGTTGCCAGAACGGGATCTTCAGCCAGGCGTGGACCAGGTTCATGCAGGCTCTCCGGGGACGGATGTGCACCTTACCCCACGATGGCCGCCGCGGGCGACGCGACGGCTGGAACGCCGGGCGGCCACCGGCGGGACGCTGGTACAGGGCATAATCCGCCGCTTCCCGTCCACCTCCTTTCCCGCCAGATGCGCCGCTCCCTCGTCCCCGCCTGCAGCCTCCTGTCCGTCCTGCTCGCAGCCTGCGCCTCCACGTCGGGCCCGCAGGCCTCCTCCCCCGCGCCCGGCATCGCCGTGGAAGTGCCCGGCATCACGCACCCCGACGGCGAGACCCCGCAGTGGTGGTACCGCAGCGGCGCCGCCCGCGCCGCCGCCAACGGCGCGATGTCCGGGCGGGCAAAGAACGTCATCCTGTTCCTCGGCGACGGCATGAGCCTGACCACCGTCGCCGCCGCGCGCATCCTCGAGGGACAGCGCAACGGCAACCCCGGCGAGGAAAACCTGCTCAGCTGGGAGCGATTCCCGCACACCGCCTTCAGCAAGACCTACAACACCGACGCGCAGACCCCGGATTCCGCCGGCACCATGACCGCGGTCGCCACCGGCGTGAAGACCCACATGGGCGCGATCGGCGTGGCCGCCGGCCGCGTCAACGACTGCGCCGACAGCCTCGGCAAGCACGTGCTGTCCTGGCTGCGCCTGGCCGACAGCGCCGGGCTGGCGACCGGCATCGTCACCACCGCGCGCCTGACCCACGCCACCCCGGCGGCGACCTACGCCCACGTGCCCAACCGCAACTGGGAGAGCGACGCCGACATGCCCGAGGCCGCGCGCGCCGCGGGCTGCCGCGACATCGCCCAGCAGCTGCTCGACTTCGCCCCGGGACGTGGCCCGAAGGTCGTGCTCGGCGGCGGCCGCGGCCGCTTCCTGCCCGAATCCGAGCCCGACCCCGAGTATCCGGACAAGACCGGCCTGCGCCGGGACGGCCGCAACCTCGTCGCCGAATGGCTCGAACGCAATCCCGGCGGCGTCTTCGTCTGGAACACCCGCCAGTTCCGGCAGGCCCGCGGCGCCGAAGCCGTGCTCGGCCTGTTCGAGTTCGACCACATGCAGTACGAGCACGACCGTCGCAGGGACGACGACGGCGAGCCCGACCTGGAGCAGATGACCCGCTTCGCCATCGAGAAGCTCTCGCGCAGCAGCCCGGACGGTTTCGTGCTGCTGGTCGAGGGCGGGCGCATCGACCACGCCAACCACGAGGGCAACGCCTACCGCGCGCTGGACGAGACGATCTCGATGTCGCGCGCGGTGCGCGCCGCCGCGGAGATGACCTCGCCCGAGGACACCCTGATCGTGGTCACCGCCGACCACTCGCACACGCTCAACTTCGTCGGCTACCCCAGGCGCGGCAACCCGATCCTGGACAAGGTCCGTGGCCGCGCCAGCGAGGACGACGATCCCAACAGCTACGCGAAGGACAAGCTCGGCCTGCCCTACACCACCCTCAGCTACGCCAATGGCCCGGGCTACACCGGCGCCAGCAACGCCCAGCCGGCCGGACCCAAGACCCACCCGCACAAGCCGCGCACCTACGAGCCCGCGACCGGGCGCCCGGACCTGAGCAGCGTGGACACCACCCACCCGGACTACATGCAGGAGGCACTGGTGCCGCTGGCCGGGGAAACCCACGGCGGCGAGGACGTCGGCATCTGGGCCCGCGGTCCCGGCAGCGGCGCGTTCCGCGGCACGCTGGAGCAGCACGTGATCTACCACGTGATCGTGCAGGCCACGCCGAAGCTGCGCGAACGCCTGTGCGCCGCGGGCACCTGCGACGCCAACGGCGTGCCGGTCGAACTGCCCGATCCGGCCGACTTCACCGGCGCGAAGTGACGCGCCACGACGGGCGGCCCGCGGTCGCACCCGCGCGGCCGCCCGCGGTTTCCGGTTGCGCGGGGCCCGCCCGCGTCCGCTCAGAACGGCTTGGCCAGCACCAGCCAGATCACGGCCAGCAGCAGGAACACCGGGATCTCGTTGAACACCCGCAACGCCTTCGGCGACGCGAGCGGCCGCCCCTTGCCCACGCCCTTGAGCCAGCGGCCGGCGACGGTGAAATGCACCAGCAGGACCGCGACCAGCAGCAGCTTGGCGTGCAGCCAGCCGCCGCCGATGCGGAAGTACAGCCACAGCACCAGCCCGGCCACGAAGGCGAGCCCGAACATGATGTGGCCGAAGCGGTACAGCCGGCGCCCCATCAGCACCAGCCGCGCGCGCACCGCGGGCTCCTCCCCCGCCTCGGACAGGTTGATGAGGATGCGCGGCAGGTAGAACACGGCCGCGACCCAGGCCATCACGAACAGAAGGTGGAAGCTCTTGAGCAACGCGTAGGCTGACATCGGGTTCACTCCGGTCCGGTGCGGGTCCGCACGGGGCATGCCATTGTAGTGCCCGCCTACAATGGCCGTCCCTCCACAGGGCGGGACGGCATGGGCAAGCGCTACGACAGGGACTATTTCGACAGGTGGTACCGGCGCGGCGGCATCGGCGGCGCGCGCCGGCTCGGGCGCAAGGTGGCGCTGGCGGTGGCGACCGCGGAATACCACCTGGAACGGCCCATCCGCAGCGTGCTCGACATCGGCTGCGGCGAAGGCGCCTGGCGGGCGCCGCTGCTGCGCCTGCGGCCGAAGCTGCGCTACCTCGGCTTCGACAGCAGCGAGTACGCCGTGCGCCGCTTCGGCGCGCAGCGCAACCTGCACCTGGCGCGGTTTTCGGATTTCGCGCACCTGCGCCCGTGCCCGCCGGTGGACCTGCTCGTCTGCAGCGACGTGCTGCACTACCTGTCCGCGCGCGAGATCGACCAGGGCCTGCCGGGCCTGGCCGAACTGTGTGCGGGGGTGGCCTTCCTCGAATGCTTCACCCGCGAGGACGAGACCGAGGGCGACGACGAGGGCTTCTTCCGCCGTCCGGCCGCGTTCTACCGGCGCCGGTTCGAGGCCGCGGGGTTCCGCCAGGCCGGCTCCCACTGCTGGCTGTCCCCGGCCCTGGCCGGCCATGCCGCCGCGCTGGAAACCGCCGGGCCATGACCACCGGCCGCTGCCCCGTTCCGGCCGGATCGGGTATGCTGCGCCGCAACACCCAACGGGACGGTACCTGATGCTCCTGTACCAGCTCCATGAACTGGGCCGCGCCTGGATGGCGCCCGTCACCTACTGGGCCGAGGCCAACGCCAAGGCCTTCTCGGCCAGGGGCAGCTGGCTGTCCGCGCTGCCGGGCTCCGAGCGCATCGCCGCCGGCTGGGAACTGCTCTACCGCATCGGCAAGGACTACGAGAAGCCGGCGTTCGGCATCCATGCCGTGGAGATCGACGGCGTCACCTGCCCGGTGCAGGAGAAGGAAGTCGCGCGCACGCCGTTCTGCCGCCTGCTGCGCTTCAAGCGCTACACCGACGACGCGGGCAACCTGCTGGGCCTGAAGGACGACCCGCCGGTGCTGATCGTGGCGCCACTGTCCGGCCACCACGCCACCCTGCTGCGCGACACGGTGCGCACCATGCTGCGCGACCACAAGGTATACATCACCGACTGGGTCGACGCGCGTATGGTGCCGAAGGAAGAAGGCCCGTTCAGCCTCGACGACTACGTGCGCACCATCGAGGACTTCATCCGCCTGATCGGCGCGAAGGACCTGCACGTGATGAGCGTGTGCCAGCCGACCGTGCCGGTGCTGGCCGCGGTCTCGCTGATGGCCGCGCGCGGCGAGGACACGCCGCGCTCGCTGGTGATGATGGGCGGCCCGATCGACACCCGCAGGTCGCCCACCGCGGTGAACAACCTCGCCACCCAGAAGCCGCTGTGGTGGTTCGAGACCAACCTCATCCACCTGGTGCCGGCGAACTACCCCGGCGCCGGCCGCCGCGTGTACCCGGGCTTCATGCAGCACGCCGGTTTCATGGCGATGAACCCGGAGCGCCACTTCATGTCGCACTGGGACTTCTACCAGAACCTGGTCAAGGGCGACCTCGAGGACGCCGAGGCCCACCGCCGCTTCTACGACGAGTACAACGCCGTGCTCGACATGCCGGCCGAGTACTACCTCGACACCGTCCGCATCGTGTTCCAGGAACACCTGCTGCCGCGCGGCCTGTGGGACGTGCGCGGCGAACGGGTCCGCCCCGGGGTGATCCACGACACCGCCCTGCTGACCATCGAGGGCGAACTGGACGACATCGCAGGCCTCGGCCAGACCCGCGCCGCGCACGACCTGTGCACCGGCATCGCCGCGGACCGGCGCCAGCACCTGACCGTCAAGGGCGCCGGCCACTACGGCATCTTCAGCGGCCGCCGCTGGCGCGAGCAGGTCTACCCGCAGGTGCGCGACTTCATTGCCGCCAGCGGGACGATGGCCACCCCGAAGCGGGAGGCACGGAAACGCAGGGCCGCCTGACTCGGATGCCATTTCCATCCGGCCCCGGCCGTTCGTCATAGAGGCCATGACCGCCGATCCCGACCCCCACGCCGGGGCGTCGCCGCCACAGGCCAACGACACACCGGCCAATGCCGAGGCCCTCGTCCGCGACTTCAACCAGTCGCTGATCCGCCTGCTGCAGACCCGTCTGGGCTCACGCGAAGACGCTCTGGAAGTGGCCCAGGAAGCCTATGCGCGCCTGCTGAACCTGGGCGACGGCAAATGCATTGGTTTCCATTCCGCCTACCTGTTCCGCATCGCACAGAACCTCGCCACGGACCGCCTGCGCCGCCGCGCATACATGGAGACACCGGCGGATGCCGACTTGCGACTGTGGCCTGATCCCGCGGTCGATCCCGAGCGTTCGACCGCCGCTGCCCAGATCCTGGAACGGCTCCCTGCCCTGCTGGCACAACTGCCCCCACGCTGCGCCGAGGCATTTCGCCTCGTCAGGATCCGGCAATTGAGTTACGCCGAGGCAGCGTCGCGTATGGGCTTGACCGAGCGCATGGTGCGGATCCACGTCGCGCGAGCGCTGGCGTTCTGCCAGGAACGGTTGGACGCCTCCGAGGAACCATCCCCCGGAGGAGGGGAGAAAACATGAGCACGCCACATCGCCATCGTCAGCTGGAGGAAGCCAGCCACTGGATCGTAACCCTGCACGCCAGTGACGTTTCCGATGCCGAACTGGAAGCCTGGATGCGCTGGATGGAAGCTGATCCCGGGAATGCCGCGGCCTTCGACGATATCAGCATACTGTGGGAAGCAGCCGGACGGCTCCGCGAAGATGCTTTGCCGGTATTGCCTCCAGTCGGCGCGTCCATCCCATCGAGACGTGACCGGGGCAGGCTGCTCGCATGGTCCGTCGCTGCGCTGCTGTTGCTCGCGGCGGGGGCGATTCTGCTGCTGCCCCGACCACAGCGGGAGCCTGACGTGCGCACGGTCTCATCCTCGATCGGCGAACGGCGCCAACTCCACCTGGACGACGGCTCCCTGCTTGACCTCGATGCAGCCAGCACGGTCACGATCCGCATCGGCAACCGTCTGCGTGAGATCCAGCTCGAACGCGGCCGGGCCTTCTTCGATGTGGCACACGACCCTGAGCGGCCGTTCGTGGTCAACGCTGGCGCCGTCAGTGCTCGCGCCATCGGTACACGCTTCGCGGTCAGCAGCCACAACGACGGGATGGTCGAGGTCACCGTGGGGGATGGGCGGGTCCGGGTCGAAGCACCGGTTGTCGGGGCCGCTGGATCTCTCGCGCGACGCGAGGCCGGCCGTGACCAGCAGCTGGTGTACACGCCCGGCAGGGGCATCTCCGGTCCACACGATGTCAACGCCGGCATCGTGACCGCATGGCGCAACGGGACCGTGATCTACCAGAGCGAACCATTGTCGCGAGTCATCGACGACCTGAACCGCTATTCGAACCGCACTGTGCGGCTGCAGGATCCTTCGCTTGGCGAGATCGAGGTGACCGGATTGTGGCACCCCGGTGACATCGACGCATGGATCGCCGGGCTCGCGGCCAGCCTGCAACTGCGTGCCGAATACACTTCCGAATCGATCGTTCTCGGCGCGCCTGACACCCACACGCCACCCTGACACGCAGGCCGCATGCGCCCGATCACGCCGGACAGGACCGCGCGTCACCAGCGTCCGCTGCAAGCCGCAGCGCTCCTTGGGCTCGTGCTCCTGTCCACGGGGGGGAACGTTTCCGGCTCGGATCCCGTGCCCGCCGTGATCACTTTCGACATCCCGCCGACGTCACTCGACCATGCCCTTCTGGAATATTCGCGCCAGTCCGGGCGGACGCTGGTAGCCACCGGAGAGCTGCGCCGGATCAATACACGGCCGGTACGGGGAAACTTGACGGCCGAACAGGCGTTGCAGCTCCTCCTTGACGGCAGTGGCTTCACCGCGTCCATCGAGCCCGATGGGCTGGTCCGCATCCAGCGTGCCCCCGCTGTGCCGGGTCCGGCGTCACCGGCCCTGGAGACGCCGCGGGCAGCCTCCCCAGCGCCTGAAGTGCTTGATCTGGCCCGGATGAGCGTGACCGCACGCCGGCGCGAGGAGCAACGGATCGATGTACCCATCTCGGTCGGCGTCATCGAAGGCGAGGACATCGAGACCCTCGGCCTGGCCAACGCCAGCGAGGCATTGCGCCTGCTCCCCGGCGTGACCACGGTGGACGGAGGTACCTCGTTGACACAAGTCCAGATCCGCGGCGTGTCCAGCTCGCTGGGTGGCAACGATAACGCGTATTACCTGGATGAAGTGCTATTCACCGGCGTCACTGTCCCGTGGCATCCGGACACACGGGCCTTCGACCTGGAGCGTGTGGAAGTCCTGAAAGGCCCGCAGGGCGCACTGTTCGGCGAAGGCGCGATGGGAGGCACCGTGCGCATCCTGACCCGCGCGCCCGATCCCGACCGCTTCGCTGCACACCTGGAACTGGCCCGCGATCGGGTCGCGGAAGGTGGCAGCGGCCCGGTCATGCGTGGCATGGCCAACGTGCCGCTGGCCGAGGGCCGCCTCGCATTGCGCGCGGTCGCGACCTACGAGGCGCTGCCGGCTTGGATCGACAGCGCAGGCGACCGTGCCCCCGGCAATCGCCACGTTGTGGATACGCATCGCCTGCGCCTGCGCTGGACCGGCGAACGCTGGACGACCGACCTGTCGCACATACTCACGCGTCACGACAGCCCGGGCGGTGGCTACGTCGCGGACGATGACGGCCGCAACAACGCGGGAATGGACACGGTCTCGCGCTGGCACAGCAGCAGCCTGGTCGCCAACACCGACCTCGATGCCTCGCGCATGACGCTGCTCGCGGCACAGGCCCGACTGGACTACGGCGCGACGGGCCTGTTCGCCGTCGATATCCCCGCGGAGATCGGCATTGGCATCACAGTCTCCGCCTTCGAGGCGAGGTGGGCATCCACCGGCGACGGCCCAGGCTGGGTCTTCGGCTACACATGGCGCCAGGCCGACCGCGACGACATCCTCGATGTGGACGGCATGCGCACCATCGCCCGCCAGCGCAACCACGCACACGCACTGTTCGCCGAATTGTCCGGGAGCAGCGACGACAGGCGCTGGTCATGGTCGGGAGGTTTGCGTTGGTTCCGCGACCACGTCGATGCGGGCGCCACCGCCACGGGATACGAAGGGGGAATGGATGGGACATTCGCACGCCTCAACCCGAAGGTGAGCCTCAGCCGCCACTTCTCGCCACGTCGCAGCCTGCACGCCAGCATCTCCACCGGTTTCCGCGCCGGGCAGCTGCAGCCCGCCAACTCACTCATGGCCGCCAAGTCGCTCGGTATCAACCTGCCCGGCCACATCGACGGAGACCATATCGTGTCCTGCGAACTGGGCTATACCCATGCCACGGAATCCGGGCGCAGCCTCTGGCAGGCCGCATTGTTCCGTAGCGACTGGTCGAAGCTGCCAGTGCGCGTTCCGCTCGACGGGGTCAGCAACGGTCTGGCCAACTCCGGTGGCGCCCGCATCGACGGCATCGAGTTCGGACTGGTCCTGCTGCCAGCCTACGGCTGGAAGCTCGACCTGGGCGCGACCCTGGTCGATGCACGTTATCGCCGGGACGTACCCGGCACCCCAATCGCAGCCGGGACCCAGATCTACAACGTCCCGCGCAGCTCCATGTTCTCGGCCGTCAGCTACCGCCGCACACTGCCGGCAGGACTGGAGGCGATCGCCAGCGCGCATGTCAGCCACCATTCCGCGCGGCGCACCGGACTGGTGGAGGGTGCCGGTGGTGACCCCATTACCCAGTTCGCGCTGCGGCTGGGCCTGGATTCGGGTCGCGGCTGGGCCATCTGGCTCTACGGCGACAATCTCCTCGACGAACGCGGCGCAGTGGATGGTCGCAACCTGGCCGGCGTCGCCACCCGCCTGCGCCCGCGCAGCGCGGGCATCGAGTTGCACCTTGGCTTCTGAACGAAGCGATTTCCATTTCCTCCTCCCCGTTCGTCAGCCACACCTGACCGGCGTGCATCACGCGACCGGCGCAACCATCTTCCAGGAGCCTCCCCATGCACCGAGCCCCAAACCTGTCCAGGCCGACCCGACACAGCCTGCTGGCCTGTGCCATCCTTTCCTCGCTGCTCGCCGCTCCCGCCCTGCAGGCCCAGGAACAGGCAGGGGACGGGACGAAAGAGGAAGAGGCCACTACTCTGGGCACCGTTACGGTAACCGCGCGCAAGCGCGATGAACGCCAACTCGACGTGCCGATCGCGGTGACCGCCGTCACCGGCGAGGACATCCGTGAACGTGGCCTGCTCAACGTCACCGACGTGCTCAACATCACGCCGGGCGCCGCCTCGATCGACAACGGCGGCAGTTTCACGCAGGTACAGATCCGTGGCGTATCAAGCTCGCTTGGAGGCAACGACAACGGCTATTACATCGACGAGACACCGTTCACCGGCGTGACCGTGCCGTGGTACCC
>CALLKI010000058.1 GCA_938008415.1 uncultured Luteimonas sp. | reverse complement strand
AGCGGCGCCTTGGAGCGCTTGCCTTCCTCCTTCATCTTCTGGAACAGCGGCGACTCGTTCAGCTGCATGCGGATCCAGATCGAGATGACCAGCAGCACGAACGAGATCAGGAACGGCACGCGCCAGCCCCACTCGCGGAACGCCTCCTCGCCCAGCGACGTGCGCACGCCCAGGATCACCAGCAGCGACAGGAACAGGCCGACCGTCGCGGTGGTCTGGATGAAGCTGGTGTACAGGCCACGCTTGCCCTGCGGCGCGTGCTCGGCCACGTAGGTGGCCGCGCCGCCGTACTCGCCGCCGAGCGCCAGGCCCTGCAGGCATCGCAGGATCACCAGCAGTATCGGCGCGGCGATGCCGATCGAGGAGTAGGTCGGAAGCACGCCCACCAGGAACGTGGACAGGCCCATGATCACGATCGTGATCAGGAACGTGTACTTGCGGCCGATCAGGTCACCAAGGCGGCCGAACACGATCGCGCCAAACGGGCGGACCGCGAAGCCGGCGGCGAAGGTGAGCAGGGCCATCACGAACGCCGGTCCCGGCGCGAGCGACGAGAAGAAGTGCACGGCGATGACCGCCGCGAGTGAACCGTAGAGATAGAAGTCGTACCACTCGAAGACGGTACCGAGGCTGGACGCAAGGATGACCTTGCGGTGTTCCTTCGTGATGCCGCCCGTGGATGGCACGGCGGTTGCGGTAGTGGACATCGTGGCCTCCCTCAGAAGCTGTACTTGACGGTCGTGTGGATGCGCTTGAGATCGCCCTTGCGGTCATCCTCGAGCACGCGTTCGCCCCAGCTGACCTCGGCGCCGACGTCCAGCTTCGGGAACGGCGAGTAGATCAGGTTGGCGTGGACGGAGCGGGTGCTCTCGACCGCGGCGAAGCTGGCCGGTCCCCAGCCGGGGAGGCCATGGTCGTTGTCGAACCGCGCGAACGAGTACATCAGGTTGCCGCGCAGCTTGGGCCCGAACGCGTGCCGCCAGGCTACGAAGCCGCCGCCGCCGTCCTGGGCGTGCAGGTTGCCGTTGGCGTCGAGCACGGCGTCGGGGCCGATGCCGAGGCCGAGGTAGCGGCCGATGCCGGAGCCGTAGCTGGCCATCCAGCGGATGTCGTCATTGGCGCCGATGTTGAAGCGGCCGGACAGGCTGACGGCGAAGCCGGTGTCGGTCTCGTCGCCGCTCTTGAGCTGGCGCAGCAGGCCGGCGACGCTGAAGTGGCCCCAGTCGCCCTTGAACACGTAGCGGGCGGTGAGGTCAGGGAACAGGTCGCTGCCGCCGGCGTTGTTGCGCGCCGCGGTGGCGACGTCGGAGACCGTGGTATGCGGGTTCTCCAGCGACACCGAGAACGGGCCGTTGGTGTAGCGGACCTGTGCCTGGCGGACGAAGATGGTGCCGTCGGTCACGCCGATGAAGTCCACGGTGTCCGGCAGCGCGGCCACGTCCTGGAAATTGGTCCAGGTCTGGCCGGCCAGCCAGCGGTTCCAGGTCACGTAGGCGTGGCGCACGGTGATGCCGTGGGTGTTGGTCGAGACTTCGTTGCCGAGGTTGGCGCTGCCACCGCCGTACATGTCGGCCTCGATGTAGGCGCGGAACTTGTCGCCGCCGTCGCTGGTCCAGTCGGCGGCCAGCCAGAAGCGCGAGAACGCGGCGTGGATGTCGGTGTACGGGTCGGCGTCGGGCTCGGCGCCGTCGGCGACCACCGGGATCGTGCTCGGCACGTAGAACAGGCGGCCGGCGGAGCCTTCGGCGATGACGCCGTCGCTGGTGTCCGTGGCCATGGCGTCGAGCTTGATGAACCCGCCGTACGAGAAGGAGGCGCCGGGATTGCCCGCCGGCAGGATCGGGGTGGACTGGATGCGCGGCTTGCCGTCGTCGGCCGGGGCGGATGCCACCTGCACGGCGTCGAGCCGGCTGCGGGTCTCCTCGACCGTCTCCCGGGTCTGTTGTTGCGCCTGCAGCAATGCCTGGACCTGCGCCTCGAGCTGGGCGATCCGTGCCTCGAGCTCGCGTTCCTTCGCGGTCTGAGCGAGCGCCGCGCCGGGCAGGGCGAGCGCGATCGTGATCGCCAGCGCCAGCGGCTGGCGGCATCTGCGTAGCCTCATCGTTCTCCTCCCACAGAGAAACATCCGCATCTGGCGGATTGCGCGAGGCTGCGCGTTCAGTGCCGGCCGCGCATATTCGTCTTTGGTCGGAAAACAGGGGGAATACGACCAACGTCTAATGCGGATGATGCATCGCAGCAGGCCGATTGCGGCAAACTCGACATGGGCGGCCGGCAGGCCGTGGAAACCTATCTGGTTGGGAGGAAGACATGACAGACATCCATCCGGTCCCGGTTGATCCTGCCTTCGCGGCGAAGGCGCGCATGGACAGGGCGGGGTACGAGGCGGCCTACCGGGCGTCGGTCGAGGATCCGGATGCGTTCTGGGCCGGGGTCGCCAGGCGGATCGACTGGTACAGGGCACCGACACAGATCCGCGACGTCAGCTACGCGCTGGAGGACTTCCACATCCGCTGGTTCGCCGACGGCGAGCTCAACGCCAGCGTCAACTGCCTGGACCGGCACCTGGCCACGCGCGGCGACAAGACCGCGATCATCTTCGAGCCGGACGACCCGGACGACCAATCGTACGGCCTGACCTACCGCGAGCTGCACGAACGCGTGTGCAGGCTGGGCAACGCGCTGCGCAGCCTGGGCGTGCGCAAGGGCGACCGGGTGACGATCTACCTGCCGATGATCCCGGAGGCGGTGGTGGCGATGCTGGCCTGCGCCCGCATCGGCGCGATCCACTCGGTGGTGTTCGGCGGCTTCTCGCCCAACTCGCTCGCGGACCGCATCGCCGACTGCGGCAGCAAGCTCGTCATCACCGCGGACGAGGGCGTGCGCGGTGGCAGGAAGGTCCCGCTGAAGGCCAACGTGGACGCGGCGCTGAAGATGCCGGGCACCGCCTCGGTCGAGACCGTTCTGGTGGTGCGCCGCACCGGCGCGGCGGTGGACATGCAGATGCCGCGCGACCGCTGGTACGACGCCGTGGTCGACGGCCAGCCGGCCGAGTGCGAGCCCGAGCGCATGAACGCGGAGGACCCGCTGTTCATCCTCTACACCTCGGGCAGCACCGGCAAGCCCAAGGGCGTGCTGCACACCACCGGTGGCTACCTGGTGTACGCCTCGTACACCCACGAGCTGGTGTTCGACCTGCGCGAGGATGACATCTACTGGTGCACCGCGGACGTCGGCTGGATCACCGGCCACAGCTACATCGTCTACGGGCCGCTGGCCAACGGCGCCACCGCGCTGGTGTTCGAGGGCGTGCCCAACTACCCGGACTTCTCGCGCTTCTGGCAGGTGGTGGACAAGCACAAGGTCACGATCTTCTACACCGCGCCGACCGCGATCCGCGCGCTGATGCGCGAGGGCGAGGCGCCGGTGAAGAAGGCCTCGCGTGCCTCGCTGCGACTGCTGGGCACGGTCGGCGAGCCGATCAACCCCGAGGCGTGGCGCTGGTACCACGAGGTCGTGGGCGAGAAGCGCTGCCCGGTCGTGGACACCTGGTGGCAGACCGAGACCGGCGGCATCCTGATCTCGCCGCTGCCGGGCGCCACCGACCTCAAGCCCGGCTCGGCGACGAAGCCGTTGCCTGGCGTGCGCCCGGCGGTGGTGGACGCCAACGGCAACATCCTCGAGGGCGAGACCGAGGGCAACCTGGTCCTGCTCGACTCGTGGCCGGGGCAGATGCGCACCGTGTTCGGTGACCACCAGCGCTTCATCGACACCTACTTCAGGACCTACCCGGGCATGTACTTCACCGGCGACGGCTGCCGCCGCGACGCCGACGGCTATTACTGGATCACCGGCCGCGTGGACGATGTGATCAACGTCTCCGGCCACCGCATTGGCACCGCCGAAGTCGAGAGCGCGCTGGTCTCGCACCCGAAGGTCGCCGAGGCCGCCGTGGTCGGCTTCCCGCACGATATCAAAGGACAGGGCATCTACGCCTACGTCACCCTGGTCAGCGGGGAGGAGGGCAGCGAGGAACTGCGCCAGGAGCTGATCGCGCACGTGCGCAAGGAGATCGGCCCGATCGCCACGCCCGATTTCCTGCAGTGGGCGCCGGGCCTGCCGAAGACGCGCTCGGGCAAGATCATGCGCCGCATCCTGCGCAAGATCGCCGAGAACCAGCCGGACCAGCTGGGCGACACCAGCACCCTGGCCGACCCGTCCGTGATCGAGTCGCTGCTGCAGAACCGGCACCAGGCATGACGACGACGGGCGCATGGCCACGCTGCTGATCGCCGACGACCACCCGCTGTTCCGCGAGGCCCTGCGTGGCGTGGTGTCGCGCCTGCTGCCGGGCGCGACGCTGCGCGAGGCCGACAATGCCGCGGCGCTGTACGCGATGGTCGACGCCGAGCCGGACGCGGACCTGCTGCTGCTCGACCTCAACATCCCGGGCGTGCAGGGCTTCGGCGCGCTGGTCCACCTGCGCGCCCAGCATCCGCAGTTGCCGGTGGTGGTGGTCTCCGCGCGCGAGGAACCGGAAGTGATGCGGCGCGCGATCGAGCACGGCGCGATGGGTTTCATCCCGAAGTCGGCGGATTCGCGGACGTTGACCGAGGCGCTGCGCCACGTGCTCGACGGCGGTCGCTGGATCCCGGAGGCCGCGGCCTCCGCCGACCCGCTTTCGCGCGAGGAGCAGGACGTGGCCGCGCGCATCCGCGAACTGACGCCGCAGCAGTTCCGGGTGCTGCAGATGCTCGCCTCCGGCAAGCTCAACAAGCAGATCGGCTACGAGCTGGGCGTGTCCGAGGCGACGGTCAAGGCGCACATGAGCGCGATCCTGCGCAAGCTCGGCGCCACCAACCGCACCCAGGCGGTGCTGATCGCCGGACGGCTGGCGCTCGATCCGGGCCTGGTGGCGCCGCCGCCGGAACCGGACTGAGGTTCAGGACGGGCGTCGGTCCTGGCGCAGCGAGATCAGGAACGCGCGCAGCGAGGCCGGCTTCACAGGCTTGGTCAGCACGCGGTAGCCGCGGTTGCGCGCGGCGACCTTGAGTGCGTCGCTGCCATCGGCGGTGAGCAGCGCGCCGGGGACGCCGGGCGCGCGCTTGCGCAGGGCGTCGAGGGCGTCCAGCCCGTTGATCCGGTCGTGCAGGTGGTAGTCGGCCAGCAGCACGTCCGGCCGGCCGCCCGCGACCAGCTCCAGCGCCTCGTCCGCGGTGGTCGCGCACAGCGCCTCGGCCTGCCAGCGCCCGAGCAGCGCGACCATGCCGGCGAGGATGTCCGGGTCGTTGTCCAAGCACAGCACGCGCATGCCCGCGAGCGTCCCGTCGGCATCGAGCGTGGAACCCGGCGGGGACGCCGGCGGGGCCAGGTTCGCCGGGTCGCCGCGGGGCACGATGATCGAGAACATGCTGCCGCGGCCCACCGTGCTGCGCGCGTCCAGCGTGTGCCCGAGCAGGCGCGAGATGCGCTGGCAGATCGACAGGCCGAGCCCGAGGCCACGGCCGTCCCAGTCGAACGGCTGCTCGTAGCGGTGGAACTCGTCGTAGATCTGCTGCATGTGGTACTCGGGGATGCCGGGGCCGGTGTCCCAGACCTGCAGCGCCACCTGGTCGCCGCGGCGGCGCGCGGCCAGCACGATGCGCCCGCTCGGCGTGTAGCGCAGGGCGTTGGCCAGGAAGTTCTGCAGCACCCGGCGCAACAGGCGGCGGTCGCTGCGCACCACCAGCGGCGGCGCGTGCAGGCGCAGCTCGATGTTGCGCGCCGCGGCCATCGGTGCCGACTGCGTGGCCAGCTGGCGCAGCAGCTCGCCGGCGTCGAAGTCGCCGATCTCCGGGCGCAGCGCGCCGGCATCCAGGCGCGAGACGTCGAGCAGGCCGTCGAGCAGCTCCTCGGCGGCGCGCAGCGAAGTGTCGATGCGTTCGGCCAGCCGGCGCTGTTCCTCGCCCGGCGGCGCCTCGCGCAGCGCCGAGGCGAACAGGCGGGCGGCGTTGAGCGGCTGCAGCACGTCGTGGCTGACCGCGGTGAGGAAGCGCGAGCGCGACTCCTGCGCGGCCTCGGGCTCGCGGGTGCGTTCGGCGACGCGTTGCTCCAGCGTCTCGTTGATCTCGCGCAGCTCGCGCTCGACGCGCTTGTAATCGGTGACGTCGCTGTAGCTCGTGACGTAGCCGCCGCCGGGCAGCGGCTGGCCGCGCAGCTCGAGCACGCGGCCGTTGCTCAGCATGCGCTGCGAAACGTGCGGCGAGCCGGCGCGCATGTAGGCGATGCGCTTCTCGATCTCGGCCTCGATCTCCTCGGGGCCCAGGGGGCCGAGCTCGCCGCGCTCGGCGTTGTAGCGGATCAGGTCGGCGACCGGGCGGCCGACGTAGAGCATGCCCTCGGGATAGCCGAACAGCTGCTGGTAGCGCCGGTTCCAGGCGACCAGGCGCATCTCGGCATCCACCACGCTCACGCCCTGGTCGATGTTCTCGAGGGTCGAGGACAGCACCTCGCGGTTGAAGCGCAATTCCTGCCCGGCCTCGTCGAGCGCGGCGACGATCTCGGCCACGCCCATGCCCGAGCCCCTCAGCACGCTGGTCAGCACCAGCCGCGCCGAGGCCGCGCCGACCGCCGAGGCCAGCAGGCGTTCGCAGAACTGGATCCAGCTGCGGTCCGCGGGCGCGTCGGCCTGCAGCTCGCGGCCCTGCGCCTGCGCATGCTCCTGGAACGCGCGCATCGCCGTGCGCTCGCCGAGGATGCGCGAGGCCAGCACCAGCAGGTCGCCCACCGGCACCTTGCCCGGCCATTCGCCGGTGGCGAGCGTGTTGCGGCGCGCGTACGGCTCGAGGAAGGGCTCGGCGCGCAGGCGGTCGCCGAGGCTCGGGCGCCAGCGTGCGGACACCAGCAGGAACGTGCCGGTGTTGAGCAACAGGGACCAGAACGTGCCGTGGGTCAACGGGTCCCAGCCGGCCAGCCCGAACAGTTGCCGCGGGCGCAGCCAGCCAATGCCGAACGGCCCCTCGGTCAGCCAGTGGCCGTCGAGCCAGCCGGCGTCGGCGATGGCCGGCAGCAGCAGGGTGTAGGCCCAGACCGCGAAGCCGATCAGCAGCCCGGCCTCGGCGCCCTGGCGGCTGGCGCCGCTCCAGTACAGGCCGCCGATCAGCGCCGGCGCGAACTGCGCCACCGCGGCGAACGCGAGCAGGCCGTAGGAGGCGAGCGCGGTGTCGCTGCTGCTGGCGCGGTAGTAGCCGTAGGCGAGCGCCGCCAAGCCGACGATCGCGAGCCGGCGGATCCACAGCACCGTCGAGGCGACGTTGTCGCCGTGCCGCTGCGCCCAGCCGCGGCGCAGCAGCGGCGGCATCACCAGGTCGTTGCTGATCATCGTCGCCAGCGCCACCGTGGCCACGATCACCATGCCTGTTGCGGCGGAGAAGCCGCCGACGTAGGCGAACAGCGCCAGCGTGTCGCGGTGCTCGGCCAGCGGCAGTGCCAGCACGAAGCTGTCGGCGGCCACCGGGCCGTCCCGGCCGAACAGCGCCATGCCGGCCGCGGCCGTGGGCACCACCATCAGCGAGACCACCGCGAGGTAGGCGCCGAACATCCAGCGCGCCTTGCGGATGTCGCCGACGTCGCCGCATTCCACCACCGCGACGTGGAACTGGCGCGGCAGGCAGATGATCGCGGCGAACGCCAGCAGGGTCTGGCAGACGAAGCCGACCGGCGGGGCCTGCTCGAACAGCGCGCGGGTCGCCTCCACCACCGGGACCTCGCGCGAGAACAGCCAGAAGCTGGCGAAGACCCCGACCGCGACCAGGGCCACCAGCTTGACCAGCGATTCCAGCGCCACCGCCAGCATCATGCCGGGGCGGTGCTCGGTGGCATCCACCTGCCGGGTGCCGAACAGGATCGCGAACAGCGCCATCAGCGCGGCCACGTACAGCGCCGGGTCGCCGAACGCGGTGGTGGTGCCCTCGCCGCCGAGCACGCCGAGGCTGATCGCGACCGCCTTGAACTGGAGCGCGAGGTAGGGGACCGCGGCGATGATCGCGATCAGCGCCACCAGCGCCGCCAGCCGCTGCGAGCGGCCGTAGCGCGCGGCGATGAAGTCGGCGATCGACACCGTGCTCTGCGACTGCGCGACCAGCGCCATGCGCTCGAGCACGCGCCACGCGAACACCATCAGCAACAGCGGCCCGAGGTAGATCGGCAGGTAGCCGACGCCGTTGCGCACCGCCGATCCGACTGCGCCGTAGAAGGTCCAGGACGAGCAGTAGACGGCGAGTGCCAGGCTGTAGACCGCCGGCCGCAGCCACGGCCGGTGCGGGTACAGCGGATAGCGGTCACCGATCCAGGCCACCGCGAACAGCAGCGCGGCGTAGCCCACCGATACCAGCAGCAGAACCCAGCCCGGCAGCAAACGGTACCCCCCCCAGGAAGGATGGCAGCGAGTGTAACCGACTGCACCGGTCTGCCGGACATCCACTTCCGGCAGGCATGCGCGGTCTGTTACCTTGCGTGGGCCCCGCGTGCGGCGCGTTTCCCTTTTGTCACTTCACAGGGGTGACCGTGCCCTGGTACCCGGAGGCGCGGACTTTCGACATCGAACGCATCGAAGTCCGCCGGGGGCCGCAGGGCACGCTGTTCGGGGAGGGCACCCATGGGCGGCACGGTCCGGATCCTCACCCGCAAGCCGGTGCTGGACGCATTCGCGGCCACGGTGCGGGCGTCGCTCTCGACGCCGCAGGGCGGTGGCGGCGGGCACGGGCTCAAGGGCATGTTCAACCTGCCGCTGGCGGACGACCGGCCTGGCCTGCGGGGCGTCCTGAACGACGAGCAGCTGCAGGGGTGGATGGACGATCCGGCCACCGAGCGCGAGAATCTCAACGCGCAACGCATCCACACCGCACGCGTGCGCCTGCGATTTTCGCCCGACGGCGCCACGGACATCGACGCGAGCTGCTGGCGCTGGCGGTCCGCCGCTCGGGGAGCGTGGCTACAGCGCGCTCGACGGCATGCTGCCAGACGTGCTGTACGGGCGGCAATCGTCCTGGGCCTCGCGCAGCCCTCGCCGTCGAGCGCCGCCTTGGTGGCGCAACAATGACCTGTGTCGGCGCGGGCACGCGCCTGGACAATCTGCACGAGGGCCAACTCGCGCCCGGCGCGGATTACATGACCGATATCCGGATCGGAGTCGACACCCACGAACTGCGGCTGGCGTCGGCTGGTGAACACCGGCTCGAGTGGACCGCGGGCGTGTATCGGCGTGATGCCAGTCGCCATGATCGCAGCCGGGTGTGGTCCGGGCCGGTGCAGGAACAGTGGCAGGACAACCATGCCTGGGCTCTGTTCGGGGAACTGGGCTACCTGCTGCCGGGCAACCTCTGGTCGTTGACGGTTGGGCTGCGATACTTCCGCAACCAAGTGCATGGCATCTTGCTGACCGAAGGCAATGGCGTGCGGATCAACGCGGATTTCCCCGCGCTGAGTCAGAAGCTCATGGTGTTCTGGATGCCATTGGTCGAAACGCTGGTCTACGTCAGCGTGTCGAGCGGCTTCCGCTCCGGCCAGCTGCAGCCGGTGATGTCGATCCTGGTCGCGGGGCGCGAGGGTCTCGAGCTACCGGTCGCGTTCGCCCAGGCTCCCGGCGATCGTCTGCAACTGACCGGAAGCATCGTCGATACCGCCTACGGCGAAGCGATCGGCGGGACACCCATCGAGCGGGGCGACCCCGTCTACAACGTGCCCCGCAACAGCCTGGGCGTTGCCTGGGACCGGCACGTTCCGCCCGCGTCCGGCCATGCGCTGGACCTCTATGCGCGGATGCGCAACGACGGCGCACGCAAGGTGTCGCTCCCCGGGGCCCGCCGGTCGATCCGATCCTGTCGCTGGATACCGGCATGGAACTCGCGTCGCGTCACG
>CALLKI010000057.1 GCA_938008415.1 uncultured Luteimonas sp. | reverse complement strand
TGGAGAAGAAGAACCTGGCGCTGGAGGCCCTGCGCAAGCTCATCAACGACGGCATCCGCTCGCGCAGCAAGGCCAACGTGGTGCAGACGAAGGCGTTTTCGGAGCGGCTGGAAGATGCCGTGGCCCGCTACCACGCCAACGCCATCACCACCGCCGAGGTGCTGCAGGAACTGATCCAGCTGGCCAAAGACATCCGCGCGGCCCACCAGCGCGGTGAGGAGTCCGGCCTGTCGGACGAGGAATACGCCTTCTACATGGCGTTGGCCGAGAACAACAGTGCGGTTGAAGTAATGGGAAATGATCAGCTCATGGTGATCGCCCACGAGCTGCTGGTGAGCCTGCGCGAGAACGTGACGGTAGACTGGGCGCACCGAGAATCGGCCCGCGCCCGGATGCGGGTACTGGTGAAACGCATCCTGCGCAAGTACGGCTACCCGCCCGACCTTCAGGATGCTGCCGTGCAGACGGTGTTGCGGCAGGCGGAGGCGTTGTCGGCGGCGTGGGCGGCGTCGCCGCAGGAGGCGACAGCCTGAAACGGCTGGCAGGGGCAGGGATGAGGTGCGCCGGCGGTCCGGCCCCGGTTCCCCCCCTTCGTCCAGTGACGCCGAGCCGCTGATGCCGCTTGCTTTTCTGTTCGCCCGCTTGCGCTCGTGAGGGCTTGCCCTCCCTGGGCATAGGGCGTGGCGGCGAACCCAGAATCCCTTGGTCGTTGGGTCACGTCCGACACGGCTTACCAGCCCGCTGGTTCGGGCGACCCTCCCGCCACGGTCGATACGCCGGCCGCCCCCCCGATTCCCCGCGACATAACCCGCGCAACGCACGAGATACCCGCGCCCATTCACCCCGGAGCTCGCCGCCTATCGCACACGCCCCACGTAACACGTAACGATGGACGCGTAACACGTAACGCGTGACATTCTTCTCGGTTCGCCCGAGATATTCAGCCATTCGCCAGGTTGGCGAGACCGATGCGAGGACATATTTCACGTTTTTCGCCCCGCCGGATTCCTGCCCCGGCCCGCGTGGTCGGGTCGTCGGCCATGGCTCGGGATTTTCTGCCTGCGTTTTCCGCCCGGTATACCCGGACCCCATCCCCACCACAACGCGATGGCGTCATCATGCACCTATCAGACGCCATCATGCATCGATCTCCACTCATCGCACGGGATCGGCGCGACCGGCAGAGATGACCGCCAGGCGATCCACCACATCCCGGAACCGATGCTTGATAAGACTCGAAAACACAGACACCACCCCTCAAACAAGTGGTTTCAACTTATCTCCGGGAGCGCTATAAATCGACACTGTGTCGGTCTCGATCTTCGACTTCTCAATAAGAATTTTCCGTGCGCCTCACCTCCGCTTTGCACCCTGGCTTCTGACTTGCTTATGGCCGCAGAGGGAGTGTGTCGCCGTGTCCGTGGGAGTGTGTCGCCGTGTCCGTTGTTCCAGCCTTCCTGCCTGGTCCGGGTCTGCCGAGCCTGTCCGTGCGCAGCATCCGCGGGATCCCGACCGCCGGGCGGGCATGCAAGGCAGAGAAGTACCTCCGGCCTCCCGGGCGGCGCTTCAACGCAGCTGCTGACACCCTTCCTTCCGCCGGCACCGCGCCGACTCTCCTGAGCGGCCCAGGTCAGCGAATCGGCCCTGGTCGCATCCCGTTCCGCCTCCTTCCGTTTTCGCCCGTCCGCCTGCCGTTGCGCTGAACGGCGCACTGCATGGCAAGAGTCCGTCGTCCCCACAACGAGATCACGTCATGAAAAACCTCTCTATGCAAGCTGTGTACAAGAACGGTGGCTTCGATCGCCGTCCCGAGCTGCATGGCGACCTCGACCTCGATCGTCCGTCGATCGTCACCGTCAAGCTTGCGCCCGAAGCCGTCGCGCGCTACGAGCGGCGCGGCGACGACCTCGTGATGGTCCTGCGCACCGGCGAGGAAGTGACGGTGCGCCAGTTCTTCAGGACCTACCCCGACGACGGCCGCAACGACCTGGTGCTTGGTGCTCGAGGACGACGCGGGCGTGCTGTGGTGGGGGCAGTACCACGGTCCGTGGACCGAGTTCCACTTCACCGAGATCGAGTGGCGCGAGCTGCTGCCGCTGCCCTGGGACCACCTGCCCGGCCTGCTGGGTGCGATCGGCGCCGGTGCGGCGATCGGTGGCGGGAGCGGTGACAACAACAAGTCGCCGCAGGCCCCGTCGTACCAGCTCACGACCGAAGAGGACCAGCCCGTCAACGGCCGGATCGAGGCGACCGACCCGGACGGCGACCGGCTGACCTACCTGCCGGGCACCCCGCCGGGCCATGGGACCGTCGTGATCCACCCGGACGGCTCCTACACCTACACGCCGGATCCCGACTTCCACGGCCAGGACAGCTTCACCGTGATCGTCGACGACGGCAAGGGCGGCAAGACCACCAGCACGGTGACCGTGGACGTCACGCCGGTCAACGACGCACCGCAGGTCGCCACCCCGATCGACGCGCAGAACGGCCAGGACGCCCAGCCCGTGAACTGGGACGCCTCCACCCACTTCAAGGACGTGGACGGCGATGCGCTGACCTACGACGCCACCGGCCTGCCCCCGGGCCTGAGCATCGACCCGGACACCGGCCTCATCAGCGGCACCATCGACCCCTCGGCCAGCCAGGGCGGCCCGGGCAATGACGGTGTGTACACCGTCACCATCACCGCCACCGACGCCGACGGCGCGACCGCCACCCAGACCTTCACCTGGACCGTGACCAACCCGGCGCCGGTGGCCGTCGACGACGTGGCCAGCACCGCCGAGGACACCCCGCTGAGCGGCAACGTCCTCACCGATGCCGACAGCAACGGCGATACCGACACCGACCCGGACGGCGACACGCTCACGGTCACGCTGGTCGAAGTCGAAGGCACCCCCCACACCGTGCCCGACGGCGGCAGTGTCATCGTCACCGTGACCGGCGGCACGCTGGAGATGTCCAGTAATGGTGACTACACCTTCACGCCCACCCCCGACTGGCACGGCACCGTGCCCCCGATCACCTACACCGTCAGCGACGGCGAAGGCGGCACCGACACCGCCACGCTGCGCATCACGGTCGATCCGGTCAACGACGCGCCGGTCATCGACGCCGGCTCGGACCTGGAAGGCACGGTGATCGAGGCCGGCATCGCCGACGGGGAGCCCGTGGCGGGCACCCCCACGGCCACCGGCACACTGACCGCGACCGACGTCGACCTGGAGGACACGCTGACCTGGTCGGTCCTCGGCACGCCCGACACCACCTACGGCACGTTCAACCTGACGGCCGACGGCACCTGGACCTACACCCTGAACAATGCGTCGCCGGCGACCCAGGGACTGACCAAGGGGCAGACGGTGACGCTGGAGTACCAGGTCCAGGTCAGCGACGGCCACGGCGGCACCGCCCAGCAGACGGTGACGATCACCATCCAGGGCACGAACGACGCGCCGGAGGTCAACCCCGAGTCCGCAACCGTCAAGGAAAGCGGGGTGAGCGGCGGCAACACGGCCGAACCCGGCACGCCGTCTGCCGACGGCAACGTGCTGAGCAACGACAGCGACCCCGACGACGGCGAAACCGCGACGCTGCAGGTCGTCGAGGCCGGCCTGGAGGGCGACCCGGCCAGCGCGGTCACGGCCGGCGGCACGCAGCTCGCCGGCGTCTACGGCACGCTGACGATCCACCCGGACGGGACCTACACCTACACCCTCGACAACACGTCGAATGCCACGCAGGCGCTGGCGCAAGGCGCCTCGGCGACCGAGCGCTTCACCTACGTGGTCGAGGACGCCCAGGGCGAACGCGTCAGCAGCACGCTGACCGTCACGGTCAACGGCACCAACGACCAGCCGGAGATCGTCGTGGAGCAGCCCGACGACGTCGCCGGTGAAGTGACCGAACGGGGCACCGCCAACCCCGACGAGGAGGCCACCGTCAGCGGCACACTGACAGCCACCGACCCCGACGACGGGGCCCAGCTGAGCTGGAGCGTCGTCGACGGCAACGGCACCTACGGCACGCTCACGGTCGACGCGAACGGCCAGTGGACCTACACGCTGGACAACGCGCGCCAGGCCACCCAGGAGCTGAACGACGGCGACACCAAGGTCGAGGAGTTCACCGTCCGCGTCACCGACGAGCACGGCGCGTACCACGACCAGAAGATCACCATCACCGTGCACGGCCGCAACGACGAGGTGCAGGTCTCCGACGGCAACGCCTCGACCGACGAAGACACCCCGCTCACCGGCACGCTGCGCGACCTGGCCACCGACCCCGACGACGAGATCGAGCTGGTGTCGTACCGGATCGGCGACTCCCTGGACGTCCACCTCGCGGACCAGAACGTCGATGTCCACGACCCGGTGACCAATGAGAAGTTGGGCACCATCGTGATCGCCGCGAACGGCGACTACACCTTCACGCCCACGGGCAACTACTCCGGCCCGGTGCCGGCCATCCATTTCACCGTGCGGGAAGCGGGTGGCGGCGCCGAGGGCGAGGGCACGCTGAACATCACGGTCAACCCGGTGGCCGACAAGCCGGACCTGGGCACGCCGGACGCCCTCGCCCCCGTGCTCGAGGACGGCTCGCTGACGCTGGGCCTGAAGCTGCCGGCCGCCACCGACGCCACCGACCTCAACGGCGCCGCGGCGGGCGACCAGCCCGAACTGCTGGGCCCGATCACGCTGACGATCGGCGACCTCGGCGCGAGCGGCGTCACGCTGCTCAACGGCGCCGATGTGCTGACGCCGGTGGGCAACGAGCTCACCATCGTCATCGTGGCCACGCCCGGCTCGACCACGCCCCTGGCCGGCTACCACATCGCGGAAGACATGCCCGCCCCGGGGACGCCCGGCGTCTACTACCTGACCGCGGACGAGTTCACCGCGCTGAAGGCGGCCCCGGCGCCCGACAGCGGCGCGAACTTCACCGTGACCGTCTCGGTGAGCAGCTACGAGGTCGATGCCGATGGCCGGCCGCGCGACGGCGTGCCCGAGGCCACCGAGTCGGTCACGTACCAGGTGGACGTCCACGCGGTCACCGACCCCGTGCAGCTGGGCCTCACCGAGAACACCCTGACCATCGCGGAAGACACGACGCTCAACCTGTCCACCTACCTGCAGCCGCAACCGACCGGCGACCTGTCCGACGGGAGCGAGTCGTTCTGGTACGTCATCGACGGCCTGCCGCAGGGCACCCGGGTCACCTTCGCCGGCAAGACCTACACGGCCGACGCGACGGGCACGGTGACGACCGACCCCACCAACGATACCGACGTCCTGGCCGACGTGCGCATCCGTCCGCCGGTCAACTACAGCGGCGTGATCCCGGACATCCAGATCACGCTCCACCGCCAGGACTCGGACCCCGACTCCCCGGACAACGTCCCCACGGTGGAAAGCGATGCCGTGACGCTGTCGCTGACCGTCACGCCGGTGGCCGGCGACGTGCAGGCCGGCGGTGTCACGACGACCGAAGACCAGCCGGCGGCCGTGCTGCAGAACCTCGCGCTGACGGACACCACCGCCGGCGACGAGCGCATCACCGAGCTGACGATCAAGATCCCGGACGGCTGGACCTTCGCAGGCGCGGACCCGGGCACCCCCGACGGCTGGACCGGGAACCATGACCCGGGTGCAGGCACCGTCACGATCCAGTTCGACGACGCACTGGATGCCGCAGGCTTCGCCAACGCCCTGGCGCAGGTCAAGGCCTGGGTCCAGCTGCAGCCCCCGCCGCACAGCAGCAAGGACGCGGACGTGCGCGTCGACGTCACGACCCGGGACCACAACCCCGACGTGGCCCCCGCCAGCGACACGCACACCACGACCAGCACGCTCGACATCCGTGTCACCGTCCGCCCGGCGGCCGAGCGCACCGACAGCGACTCTGCGGATCCGGCCGGCTTGGACGTGACCATGCACGGCAACGAGGACTACGAGGGGCAGCCCGGGAAGGAAGACGAGTGGTTCGCGCTCGGGACCGACACGACCGATGCCACCAACACCGGGGGCGTGACCCTCAGCGATGACTGGAACAACGAGGACGGCGACGAGTTCCTCTACGCCGTGCTGACGCCGAGCCTGTCCGATGCCGGGCCCGGCGACACGGTGAACGGCACGACGTTCCGCTTCCACGACGGCAGCGAATGGCACGAGCGCACCTACAACGGCGAAGCGGTGTGGGTGCCCGTGGCGTACCTGGACACGCTGCAGGTCAAGGCGCCCGAGCATGTCTCGGGCACGCTGACCATCACGATGCAGGCCGGCACGGTCGACTATGACGACGACGCGGAGATCGACCCCACCGACATCCCGCTCGATCCCCCGAGGACGAGCGGGCCCGGGGTCAGCGTGGCGGTCTCGGGCAGCGCCACGTTGGGCAGCATCGTGATTGCCCCCGCAGTGGACGACCTGACGCTGTCGCTCAGCGCGCACGCGGTGGGCCAGGAAGACGAGAAGATCCCGCTGTCGATCCGTGCCGCCTCCTCCGACCCGTCGGAGACCGTCACGCTGACGATCGGCAACATCCCCGACGGGGCCAGGCTGCTGGTCAACGACGTGGAGGTGAGCGTGGTCAACGGCCAGGCCGAGATCGAAGGCTACCTGCCGACCACCCGCCTCGAGATCATCCCGCCCGCGAACAGCAACGAGACCTTCTCGCTGCAGGTGTGGGCGGTGGCCAAGGAATCCGACGGCACGCAGAGCGCCCCGACGCCGGTGCGCACGCTGGACGTGACGGTGCTCGGGGTGGCCGACGAAGCCACCGTGACGCTGAAGCCCGGCCCGCACACATACCAGGAGGCCGACCTCGACGGCGGTGCCAGCGTGGGGCTGGACGAGCTGATCGACTCGGTCAGCTCGGGCGACACGGACGGCTCCGAGCGCTGGGGCGTGCGCATCAGCGGCCTGCCCGAAGGCTTCACGGTCACCGGCGCCGCGCTGATCGGCGGTTCGGGCCCCACCCGCGTCTGGGTGGCCGATGCCGGGCAGCTCGACAGCGTGCGCATCCATGCGCCCGCGAACTACAGCGGCACGGTGAACTTCCAGGTCGCCGGCGTGACGACCGAGAACGACGGCGACTCGCGCACCGGCGCGGCCCAGACCGTGAGCTTCACGGTCCGCCCGTCGGCCGAAGCCACCGCGACCGACAGCGCGGTCCTCAAGGAGGACACGCTGATGCCGATCGACCTGCGCATCCAGCATCAGAACGGGGATACCGACGAGGAGCTGGGCAAGGTCTACATCCACGAGGACGCGCTGGCCGACCCCGGCTTCACGCTGTACCTGGGCGCCGACCAACTGGCGGACCTGGCCGCGACGCTGGACACGTACACCGACGGCAGCGACCTGTACTACGTCATCCCGGCCGCCCAGGTGGCGCAGCTGCAGGCGCAGGGCGCGGCCCATGCCGACGACGTGCTGGGCTCGTTCCGCTACAAGTACGAGGTGATCGACCGGGCGCCGGGCGGCCTCGAGGACGTCCAGCTCAAGGAAGGCGTGTTCACGCTGAGCGCCTCGCCGGTCACCGACCCGGTGGAGGTGTCGATCACCGACATCACCGGCACGGACGTCGTGGCGACGGAAGAACACGCCGATGACGACGCCTCGCCCGACACCGTCGAGGTCAACAGCATCGGCGAGCTCACCGTCAAGCTGCACGTGTCCTCGCCGGATCACGACGGCAGCGAGCACGTGATCCGCGTGCTGATCGAGGGCGTGCCCACGGGCGTCTCGGTCAACGGTGCCGAGATGCTGCAGGTCGGCCAGTGGCTGCTGGTGTACGAGGGTGCGGATGCCCAGTCCATCACCGCCGGCGGCATCGACATCCCGGTCACCTTCACGGTCGGGCAGGACGCCTACGCCCACAACAACTTGGAGCATCACATCACGATGACGGTGCAGAGCCGCGACCGGGGTGACCGGGCCGACATCGACACTGACATCGTGCAGGACAGCGTCACCTGGCACCTGCGGGTGAACCTCGAGCCGGTCGAGGGTGGCGAGGCGCCGTTCATCAAGACCTGGGCGTTCAACCACGAGCACGTCGCCGAGGACCAGGCCTTCCGGCTGGCGGACATCATCGATGCCGAGATCGAGCTCCGCACGATCTCGGTGCCCAACATCCTGACGGTCAAGCTGACCGAGGTGCCGGCCGGCACGACGGTCGAGGGCATGGTGTTCACCTACGTGGACGGCCAGCCGACCTGGACCGCCAGCGTCACGCTGCCCGCCGGCACCTCCGTCGAACAGGGCCAGGCGAGGCTGATCGAGCTGCTCGAGGGCATCCGCCTCACGGCACCGGCCAACAGCAACGACAACAACGCGGCCGGGACGTTCAACTTCAACGCCCAGCTCTCCGTCGCAACGCTGGGCGGCACGGCCAACGTCCGCGAGATCGACAAGGACGACCTGGTCCTGGAGGTCGACCCGGTCAGCGACGTGCCGGTCGTGACCGTGTCCGCGCCGGACATCGGCGAGAACGACGGCACCGGCATCGCGGTCACGATCTCGGTCGACTATCCGGACGACGGCCCCTATGCCCAGCTCGTCGACGGCAAGCTCTACGTGCAGGTCCAGGCCGGCCCCGGCAACGAGGGTCAGCTGCTGTACGAGGGCTCGCCGCTCGTCCCGGTCCTGGTCGCCGGCGAGCCGGCGCTTCCCGACGGCACCTACTACGTGATCGACCTGCCCCCGGGCGCCACCTCGGTGGACCTGCTCTACCAGCCTGACCACCCGGTTCCCGGCAACGTGAGCTTCACCGCCTACGTGCAGGCGCAGGAAGTCAACGCCATCGACCCGCCCGTGGTGCTGGGCCAGCACGGGACGACGGCCAACATCCTGGTCACCAACGACGGGGTGGAGGTGTCCACGCCGCTGCCATGGTCCGGGCCGGAAGCCTCCGACGCCTCGCGCGCCCACGCCATCGAGCTGGTCGGCCTGGACGTCAGCCTGGTCGACGACGACGGCTCCGAGGCCATCCGCTCGGTGGTGCTCAACGGCGTGCCGGTGGGCTTCCTGGTGTACGTGGGCAACGATGCGGCATCGGCCACCCTGGCACCGAACGCCGGCGGCGACAACCTGACCAACTCCTGGGTGCTGTCGGCCAACGGCGGCCTGCCGCCCTACGTGGCGATCCTGCCGCCGGCCCATTGGAGCGGCACGATCGACGGGCTGACGCTGACGGTCGAATCCGGCGAGACCAGCCTCGCGCAGACGCGCCGGGAGACCATTGCGCTGCAGGCCGAGCTGGTGGTCACGCCGGTGGCCGACGGCCTGACGCTGGCGCCGACGGCAAGCTTCGGCAAGGCCGGCAGCATCATCGAGCTGAACCTCAACGTCGCGATGGCCGACCCGCAGGCGGTCCCGTCCGTCGCGCCCGACGAGAGCGTCGAGACCGTCACGGTGCAGCTCACCGGCCTGGGCGAACACGCGGCGTTCTACCTCGGCAGCACGCTGCTGGATGCGGGCCGCGTCGCATACGACGCCGGCAGCGACACCTACACGCTCAGGGGCCTGACCCAGGCCGACGTGGACAAGCTCGGCGTGGTGCAGGCCGCAGCCGCCCTGACCGACCAGGACCCCGCCGCCTCCGGCGTGCAGGTCGGCGTGACCGCCTGGACGGTGGAAGGTGCCACCGGCACGCGCTCGGCCGAGGTGAGCGACGTGCTGACGCTGCAGATCGCCCCGGTCCGGCCGACCAGCGGCGACGACACGCTGCTGTGGGCGGGCGCAGGCCAGCCGGTCATCAACGGGCAGCGGGGCGACGACACGGTCGCGCTGCGCCTCGGCGAGGACGTCAGCGGCAACGAGCTGGCGCTCGGCCTGCGCAACATCGAGGTGCTGGACCTGCGCATCGACGGCGCCAACGAGGTCACCGACCTGAAGCTCGAGGACGTGCTGAGCCTCACCGACGCCCGCAACACGCTGACCATCCTCGGCACCGCCGACGACCGCGTGGAGCTCGGCGCAGGCTGGACCCTGGCGGGTTCCAGCGGCGGGTACACCGAGTACAGCGGCGTGGTCGGCGGCTCGACCGTGCGGGTCCTGATCGACGACCAGGTCGAGGTGCTGCACGCGTGATCCCCCCGCGACCCGGTCCCGGCGCGCTGCCGGGGCCGGGCGTGCCTTTCCTGACCTTGCTGCCATGACCTTGTCCCGGCTGTCCCTCCTCCGTCGTCCTGCGCGGCGCCCTGCGGCGCTCGCGCTCGCCTGCCTGTGCCTGCTGCAGGGGCACGGGGCTGCCCTTGCGCAGCCGGCCGCCGCCCCCGCGCGGGACCTGGTCGAGGCGGTGCACAGCGCCGCGCGCTGGCATCCCGAGGTGCACAGCGCCGCACAGCAGGTGCTGCAGGCACGCGAGGGCATCGCCTCGGCCCGCTCGGGCTACCTGCCGCAGGTGCGCGCCGGCATCGGCTCGCAGCTGAGCAACCGCGACCTGTCGTCCTACGAGTCGCGGCGCGTGCACACCGCCTCGCTCACCGTGACGCAGATGCTGTACGACTTCGGCAAGGTCGCGAGTTCCGTGGAAAGCGCCGAGGCGGCCGAGCAGGCCACGCAGGCGCAGGCACAGGGCGCGATCGACACGGTCGCGCGCGAGGCCGCGCTGGCCTGGATCGAGGCGCACCGCCAGGAGGCGCTGGGGCGCATCGCCCGCGAGCAGCTCGACGGCGTCACCGCACTGAAGGACCTGGTCGTCGAGCGCGAACGCCAGGGCGCGAGCTCGCGTTCGGACGTCGTGCAGGCGCTGGCGCGCGTCGCGGCCGCGCAGGCGCAGGTGCTCGACGCCGAGGCCCAGGCCCGGCGCGCGCGGGTGCAGCTGATGCACCTGACCGGCGGCACGGTCGTCGGCGCCGCGGGCGACACGCCCGCCTGGCTCGACCAGGCCTGTCGCGCCAGCGACGCCCAGGCCGGATCGGCCGCGGTGCGGCTGGCCCGGGCGCAGCGCGACGAGGCGCAGGCGCGGGTGCGCGCCGCACGGGCGCAGCAGCTGCCCACGCTGTCGCTCGAGGGCAGTGCGAGCCAGGGGCTGGACTCGCGCTCGCGCCTGCCGGGCGAATCCGGACCGCAGACCACCGTGATGCTCAACCTGGCCGCGCCGCTGTACGAAGGCGGCAACCACCAGGCGCGCGAGCGCGCCGCCGCCCATGCGCTGCGCGCGGCCGACGCCGACGTGCAGCGCGCGCTGCTCGAGGCGCAACAGGGCCTGGCCGAGGCGCGCGCGCAGGCGCAGGGCCATGCGCTGCGCGACCCGGTGCTGGCCGAACGCGTCGAGAGCATCCGCACCACGCGCGACCTGTACCGTCAGCAATACCTGCAGCTGGGCACGCGCTCGCTGCTGGACCTGCTCAACGCCGAGCAGGAGTACCACGCGGCCCGCATCGAGCAGGCCAACGGCCGGCACGAGCAGCACCGCCTCGCGCTGGACTGCCTCTATCACACCGACCGACTGCGCAGCGCCTTCGGGCTGGACACGTTGCCGGAAGCCGCTGAAGCGACGACAACGCCATGACGCAAAACCCGCCCCCCGTCATGCCCTCGCCCGCGCCTGCCGCGCACGAACGCCTGCCGGCCCAGGCCGCCGCCTGGCGCGACGCCGTGCTGGCCGTGGCCGCGCACTACCGCCTGCCCGCCTCGCCCGAACACATCCGCGTCTCGTCGTGGTGGAACGCCGCGCTGCCGCTGGAAGACCAGGTGCGCCAGATGGCGCGCCAGGCAGGGCTGGCGCTGCAGATGGTCCAGCCTGACCTGTCGCGCCTGAGCGCCTGGCGCCTGCCGGTGGTGCTGCAGCTCGACGACGGCCAGGTGTCGGTGGTCACCGCGCTCACCGCCGAGGGGCTGCGCCTGCTGCACAGCGGCGACGGCGGCGCCGAGACCACCTGCGCCACCGCCGAGCTGCAGCCGAGCGTACAGGCCATGGCGGTGCTGCGCCCGATCCAGTCCGCGCCGGACTCGCGCGTGGACGACTACATCCGCCCGGTCGAGCCGCACTGGCTGCGCCGCCTGGTGCTGGCCGACCTGCGCCCGTACGCCCACATCCTGCTGGCCTCGTTCATCACCAACCTGATGGCGCTGGGCGGCGTGCTGTTCTCGATGCAGGTCTATGACCGCGTCGTGCCCGCCCAGTCGATGCCGACGCTGTACGTGCTGTTCGGCGGCGTGCTGCTGTCGGTGCTGTTCGCCTGGGTGATGCGCGACGCGCGCATGCGCATCACCGACCTGCTCGGCAAGCGCGCCGACCTGCGCATCTCCGACCGCGTGTTCGGCCATGCGCTGCGCGTGCGGCACGGTGCCCGCCCGCGCTCGACCGGCAGCTTCATCTCGCAGCTGCGCGAGCTGGAACCGGTGCGCGAGATGCTCACCTCCACCACCATCACCGTGGTGGCCGACCTGCCCTTCTTCGTGCTGTTCTGCTTGGTGTTCTGGGCCATCGCCGGCGAGCTGGTGCTGGTGCCCGTTGCCGCGCTGGTGCTGCTGGTGCTGCCCAGCGTGCTGGCCCAGCCGCGGCTGCGCACGCTGGCGCAGGAAGGCATGCGCGAGGCGTCGCTGCGCAACGCGATGCTGGTCGAGACCGTGCAGGGCCTGGAAGACGTCAAGCTGCTGCAGGCCGAGACGCGCATGCAGAACCAGTGGAACCACTACAACGCCGTCAGCGCCGAAGCGGGCCTGCGCCTGCGCGCGCTGGTCAACGGCCTGAACAACTGGATGCAGACGGTGCAGGGCGGCGCCTTCGCGGTGGTGATCTTCTGCGGCGTGCCGCAGGTGATCGCCGGCGAGATGAGCACCGGCGTGCTGGTGGCGGCCTCCACCCTGGTCACGCGCATGCTCGCGCCGCTGGCCGGCATCACGCAGGTGCTCAACCGCTGGCAGCAGGCCAGGGTCGCGAGCCAGGCGCTGGACCAGCTGATGGCCCTGCCGGCCGACCAGGCCCCCGGTGCGACGCGCGTGCACCGCCCGGTGCTGCACGGCGCCTACGACCTGGACGACGCGGTGTTCAGCCACGACGGCGAGACCGCGGCGCTGAAGGTCGCCAAGCTGCAGGTCCGCCCCGGCGAGCGCATCGCCGTGCTGGGCCGCAACGGTGCGGGCAAGTCCACGCTGCTCTATGCGCTGTCCGGCCTGCTCGAGCCCAAGGCCGGCAGCGTGCTGCTCGACGGCGTGACGCTCGCGCACATCGACCCGGCCGACGTGCGCCGCGACGTGGGCCTGCTGTCGCAGCAGGCCACGCTGTTCCACGGCAGCGTGCGCGAGAACCTGCTGATGGGCGCGCCGCACGCGAGCGACGCGCAGCTCGTCGCGGCGCTGCAGGCCGCCGGCGCCTGGGCCTACGTGAGCCGCCTGCCGCTCGGCCTGGACCACCCGCTGCTCGAAGGCGGCCGCGGCCTGTCCGGCGGCCAGCGGCAGGGCCTGCTGCTGGCGCGGCTGCTGCTGCGCGAGCCGCGCGTGCTGCTGCTGGACGAACCCACCGCCGCGCTCGACGAGGTCGCCGAACGCGAGGTCATCGGCCGCCTGCGCGCGCTGGCGCCCGGCCGCACGCTGGTGGTCGCGACGCACCGCCCGGCCGTGCTGGAGGCGGTCGACCGCGTGCTCGTGCTCGACGGCGGCGCGATCGTGATGGACGGCCCGCGCGACCAGGTCCTGGCCCGGCTGCGTGGCGGTCCCGCCCGGCCCGCGACGGAGGCCGCGCCGCAGCGCATCGTCGTGCGCCCGGCCGCGGCACGGCCTGCGGAAGGAGGTGCGGCATGAACGGCCTGCCGCTCCAGGCACCGCCCGCGCCCGCCGGACGCCCGGCCCGGCTGCCCGACCTGAACGACCTGGACGACGCGCGCGCGACCCGCTCGGTGCGCGTGGTGTGGTGGATCGCGCTGTTCTTGGCGCTGTTCTTCGCCTGGGCCTGGTGGTTCGAGATCGACGAGGTCTCCAGCGGCAGCGGCAAGGTGATCCCCAGCTCGCGCGAGCAGCACATCCAGTCGCTCGAGGGCGGCATCCTCGCCGAGCTGCGCGTGCAGGAAGGCCAGATCGTCGACAAGGGCCAGGTGCTGGCCCAGCTCGACCCGACGCGCGGCGAGTCCAGCGTCGAGGAAACCGCCGCGCGCTACCGCGCCGCGCTGGCCGCCAGCGCCCGGCTGCGCGCCGAGGTCGAAGGGCAGTCCGCCATCGACTTCCCCGCCGAGCTGGACGACTGGCCGCAGCTCAAGGCCGGCGAAGCCGCGCTGTTCCGCTCGCGCCGCGCCAGCCTGGGCGAGACGCTGGGCGGGCTGCAGCAGGCGCTCGGCCTGGTGCGCCGCGAGCTGGAGATCACCCGCTCGCTGGTGGCCAGCGGCGCGGCCAGCAACGTCGAGCTGATCCGCCTGCAGCGCCAGGCCGCCGACCTCGAGCTGAAGATCGGCGAGACGCGCGCCAACTACATGGTCAAGGCGCGCGAGGAGCTGGCCAAGGCCGACGCCGAGGTGAAGTCGCTGTCGTCCGTCGTGCGCGGCCGCGCCGACACGCTGGCGCGCCTGACGCTGCACGCGCCGGTGCGCGGCGTGGTCAAGAAGATCGACATCACCACCATCGGCGGCGTCGTGCCGCCCAACGGCTCGGTGATGACGCTGGTGCCGCTGGACGACCAGCTGCTGGTCGAGACGCGCATCTCGCCGCGCGACATCGCCTTCATCCACCCCGGCCAGTCGGCGCTGGTCAAGGTCACCGCCTACGACTACGCGATCTACGGCGGGCTCGAGGGCGAGGTCGTGACCATCGCCCCCGACACGCTGCGCGACGAGGTCAAGCCCGAGGTCGTGTACTACCCCGTGCTGGTACGCACCTCCTCCGACGCCCTGGTCAACAAGGCCGGCCAGCGCTTCCCGATCGTGCCCGGCATGGTCACCACCGTCGACATCCGCACCGGGCGCAAGAGCGTCTGGGACTACCTGATCAAGCCTTTCAACCGCGCACGCGAGGCGCTGCGGGAGCGCTGACGCGTGCCCATCCACCGCCTGTCGTTGAATTCCTCCGAGGACGAAGCCATGAAGATGATCCGCACCCTCACGCTCGGCTCCACGATGTGGGCGACCGCCCTGCTGGCCGGCTGCGTGGCCATCGGCCACCACAACCCCGTGGACCCGGTCAGCAACCCGCACGCGCTGGACTACAGCGACGTCTACATGCGGCACCCCGACTTCGACGAGCCGTTCGTGCGCGACGGCATCGTCTCCGAGCCGCAGCGCTTGCGCGCCATCCAGGCCGGCCTGACCGAGGCGCAGGTGGTCGCGGCGCTGGGCCAGCCGCTGCAGGTGCAGGACGGGCCCCTGGGCGTCGAATGGGACTACGACTTCAAGTTCCTGATGCCGCAATCGCAGAACTACCTGGTCTGCCAGTACAAGGTGGTGTTCGACGACCAGCAGGTCGTGCGCGACGCCGTCTGGCGCCGCCGGCAATGCCTCGACCTGGTGAAAGGCTGAGGGTGCGCGGCTGAGCCCCCGGCGGCCGCCTCGGGCATGGCGGCCGCCGCGTGTCCCGAGCCGGGCCGCCCCGAGGCGCCAGGCCGCTGCCCGCCCTTCTCCTGTCGCCC
>CALLKI010000056.1 GCA_938008415.1 uncultured Luteimonas sp. | reverse complement strand
ATCAGGCGCGACACCGAGTGCGGCTCCATGTACTCGGACATGTCGAAGCGCACCAGCTCGATGCCCAGCTGCAGGGCGAGCTGCTTCGTGACCTCGGTCTTGCCCACGCCGGTGGGGCCGGCGAACAGGAAGCTGCCGATCGGCTTGTCCGGGTTGGCCAGGCCCGAGCGCGCCAGCTTGATCGCCGAGGCGAGCGTCTCGATGGCCTGGTCCTGGCCGAAGATCACCATCTTCAGGTTGCGCTCCAGGTGCTGGAGCACGTCCTTGTCGGAAGCGCTGACCTGCTTGGCCGGGATCCGCGCCATCTTCGCGACGATGGCCTCGATCTCCTCGACGTCGATGACGCTCTTGCGCTGGTCCTCGGGCAGCAGGCGCTGGCGGGCGCCGGCCTCGTCGATCACGTCGATGGCCTTGTCGGGCAGCAGGCGGTCGTTGATGTGCTTGACCGACAGGTCCACCGCGGCCTGCAGCGCCTCGTCGGCGTAGGTGACGCCGTGGTGCTCCTCGTACCTGGCCTTCAGGCCCTTAAGGATCTGGTAGGCCTCGCCGACCGAGGGTTCGGCGATGTCGATCTTCTGGAAGCGGCGTGCGAGGGCACGGTCCTTCTCGAAGATGCCGCGGTACTCCTGGAACGTGGTCGAGCCGATGCAGCGCAGCTCGCCCGAGGCGAGCGCGGGCTTGATCAGGTTCGAGGCGTCCATGGTGCCGCCGGAGGCCGAACCGGCGCCGATGATGGTGTGGATCTCGTCGATGAACAGGATCGCGCCCGGGCGCTTGCGGATCGCGGCCAGCACCGCCTTCAGGCGCTTCTCGAAGTCGCCGCGGTACTTGGTGCCGGCGACCAGCGCGCCCAGGTCGAGCGAGTAGATGGTGGCCTCGCGCAGCACCTCGGGCACCTGCCCGTCGACGATGCGCCTGGCCAGGCCCTCCGCGATCGCGGTCTTGCCGACGCCGGCCTCGCCGACGAACAGCGGGTTGTTCTTGCGCCTGCGGCACAGCACCTGGATGGTGCGCTCGATCTCGTCGTGGCGGCCGACCAGCGGGTCGATCTTCCCCTCCCGTGCCAGTGCGTTGAGGTCGGTGGCGTACTCGGCGAGCGCGTCGCCCTTGCCCTCGCCCTCCGCGCCCTCCCTGCCGGACGCGGCTTCCTCGTGGAGAGGGCCGTGCTCCCCCGCCCCGGTCTTGGTGATGCCGTGGGAGAGGTAGTTGACGACGTCCAGCCTGGTCACGTCCTGCTGGTGCAGGAAATACACCGCGTGCGAGTCCTTCTCGCCGAAGATCGCCACCAGCACGTTGGCGCCGGTGACCTCCTTCTTGCCCGAGGACTGCACGTGGTAGACCGCCCGCTGCAGCACGCGCTGGAAGCCGAGCGTGGGCTGGGTGTCGCGGGTGTCGTCTTCCGGGAGCTTGGCGACGGACGTGGCGATGGCATGCTCCAGGTCGGCGCGCAGGCGGTCGAAGTCGACGCCGGTCGCCTTGAGCACGGCCTCGGCCGAGGGGTTGTCGAGCAGCGCCAGCAGCAGGTGCTCGACGGTCATGTACTCGTCGCGGGCCTCCCGTGCCCGCTTGTAGCACTGGCCGATGGTGTATTCGAGATCCTTGCTGAACATGGCGGAACCTCCGGGGGACTGCGCTCTTTTATGGGGCCGTGCCCGGCTTTTTCCATGCCCGGTCCCGGTTCCACCCCCTTTTAGGCCCTTTCCATCGTGCAGAGCAAGGGGTGCTGGTTCAGCCGCGAGTACTCGTTCACCTGGGCGACCTTGGACTCGGCCACCTCGCGGGTGAAGACGCCGCACACGCCGCGGCCGCGGGTATGGACGTGGAGCATGATCTGGGTCGCCTTCTCGACGTCCATGTGGAAGAACCTCATCAGTACTTCCACGACGAAGTCCATCGGCGTGTAGTCGTCGTTCAGGAGCACGACCGAGTACAGCGGCGGCCGGGCCAGTTCCGGACGGCTGGTCTCGACGACGGTCCCGTGGTCGTGTTCGTGACGGGTGTTGCTGCTCATGCCCGGATTATACGAAGCCGTCCGTGGCCGGGCCCGCGGATGGACGCCCGTGGGCCATGCATTCAGAATGGGGGCTGGCCAACCGGAACCCGCCCATGAAGCCCGCCATCCCGTTCCTGCTTGCCCTGCTCCTTGCCCCCGCCACCGCCGTGGCCGCGCCGGCGCCGATCGAGGCCCGCCTCGAGGCCACCGGCTACTCCTTCGAGGTGGACGGGGATGGCGACTTCGTCACCGTCATCGGCTGGAGCGACGATGACCGCAGCCAGGTGGTCTACGTGGCCGGGCACACCAACCCGTTCGGCGGGACGGAAGTGCGCGAGGTCTTCTCCCCGGTCATGCGGGTGCCCGAGGGTGGGCTCGACCGGACGGTCGCCAACCGCCTGCTGCGCGACAGCCAGGAGCGGGTCATGGGCAGCTGGGAGGTCACCGGCGACATGCTGCTGTACGTGGTCAAGCTGCCCGAGGACATGGGCGTGGAGGCGCTGCAATCGGCGCTGAACGCCGCCGCGGTGCTGGCCGACAACATGGAAAACGAACTGACCGGCGGCAGGGACGATTTCTGAGGAGGACCGTGAGCTACCGCGAAGGCCGATTCTGGCAACCCGACGTGACCGTGGCGACCGTGGTCGTCCACGGCGGCCGGGTGCTGTGCGTCGAGGAACTGGCCGGCGGCCGCCTGGTCCTGAACCAGCCGGCCGGCCACCTCGAGCCGGACGAAAGCCTGCTGGAAGCCGCGGTGCGCGAGACGCTCGAGGAAACCGGCTGGGACGTGCGCCTGACCGCCTTCGTCGGGGCCTACCAGTGGAAGGCGCCGGAGACCGGCCGCCACTACCTGCGCTTCGCCTTCGCCGCCGAGCCGGTCGCCCACGACCCGTCCCGCCCGCTGGACGAGGGCATCGTGCGCGCGCTCTGGCTGACCCCGGCGGAGCTGCGCGAGGCGCATGACCGCCACCGCAGCCCCATGGTCTGGCAGGTGGTCGCCGACCATCTCGCCGGCGCCCGGCATCCCCTCGCCCTGCTCAACCGGCTGGCATGAGCACGCCCCGCACCATCGTCGGCATGTCCGGCGGCGTGGATTCCTCGGTCGCCGCCCTGCTCCTGCGTGACGCGGGCGAGCCCATCGCCGGCCTGTTCATGCAGAACTGGGCGGACGACGGCACCGGCGAGTGCCGGGCCGAGGACGACCGCCGCGACGCGGTGGCCGTGTGCGGGCGGCTGGGGATCCCGATCCACTTCCGCGACTTCTCGGCCGAGTACTGGAGCGGCGTGTTCGAGCATTTCGTGGCCGAGTACGCCGCCGGGCGCACGCCCAACCCGGACGTGCTTTGCAACCGCGAGATCAAGTTCAAGCACTTCCTGGACGCCGCCCGGGAGCTGGGCGCCGGGCGCATCGCCACCGGCCACTACGCCCGGATCGCGCGCGACGGCCGGCAATGGCGCCTGCTGCGGGCCGCGGACCGGGGCAAGGACCAGAGCTACTTCCTGCACCAGCTCGGTCAGGACCAGCTGGCGGCCACGCTGTTCCCGCTCGGCGGCCTGCTCAAGAGCCGGGTCCGGGAGATGGCGCGCGCCGCCGGCCTGCCCACCGCGGCCAAGAAGGACTCGACCGGGATCTGCTTCATCGGCGAGCGCGACTTCCGGGAATTCCTGTCCCGCTACCTGCCCGCGCGCGAGGGCGAGATCCGCACCCCGGACGGCCGCGCGATCGGCCGCCATCCCGGGGTGTTCTACTTCACCCTGGGCCAGCGCGAGGGCCTGAACATCGGCGGCGTGCGCGGGTTCGACGCCGCGCCCTGGTACGTGGTCGGCAAGGACGTGGCCCGGAACATCCTGTACGTTGACCAGGGCAGCAACAGCCCCTACCTCATGTCCCGGCGGACCTGGACCGGACCGGCGCACTGGATCGCGGGCGCCCCGCCCGCCCGGCGCTTCGCCTGCATGGCCCAGACCCGCTACCGGCAACAGGAGGAACCCTGCGAGGTGACCGTGGAAGACAACGGAACGCTGGACGTCCGCTTCGCGCGCGAGCAGCGCGCGGTGACGCCCGGGCAATCACTGGTGCTGTACGACGGGGACACCTGCCTCGGCGGCGCGGTCATCGCCTCCACCGACGCCCCGCTCGAACTGCGCCTGCGCGAGGCCGCGGCATGATCGAACAGCGCACCATCGCCCTCGCCGGCCTGGTCCAGGCCCTCAAGCAGGTGCGCCGCATCGCCGAAACCGGCCAGGCCGACGCCGCGGTGCTGGCGACCGCGATGGACAGCGTGTTCCGCATCGATGCCGAATCGCCGGTGGACGTCTACGGCAGCGTCCACGAGCTGCGCCCCGGCCTGCTGCTGCTGCGCGACTACTTCTCCAACCAGGGCAACGACGAGCAGCTGCCGAAGCTGGCGCTGTCGGTGCTCCAGCTCGAGCGGCGGTTCATGGCCTCGGAGAAGACGATCGCGGCCGTGCATGCCGGCATCCTCGAGGCCCGGCCCCTGGCAGAACGCCTGGGCAGCGCCCATCCGGAGGTCTTCACCACGCTGGGCCGCCTCTATGCCGGCACCGTCAGCCACCTGCGGCCGAAGGTGATGGTCCAGGGCAACCCGCACTACCTCGGCCAGGCCGACATCGTCGCCGAGATCCGGGCCGTGCTGCTGGCCGCCCTGCGCTCGGCGGTGCTGTGGCGGCAGCTCGGCGGCAGCATGTGGGATTTCCTGTTGCGCCGCAGGGCCATGCTCGAGGCCATCGAGTACTGGCTCAGCTGACCACCGCGCCGGCCTTCCGCCGCCTCCCGGCCTCCCCGGCACGCGGGGGAGCGGGATTTCTTCCGGCACGAAAGCAAAACGCCCGGCATTGCCGGGCGTTTCCATGCCGGGCGCGGGCCGTTGCTCAGGCGTCCACGGCCTCCGCGACCTCGCGGTACTCCTCGATCTGGTCGAAGTTCATGTAGCGGTAGATCTCGGCACCCTTCTCGTTGATGATGCCGATGTCCG
>CALLKI010000055.1 GCA_938008415.1 uncultured Luteimonas sp. | reverse complement strand
CATCGAGCCGCTCGACCCGCCGCCGGCCATCCTCGCGGCCCGTGCGCAGCCGCTGCCAGCCGCTCAGCGCCTCCCGGTTGGCGGCCAGCTCGGCGGCAATCGCCTCGCGGCCTTCCGCAAGGCCCCGGCGCAGCAGCCGCAGCTCGTCGAGCTTCTGCACCGCGAACGCCAGCCCGGCCTGCAGCACGGGATCCAGCGCCGTTTCGGCTGCCGCGTCCACCGGCACGTGCAGCAGGGAGCACGACGGCGCCAGCCACAGCCGCTCGCCGAGACGCGCCGCCAGCGGCTCCAGCCGGTCGAGCAAGGCGCCGAGATCGGCCCGCCAGACGTTGCGGCCGTCGACCACGCCCAGCGACAGCACCTTGTAGCCGGGAAGCCGGTCCAGCACCGGTTCCAGCTGTTCCGGCGCGCGCACGACATCGATGTGCAGGCCGTCCACCGGCAGGCTGGCGGCCAGGTGCAGGTTGTCGCCCAGGCCGTCGAAATAGGTCGCCAGCAGCCGCTTGAGGCCGGGGAGCTGCAGGCGGTTGTAGGCATGCTCGAAAGCCTGCTGCCAGCGCCGGTCGAGCTCGGTCACCAGGATCGGTTCGTCGAGCTGTACCCACTCCACGCCGCCATCGCGCAGGCGCTCGAGCAGCTGGCCGTAGACCGGCAGCAGCGCATCCAGGAAGCCCAGCTTGTCCACCCCCGGCACGGCAGGCTTGGCGAGGGCGAGGAAGGTCAGCGGCCCGAGCAGTACCGCCTTCACCCGGTGGCCCAGTGCCTGCGCCTCGGCGATCTGGCCCAGCAGACGGTCGGCATGCAGGCTAAAGCGCTGCTCGGGAGCGAGCTCCGGGACCAGGTAGTGGTAGTTGGTGTCGAACCATTTGGTGAGCTCGCAGGCCACCGCGTCCTCGCCGGTCGGGGCGCGGCCGCGCGCCATGCGGAAATAGGTATCCAGGTCCGCCGCGCCGTCGCCGGCGCCGAAGCGCTCGGGCACCACCCCAAGCAGGCAGCTCATGTCGAGCACGTGGTCGTAGAAGGAAAAGTCGCCTACCGGCAGCAGCTGGATGCCGGCCTCGGCCTGCAGCGCCCAGTGCCGCTCCCGCAGCTCGCGGCCGACCTGCTCCAGCCGCGACTGGTCCAGCTCGCCGCGCCAGTACGCTTCCAGAGCCCGCTTGAGCTCACGCTGCAGACCGATCCGCGGGAAACCGAGGTTGTGCAGAACCGCCATTGCCATCTTCTCCTGCATTGTTGCTTGTGCTGGCAGGAGAGTCTGGGCAGAGTAGCAGCATGAGGCCAGCTCGCGCTGGTCATTGCTACTATGAATTTCATTCAAGGAAGCTATTCCGGTGCTGGAACTCCGCCATCTGCGCAGCCTGCTCGCCATCCGCGACAGCGGCAGCCTCGCCGCCGCCGCGCCGCGGGTGCATCTCACCCAGTCGGCGCTGTCGCACCAGATCCGCGGGCTGGAGGACTATTTCGGCGTGCCGCTGTTCTTCCGCAATCAGCGGCCGCTGCGGCCGACGCCGGCCGGCGAGCGCCTGATCCGGCTGGCCGAGGAGATCCTGCCGGCCGTTTCCGCCGCCGAGGAAGCTCTCAGGCAGGCCGCCCGCGGCAGCCGCGGGCGGCTGCACATGGCCATCGAGTGCCATAGCTGCTTCCAATGGCTGATGCCGACCCTGGAGCGCTACCGGCGCGAATGGCCGCAGGTCGAGCTCGACTTCTCGCTGGGCTTCAGCTTTCACCCGCTGCCGGCGCTGTACCGCGGCGACATCGATCTGGTCGTGACCGCCGATCCGGAAGAGGATTACGGCGGCCTGCGCTTCACCCCGCTGTTCCGCTATGAAGTGCAGCTGCTGGTGCCGCGGGCGCATCGGCTTGCCGAGCGGCCCTTCATCGAGCCGGCCGATCTCGCCGGCGAGACGCTCATCTCCTACCCGGTCTGCCGCAGCAAGCTGGACGTCTTCTCCCGCTTCCTGACCCCGGCGGGCATCGAGCCGGCCGCGGTGCGCACCAGCGAACTGACTGCGCTGATCGTCCAGCTGGTGGCGAGCGGCCGGGAGGTGGCGGCGCTGCCCAACTGGGCGGCGGCCGAATTCCTGCAGAGCGGCAGCCTGGCGGCACTGCCGCTCGGCCCGGACGGCCTGTGGAGCACGCTCTACACCGCCGCCCGCGAGGAGGATGCCGAGCTGCCATACATGCAGGCCTTCATTGCCTGCGCCCGCGCCACCACGGCCGCCACCCTCGACGGCATCGAGCCGCTCGCCGCCTAGCGCCGCGCCGGCTGCCCGGGGCAGCTTGCCAAACCGGGCGACGGCCTATATCTTGTATTTCGTCTTGCACGCGGCACCACATATTGTGCCGCACGAGGGGAACCCGGTGAGAACCCGGGACTGTCGCGCAACGGTAAGGCGGTTCAGCCGCACGAGTCCGAATACCTCGCAAGACGTCAGCCGGAATCTCGCGTCAAGGTTCCCGGCGTAAGGACGCGCCCGTTCCACAGCCTGTCTTTGCCCCGGCCCTCCGCGATGGTTCCTCGGTGTATCCATGCTCCGGAGGAAGCCATGCAATCCACGGCTCTCGCCGCAGCCGCGCCCCCGGCGACCGGGCTGCCGCAGCTCAAGGTCATCCGCCGCAACGGCAGCATCACTGATTTCGACAGCGGCAAGATCGCGCTCGCCATGAGCAAGGCGTTCCTTGCCGTGGAAGGCGCTGCCGCCGCCGATTCACGCCGCATCCGCGATACCGTCGACGCGCTCACCGCGCAGGCCGTCCAGGCGCTCTGCCGCCGCCAGCCCGATGGCGGCACGGTGCACATCGAGGATATCCAGGACCAGGTCGAGCTGGCGCTGATGCGTGCCGGTCACCACAAGGTGGCTCGCGCCTACGTGCTCTATCGCACCGAGCGAGCCCGCCTGCGGGCCGCCGCCCAGCCTCCGGTCGGCCCGGCAGCGCCACCGCTGCGCATGAGCCTGGCCGACGGCACGCTGGTGCCGCTGGACCGCGGCCAGCTGGTACAGCGGGTGGCTGCGACCTGCGCCGGCATCGCCGACGTCGATGCCGAGGCGGTGGTCGCCGATGCCCTGCGCAATCTCTACGACGGCGTCGGCGAGGACGACGTCGACCACGCGCTGGTGATGAGCGCCCGCACGCTGATCGAGCGCGAACCGGGCTACGGTTTTGTCGCCGCCCGGCTGCTGCTCGGCCGCTTGCAGCGGGAAGCGCTGAGCTTCGTCTACGGTGAGCGCCAGACCGCCGCGCCGGCCGAGATGCAGGCACGCTATGCCGATTACTTCGGCCGCTACCTGCGCTGCGGCGTCGAACGGGAGCTGCTCGATCCACGCCTGCTGGAGTTCGACCACGCCCGGCTCGGGCAGGCGCTGCTCGCCGAACGGGACCTGCAGTTCAACTACCTCGGCCTGCAGACCCTCTACGACCGCTATCTGCTGCATCACGACGATGTCCGCTTCGAGCTGCCGCAGGCGTTCTTCATGCGGGTGGCGATGGGACTCGCCCTCAACGAGGACGACCGCAACGGCCGCGCCATCGAGTTCTACCAGCTGCTTTCCAGCTTCGATTTCATGAGCAGCACGCCGACGCTGTTCAATGCCGGCACGCTGCGGCCGCAGCTGTCCAGCTGCTATCTCACCACCGTGCCGGACGACCTCGCCGGCATCTATTCGGCCATCCGCGACAACGCCCTGCTCTCCAAGTTCGCCGGCGGCCTCGGCAACGACTGGACCCGGGTCCGGGCGCTGGGCGCGCGGATCAAGGGCACCAATGGCAAGAGCCAGGGCGTGGTCCCCTTCCTCAAGGTCGCCAACGACACCGCGGTCGCGGTCAACCAGGGCGGCAAGCGCAAAGGCGCCGTGTGCGCCTATCTGGAAACCTGGCATCTCGACATCGAGGAATTCCTGGAGCTGCGCAAGAACACCGGCGACGACCGCCGCCGCACCCACGACATGAACACGGCGCACTGGATTCCCGACCTGTTCATGCAGCGGGTAGCGGCGGACGCCGAATGGACGCTGTTCTCGCCCAGCGACGTGCCGGACCTGCACGATCTCTACGGCACCGCCTTCGCCGAGCGCTACCGCCACTACGAGGCCATGGCCGAGCGCGGCGAGATCAGGCTGTTCAAGCGGGTCAGCGCCGTCTCGCTGTGGCGCCGGATGCTGACCATGCTGTTCGAGACCGGCCATCCCTGGCTGACCTTCAAGGATCCCTGCAACCTGCGCTCGCCGCAGCAGCACGTCGGCGTGGTCCACTCCTCCAACCTGTGCACGGAGATCACTCTCAACACCTCGGACGAGGAGATCGCCGTCTGCAACCTGGGCTCGGTGAACCTCGCCGCCCATCTCGACGGCGACCGGCTGGACCTCGCCAAGCTGGAGCGCACCGTCCGCACCGCCATGCGCATGCTGGACAACGTCATCGACATCAACTACTACAGCGTGCCGCAGGCCGAGCGCGCCAACCTGCGCCACCGGCCGGTGGGGCTGGGGCTGATGGGCTTTCAGGACGTGCTGCACCGACTGCGCATCCCGTATGCCTCGCCGGAAGCGGTGGAATTCGCCGACCGCTCCATGGAAGCGATCAGCTACTACGCGATCCAGGCATCGGCGGAACTGGCGGCGGAGCGCGGCAGCTATCCCAGCTTCGACGGCTCGCTCTGGAGCCAGGGGGTGCTGCCGCTGGATTCCATCGCCCGGCTGCGCGAAGCCCGCGCCGCCGGAGAGCTGGAAGTGGATCTCTCCAGCACCCTGGACTGGGACGCGCTGCGCGAGCGGGCCAGGCGCGGCATGCGCAATTCCAACTGTCTGGCGATCGCGCCGACGGCGACCATTGCCAACATCGTCGGCGTCTCGGCCAGCATCGAGCCGACGTACCAGAATCTGTACGTCAAGTCGAATCTCTCCGGCGAGTTCACCGTGGTGAATCCCTATCTGGTCGCCGACCTCAAGGCGCGCGGCCTGTGGGATGCCGTCATGGTCAACGACCTCAAGTACTTCGACGGCAGCCTCGCCCGCATCGACCGCGTTCCCGCGGACCTCAAGCGACTCTACGCCACCGCCTTCGAGATCGACCCGCGCTGGCTGGTGGAAGCGGCGGCCCGCCGGCAGAAATGGCTGGACCAGGCGCAGTCGCTGAACCTCTACATGGCAGCGCCCTCCGGCCGCAAGCTGGACGAGCTCTACCGGCTCGCCTGGGTGCGGGGGCTGAAGACCACGTATTACCTGCGCACCCTTGGCGCCACCCACATGGAGAAGGGCGCGCCGGAAACCGCCATCGACAGCGCCCCCGCCGCCTGCTCCATCGACGATCCCGACTGCGAGGCATGCCAGTAAGGCAGGCCGGAACCGGTTACCGACAAGGAACAACCATGCCGAACCAGAACGACATCCGCCCGGCCGCCGCGGTGCGGCCGGAAGACAAGCGCGTGATCAACGGCCAGACCGACATCAACCAGTTGGCGCCGTTCCGCTATCCGTGGGCCTGGAAGTACTTCCTCAACGCCAACAGGAACCACTGGACGCCGCTGGACATCAACATGGCCCAGGACGTGCACGACTACCACCACCGGCTCTCCGCGGCCGAGCGCCACGTCTACGAGAACGTGCTCGCCTACCTCACCACCTCCGACATCCTCGCCATGCGCAACATCGGCCTGGCGGTGATGGAGAAGATGAGCGCGCCGGAGCTGCAGATCTACCAGGCCCGCCAGGTCTACGAGGAGGCGCTGCATACCTGGACCTACCAGCACTGCATCGAGACCCTGGGCCTGGACCAGAGCGAGATCTACAACCGCTACCGGACCGTGCCGGCCATCCACGCCAAGATCCGCATCGCCAGCACCCGGCTCGAATCCATCATGCGGCCCGACATCGACCTGCGCGACCGCGAGGCGCTGCAGACCTTCGTGATGGCCTATGTGTTCTTCGCCGCCGTGTTCGAAGGCTGCTGGTTCTACAACGGCTTCAGCCCGATCTTCGCCCTGCAGCGGCGCGGCCTGATGAAGGGCACCGCCGAGCAGCTGCAGTACATCCTGCGCGACGAGATCCTCCACTGCGGCTTCGGCATCCGGGTCGTGCGGCAGATCCTGGAGGAAGAAAGCGTCCGCCTCGATCCGCTGGCCCTGGCAGCAATGTGGGAGGAAGCGGAAGCGGCCGAGAGCGAATACGCCCGCTTCCTGCTGCCAACGCCCATCCTCGGCTACAGCGCCGAGGCGCACGTCGAGCAGTTCCGCTTCATCGCCAACCGCCGCGCCCGCCAGCTGGGAGTGAGCGAGCCGTTCCCGGGCGCGCAGAACGTCCTGCCCTGGCTGGACGAGCAGGCCAACCTGCGCAAGGAGAAGAACTTCTTCGAGACCCGCGTCACCGAGTACCAGACCGGCGGCACGCTGAGCTGGGACTGACGCGACTGCGCCGGCCGCACCGGGCGCCGCCAGCGCCCGGCACGGCCCGCCGCCCGGCTTCTTCACGGGGCGGAAAACGGCACTTAAGCCTTTATAAACATTGAACTTTGCAAGAAATCAACGGTCTTAAACACTGCGCGCGCACGACGACAACAAGCCCCGCCTCGACCGCTTTCTCTCCCGCCGCGGCACCAGCCGCCATGGCCCCCGCCCGACAAAGCTCGTGCGCGCCCCCTCTCGCCTGTCATCCACGCCTGCCTGCTTGAAGCTCAGGGCGCAGGGCGTCATCTAGATCCCCATCATGTTGGCCCGCCCGTCCCGCCAATCCCTTGCTTCGGCATGGCTCCGCTCTATAGCCGGCTCCTGTTGCTTGCGGCCCTGCTCGGCGGCTGCCAGAGCCTGCTTGCGCCCGATCTTGCCTTCGACACCGACGGCGGCGAGGCCTGGACCTTCGACAAGCTGATCGGCGGCCGGATCGACGCCGGCCACTGCGACCAGATCGAGCTGCGCTCGCCGGCCGGTACGGTGCCGGCCTGGAGCGATGGCCGCCGCTTCGAAGCCAGGGTACCGCTGCAGGAAGGCGTCAACCGGGTACAGGCCGGCTGTCGCGGCACGCGCGCCGCACAGGCCGAGCAGGCTTGGGCCGTGCAGCTGGAGGACGCCCCCAAGGCCTGGATCCGGTTGCGAGTCGAAGACGGCACGGTCCACCTGGATGCCGGCCGCACCGAGCGCGCCGAGGGCATTCCGGCGCCCATCGTCCGCTACGAATGGTCCGCCCGGCCCGACAACCCGGCGCCCCTGATCCCCGTCGCCGGCGGCGAGCCCATCGATCAGCAGCCGCTGGTCAGCGAGCAGCTGGAGCTGCGGGTTCCGGCGGCCGATGGCGAGTACTACGTGACCCTGCGCGTCTTCGACGCGCTCGGCCGGGTCGACCAGAGCACCGGCGTGTTCCGGGTGACCGCCGGCGAGGCGGCCGAGGTCGACCTGCAGCGCGAGCATCCGGCCTGGGTGGACCGTGCCGTGGTCTACGGCGTGGTGCCGTTCTTCTTCGGGCCGACGGGTTTTCGCGACGTGCTGGAGCGACTTGAGCAGATCGCCGCGCTGGGTGTGACCGCCATCTGGCTCTCGCCCGTGACCGCCGCGCCGGAAGGCGATTTCGGCTACGCGCTCGCCGACCCGTTCCGGGTGCGCGCGGAGTTCGGCACCGAGGCCGAATTCCACGCCCTGGTGCAGCGCGCCCAGGCGCTTGGGCTGCGGGTGATCATGGACTTCGTGCCCAATCACGTTTCCGACCGGCACCGCTACTACCTGGACGTTGCCCGTCGTGGGTCGCGCTCGCCTTACTACGGCTGGTTCGAGCGCGGCGCCGACGGCGAGATCGCCAGCTATTTCGACTGGGACAACCTCAAGAACCTCGACTACGACAACCCCGAAGTCCAGAACTACGTCATCGCCGCCTTCGCCTATTGGGTGCGGCGGCACGGCGTCGACGGCTTCCGGGTCGATGCCGGCTGGGGCGTGCGGCAGCGGGCACCGGAGTTCTGGCAGCGCTGGCGCGAGGAACTGCGGCAATGCCGTCGCCGCCCGCTGCAGCGGCGCGCGGGCCGCATACGGCAGGCTGCGGCGGCTGGCGTTCGCATCGAGCCGCTCGACCCGCCGCCGGCCATCCTCGCGGCCCGTGCGCAGCCGCTGCCGGCCGCTCAGCGCCTCCCGGTTGGCGGCCAGCTCGGCGGCAATCGCCTCGCGGCCTTCCGCAAGGCCCCAGCGCAGCAGCCGCAGCTCGTCGAGCTTCTGCACCGCGAACGCCAGCCCGGCCTGCAGCACGGGATCCAGCGCCGTCGTCCGGCCCGGCGCAGCGCGCCGGGCGCCCGGGATGATCCGCACGGCAGTGCCGCGCATGCGGATCATCCTCGCCCCCCGCAAGCGGGGGAGGGAGAAAAAACTCCTCCCCCCGTTTACGGGGGGAGGCTGGGAGGGGGGGGCAATCCGATCAACGCGGCGCACCATCCCCAAGCGCCGCCAGGATCACCTCGCAAACCGCCTCCGGGTTCCCCAGGACATCGTGGTTCCAGAACCGCAGCACGCGGAACCCCTGCGCCCGCAGGTATTCATCGCGCCTGCGGTCATGGTGCGCGCCCGCGTGCTGCCCGCCATCGACCTCCACCACCAGCCGCGCCGCCAGGCAGGCGAAATCCGCGATGTAGGGACCGACCGGCACCTGGCGGCGGAACCTGTGGCCACCCAGCCTTCGCATGCGCAGGCAACGCCACAGCAGGCGCTCGGCATCCGTCATCGCGGCGCGCAGTTGCCGGGCACGACCGTGTTTCTGGCCTGCACGCATCGCTGCCCTCCGAAGGAGACGGGAAACAGCATCGCCCCGGCTCCGGAACTGCTGGATCGACAGGATCCGTGCCGTCGTGTCGGAAATGTCCGATTGCGGGCTGCCGTTGCCCCCACCCCAACCCGTCCGGCCCGGCGCAGCGCGCCGGGCTCCTCCCTTCCTTGCCGCCCCGGACTCCTTCCCCGGCCACTCCGGACTCCTCCCCCCGCTTGCGGGGGGAGGCTGGGAGGGGGGCAGAAGGAAATGCCAGCGATGCATGGCCTGGTGCCGGGCGCCTGGTATCGATTGCCCCCACCCCAACCCTCCCCCGTAAACGGGGGAGGGGGCAATGGCGTCCGTCCGGCCCGGCGCAGCGCGCCGGGCGCCCGGAATGATCCGCGCGGCAGTGCCGCGCATGCGGATCATCCTCGCCC
>CALLKI010000054.1 GCA_938008415.1 uncultured Luteimonas sp. | reverse complement strand
GCTGCGCGCGGTGCGCGAGCAGAACGTGCAGGTGTCGGCGGGCCAGCTCGGCGCCGAGCCGATGCCCAACGGCAGCGACTTTCTGCTGCCGATCAACGCGCGTGGCCGCCTGGAGACCGTCGAGGAGTTCGAGGACATCGTGCTCAAGACCGGCACGGATGGCGAGGTCGTGCGCCTGCGCGACGTGGCGAGGGTCGAGCTGGCCGCGGGCGACTACACGCTGCGCGCGCGTCTGAACGGCATGAACGCAGCGGCGATCGGCATCTTCCAGGCACCGGAGGCCAATGCGCTGGAGGTTCGCGACGCGGTGACGGCGAAGATGGCGGAGATCCGCGAGCGCCTGCCGGAAGGCGTGGACATCACCTCGGTCTACGACACCACCGTGTTCGTGCGCGAGTCGATCCGCGCCGTGATCCGCACCCTGCTGGAAGCGGTGGTGCTGGTGGTGTTCGTGGTGATCCTGTTCCTGCAGACCTGGCGTGCCTCGGTCATCCCTCTGCTGGCGGTGCCGGTGTCGGTGGTCGGCACCTTCGCGGTGCTGTACCTGCTCGGCTACACGATCAACACGCTGACGCTGTTCGGGCTGGTGCTGGCGATCGGCATCGTCGTGGACGACGCCATCGTTGTGGTGGAGAACGTCGAGAGGCACATCGAGGAGGGCGCCTCGCCATTGGAGGCCGCGCACCTGGCGATGCGCGAGGTGTCCGGGCCGATCATCGCCATCGCCCTGGTGCTGTGCGCGGTGTTCGTGCCGATGGCGTTCCTGACCGGCGTGACCGGGCAGTTCTACAAGCAGTTCGCGGTGACCATCGCCATCTCGACGGTGATTTCCGCGATCAACTCGCTGACCCTGTCGCCGGCGCTGGCGGCCCGGCTGCTGCGCCCGCGCGACGCGGAGAAGGACCGCCCGGCACGCGTGATCGAGCGCCTGTTCGGCTGGCTGTTCGTGCCATTCAACCGCTTCTTCCGGCGCAGCTCGGAGCGTTACCAGGGCGCGATCTCCCGTGCGCTGGGCCGACGCGGCGCGGTCTTCGCGGTGTACCTGGCACTGCTGGCGGGCACCGGCCTGGTGTTCAGCGCGGTGCCGGCGGGCTTCATCCCGTCGCAGGACAAGATGTACGCGCTGGCGGGCGTGAAGATGCCGGAGGGATCGTCCATCGAGCGCACCGACGCGGTCCTGAAGAAGATGGCCGCGCTGGCGTCGGAAGTCGATGGCGTCGTCAGCGAGGTGGCGTTCCCGGGCCTGAACGCGCTGCAGTTCACCAACACGCCGAACCATGGCGTGGTGTTCTTCTCCTTCCAGCCCTTCGACGAGCGCAGGCGCTCCGCGGAGGAGATCGTGGCCGAGCTCAACGCGAAGTTCTCCACGATCGAGGAAGGATTCGCCTTCGCGCTGATGCCGCCCCCGATCGACGGCCTCGGCAACGGCCTGGGCTGGTCGCTGTTCGTCGAGGACCGTGCCGGGCTCGGCTACGGCGAGCTGCAGAACGCGGTGCAGGCGCTGCAGGGCGCGGCGGTGCAGACGCCGGGCCTGGGCTTCCCGATCAGCAGTTACCAGGCCAACGTGCCGCAGCTCGAGGCCGAGGTGGACCGGGTGAAGGCCAAGGCGCAGGGCGTGCCCCTGGTCGGGTTGTTCGAGACGCTGCAGACGTACCTGGGGTCGGCCTATGTCAACGACTTCAACATGTTCGGCCGGACCTGGCAGGTGATCGCCCAGGCCGATGCGCGGTTCCGCGACGAGGTCGGCGACATCGCCAGCCTGCGCACGCGCAACGAGCGCGGCGAGATGGTGCCGGTCGGCTCGGTGGTGGACATCCGCGAGACCTACGGTCCCGATCCCGTGATCCGCTTCAACGGCTATCCCGCCGCCGACCTGCTCGGCGAGTCCGACCCGCGCGTGCTGTCCTCCGGGCAGGCCATGGCCGCGGTCGAGGCCCTGGCCGCCCGGGTGCTGCCGCCGGGCATGGCCATCGAGTGGAGCGACCTGAGCTTCCAGCAGGCCACCCAGGGGCGTGCCGCGCTGGTGGTGTTCCCGCTGGCGGTGCTGCTGGTGTTCCTGGTGCTGGCCGCGCTGTACGAGAGCTGGACGCTGCCGCTGGCGGTGATCCTGATCGTGCCCATGTGCATGTTCTCGGCGCTGCTGGCCGTGTGGCTGACCGGCGGGGACAACAACGTGTTCGTGCAGGTCGGGCTGGTGGTGCTGATGGGCCTGGCGTGCAAGAACGCGATCCTGATCGTCGAGTTCGCCCGCGAGCTGGAACTGCAGGGCAAGGGCATCGTCGAGGCCGCGCTCGAGGCCTGCCGGCTGCGCCTGCGCCCGATCGTCATGACCTCGGTCGCGTTCATCGCCGGCACCGTGCCGCTGGCGCTGTCGAGCGGCGCGGGCGCGGAGGTGCGCTCGGTCACCGGCGTGACCGTGTTCGCAGGCATGCTCGGCGTCACCGCCTTCGGCCTGTTCCTCACCCCGGTGTTCTACGTGGCGTTGCGCAAGCTGGCCAACCGGCCGCTGGTCGCGCATCCGCCGCGGGACGCCGCCGCCGTGCACGCCTGATTCCACAGAAAGCAGGGAAACGCGCCATATGGACACCCAACGCAGGATCGCCCTGGTCACGGGGGCCACCCGCGGCATCGGTTTCGAGACCGTGCGCCAGCTCGCGCGCGCCGGCGTGCATACCCTGCTGGCCGGGCGTGACGGCGGCCGCGCCGGGCAGGCGGCCGCCACGCTGCGCGCGCAGGATCTGCCGGTCGATCCCGTCGTGCTCGACGTGACCGATCCGGCCACCATCGCCGCGGCGGCGGCGGAGGTCGGGCGCAGGCATGGCCGCCTGGACATCCTGGTCAACAACGCCGGGATCTTCATCGACGACCTGGAGAAGGGGACGACCGGCCAGCCGCTGGACACCTGGCGCGCGACCTTCGCGACCAACCTGTTCGGGATGGTCGAGACCACGCAGGCGTTCCTGCCGCTGCTGCTGAAGTCTCCCGCCGGGCGCATCGTCAACGTGTCCAAGAGCGCGGTGAACGCGTGGACGGTGCAGCTGGCGCTGGCGTTGCGCGACACGGCGATCAAGGTCAACGCGGCCGACCCGGGCTACGTCCGCACCGACATGAATGCCGGCGAAGGCGAGCTTCCCGTGGAAGAAGGCGCGCGCACCAGCGCCTGGCTGGCAATGATCGGCGACGACGGCCCCACCGGCGGCTACTTCCACTTCGACGAGGCATTGCCATGGTGATCCGCACCACGACCACACTGCTCGCGGCCGCGCTGCTGGCCGCGTGCGCCGCCGGACCCCGCCACGTGCGTCCGGACATGCCATTGCCGGAGGCGTTCGCCTCCGCGCACGGGGACGGGGATGGCGGCGCGGCGCAGGCCGTGGACATCGACGGGGCCTTCCAGCAGGGCTTCGGCGACCCGCTGCTCACCCACCTGGTCCACGATGCGCTGCGCGCCAATCACGACCTGCGTGTCGCGCTTGCCCGCTACGACCGCGCCAACGCGCTGCTGCGCGGCGCGCGATTCGATGCCCTGCCCACGATCACCGCGCAGGGCGAGGCGGCGGACGTGCGCGCCAGCACGGACCAGGCGCCAGGCGTCCCGCGCGATGCGCGCGACGGGGAGCGATGGAGCGCCGGCGTGGTGGTGGGATGGGAACTGGACCTGTTCGGGCGCGTGCGCCGGAGCATCGAGGCCGGGCGCGCGGAGGCCGAGGCCAGCGCCGCGGACCTGCGCGCGATGCAGGTCGCGATCGTCGGCGAGGTCGCGCGCACCTACGTCGAGCTGCGCGGCGTGCAGGAGCGGTTGCGCGTGGCCCGTGCCAACCTGGACAACCAGGAGCAGACCCTGGAACTGGTGCGGGCGCGGCTGGAGGCCGGCGCGGGCACGGATTTCGACCTGGCCCGCGCGAACGCGCAGTTCGAGGCGACCGCCGCGCGCATCCCGGCTCTGGAGGCGCAGGAACGCATCGCCATGCACCGGCTCGCGGTGCTGACCGGGCGCACGCCCGGGGCACTGGTGGAGGAGCTGTCCGAACCGCGGCCATTGCCCGCGTTGCCCGCGCGCATCGACCCGGGCGCGCCCGGCGATCTGTTGCGGCGCAGGCCGGACATCGCCGTGGCCGAGGCCAGGCTGCATGCCGCCACCGCGCGCATCGGCGTCGCCACCGCGGACCTGTTCCCGCGCTTCACCCTGGCCGGGCTGATCGGCACGCAGGCGGTCGACGTCAGCGCGCTGTTCGAACGGGACAGCGAGACACGGTTCGTGGCGCTGGGCATCGACTGGTCGTTCCTGGACTTCGGCCGCGTGCGCGCGCGCATCGCGGCGGCCGGCGCGGACGCCGGGGGCGAACTGGCGCGCTACCGGCAGGCGGTGCTGCTGGCGCTGGAGGACACCGAGAACGCGCTGGTGCTCCATGCGCGTGCACGGGCGCAGGACGCGCACCTGGAGCGGGCCGCGCTCGACAGCGAACGCGCCGCCCGGCTGGCGCGGGCGCGATACGAGGCCGGTGCGTCGGGGCTGCTCGACGTGCTCGACGCCGAGCGCGTGCAGCTGCAGGCCCAGGATGCGTTTGCCGAGGCGCGCATGCGCAGCGCCGCCAGCGCGGTGGCGGTGTTCAAGGCCCTGGCGGGCGGCTGGCCGGAGATGCCGCCTGACAGGGAGCGGCTGGCCGACGCGGCGGCGCCGTAGACATCCCGGCGCCGCGCGGCCGCGGTACCATACGCGGCCCAGGCAGCGGAGGGCGCGCGAGTGGACGACAACAGGGACATCCGCAACGGCGTGACGCGCGCGCAGGCGGAGGAAGCCGTGCGCACGCTGCTGCGCTGGGCGGGCGACGATCCGGCGCGCGAGGGGCTGCTCGACACGCCCAGGCGCGTGGTGGACGCCTACACCGAGTGGTTCAGCGGCTACGGGCTCGACCCGGACGACTACCTCGCGCGCACGTTCGAGGAGGTCGCCGGCTACGACGAGATGATCGTGCTGCGCGACATCGGGTTCGAGAGCCACTGTGAGCACCACATGGCGCCGATCATCGGGCGCGTGCACGTGGGCTACCTGCCCAACGGTCGCGTGGTGGGCATCAGCAAGCTGGCGCGCGTGGTGGATGCCTATGCGCGGCGCTTCCAGGTGCAGGAGAAGATGACCGCGCAGATCGCCGCCTGCATCCAGCGCGTGCTCTCGCCGCTCGGCGTGGGCGTGGTGGTGGACGCCAGCCACGGGTGCATGACCACGCGCGGCGTGCACAAGCGCGGGGTGAGCATGATCACCTCGACCATGCTCGGCACCTTCCGCGACGACGCGCGGACCCGCTCCGAGTTCCTGCGCCTGATCGAGACCGGCCACCACAGCCGGCGGTGAGCGCGCAGCCCTGCCCCTGCGGTTCCGGGCGTGCCTACGCCGGCTGCTGCGGCCCGCTGCACGCGGGCGCGCAGGCGCCCGACGCCGAGGCGCTGATGCGCTCGCGCTACAGCGCGTACGTGCGCGAGGACGCGGACTACCTGCTCGCCAGCTGGCATCCCTCGACCCGCCCGGCGGAACTGTCGTTCGACGGCCCGCGCGCGCGGCGGCCGGTGTGGCTGAAGCTGGAGGTGAAGCGGCACGTGGTCACCGGCCCGGACGCCGCCGTGGTGGAGTTCGTGGCGCGCTACCGCATCGGCGGTGGCAGCGTCGTGCGGATGCGCGAGCACAGCCGCTTCGTGCGCGAGGACGGCCGCTGGTACTACCTGGACGCGCTCGGCGGCTGAGCCGGCCGGCCCCGCCCACGGCGGCGTGCCGTGCCGCTATGCTGCCGGCATGAAGCCCGCCGCCCGCCCCCGTTCCCCGCGCCTGCTGCTGGCCGCCGGCCTGGCCCTGGCCATGGCGGCGACGGCGCGGGAGCCGTCCGTGGCGGACCCGCAGTACACGGCGTGCATGGCGCGGCTGAAGGCGCAGGCGGCCGCGCGCGGCGTGCCGGCCGCCGGCTTCGAGCGGCTGATGGCGGGGGTGGCCGAGGACCGCAGCGTGCTCGCGCTGCTCGACGCGCAGCCCGAGTTCACCACGCCGGTCTGGGACTACCTCGCCGGGCTGGTGGACGAGGAGCGCGTGGCCGATGGCCTGGCGATGCTGGAGGCGCACCGCGACCTGCTGGCGCGGGTGGAGGCGGAATATGGCGTGGACCCGGCCACCGTGGTCGCGGTCTGGGGCGTGGAAAGCGACTACGGCCGCATCACCGGCAAACGCCCACTGCTGCAGTCGCTGTCCACGCTGTCGTGCTTCGGCCGCCGCCAGGAGTTCTTCCGCGGCGAGTTCCTCGCCCTGCTCAGGCTGCTGCACGACGGGGACCTGTCCGACCCGGGGCTCACCGGCTCCTGGGCCGGCGCATTCGGGCACACCCAGTTCATGCCCAGCACCTACGTGCGCATCGCGGTGGACTTCGACGGCGACGGACGTCGCGACCTGGTGGGCAGCATCCCCGACGCGCTGGCCTCGACCGCGAACTACCTGCGGCGCGGCGGCTGGCAGCCCGGCCGGCCGTGGGGCTGGGAAGTGAGGCTGCCGCCGGGGTTCGACGCCGGCCTTGCCGGGCGCACGAAGCGACGGCCGCTGGCGGACTGGGCCGCGCGCGGCCTGACCCGGGTGGACGGCGCGGCGCTGCAGGCCACGGACACGCCGGCCGCGCTCCTGCTGCCCGCGGGCCCGCGGGGCCCGGCCTTCCTCGTGTTCCGCAACTACGACGCGATCTATTCCTACAACGCCGCCGAAAGCTACGCGCTGGCAATCGCCACCCTGGCCGACCGGCTGCGCGGCGGCGGCGGGCTGGCCACGCCCTGGCCGACCGACGACCCGGGCCTGTCGCGCGCCGAGCGCCGCGAACTGCAGCAACGGCTGCTCGCCCGCGGCCACGACATCGGGACGGCCGACGGCGTGGTCGGCAATGCCACCCGCCGCGCGATCCGCGACGAGCAGCAGCGGCTCGGGATCACGCCGGCGGACGGCCGCGCCGGGCGCCGGATCCTCGAGGCGCTGCGCGCCACCGGAACCCCCTGATCCGTCCTGTCCCCCGCCCCCGGGACCGGGGGTGGCAGTTGCTGCCCGGGTTTTGCGGATGTGCCGGCGAGAGGGTCGCGCCGCGGCCCGCCAACTGGAGCAATCGCCATGCGCAGTCTGCATCGAAACATCCTGTTCCTGGTCCTGTCCGCGGCCTTCGCGGGGAACGCCTGGGCCGTCGACCAGCCCTGCCTGGATGAGGATGGCAACCCTCTCCCGGCCGAGCCCACCGACCAGGGCATCGAATATGGAATCGACAACACCACCTGTATGTTCAACGCCTTTGCGTTCGGCCGCGGCAACATCGCCAGCGCGACCGGCATGAGCGCAGCGTTCGGCAGCTCCAACCGCATCTACGGCACGGCCGGCTATGCGTTCGGCTTCCAGAACACCGCGACGAACCGGGCCCTGGCGCTGGGCGAGGCCAACACCGCGACGGGACAGGGATCCATCGCGATCGGCGCGATCAATCTCGCCGAGGGCGACTTCAGCGTGGCGCTTGGCGCATACGCGCAGTCCAAGGGCGACTACAGCCTGGCGTTCGGCGACACGGCCACCGCCGAGGGCCTGAACGCGGTCGCCATCGGGCGCGAGGCCCAGGCGCAGGGCACGTCGGCGCTGGCGTCCGGTTACAACGCCCAGGCCCGGCAGACGATGGACGTTGCCGTCGGTTATGACGCGGTCGCGACCGGCGGCTGGGGCGTCGCCCTCGGCGGCGGGTCGCGGGCCCTGGCGAACGGCACGATCGCGCTTGGCCAGGCGGCGCAGGCCAGTGTGTCGCAGGCGGTCGCGATCGGCCAGGGCGCGAAGGCCACCGCCGCCGGTGCGGTGGCGATCGGCGCGGGCTCGGTCGCCGACCAGGCGAACACCGTCTCGGTCGGCAGCGCCGGCAGCACCCGCCGGATCACCAACGTCGCCGCCGGCACCGCGGCCACCGACGCGGTCAACCTGCAGCAGTTGCAGGAGATGCTGGCCACGGCCAACGCCTACACCGACACCGCGGTCGCCACCGGCGGGACCGCGGCCAATGCCTATACCGACAACCGCGAGGCCGCGATCCGCGCCGACATGGCCGACGCCGACGCCACCACCCTCGCCCAGGCCGAGGCCTACGCGGATGCGGGCGACGCGGCCACGCTGTCGGCGGCCAATGCCTACACCGACGCGCGGATCGCCGCGTTCACCGGGTTCGACCCGGCCTCGCTCAATGCCCGCCTCGACGCCTTCGACGACCGCTTCGAAGGCATCGATCGCCGCCTGGACCACCAGAACCGCCGCATCGACCGCCAGGGCGCGATGGCCAGTGCGATGCTCAACATGGCGATCAACGCCGCGGGCTCGCGCAGCCCGCGCGGCCGCATCGCGGTCGGCGCCGGCTGGCAGGGCGGCGAGGCGGCGCTTTCGGTCGGCTACGGCCGGCAGATCGGCCAGCGTGGCTCGTTCTCGATCGGCGGCGCGTTCAGCGGCAGCGAGCGCTCGGCCGGCATCGGCTTCGGCTTCGATCTCTAAGGGGGAGGCGCGGCGGCCGGGATGCGCGGGGCATCCCGGCCGTTCCGCGTCACTGGCGGTGAACGGCACATCCGGGCGGCAGCCCGTGCACGCCCGCCACGACCGGGTTGGCGCATAATCGGCGGCTTCGTGCCGATGTTCCCGCCGTTCCCATGACCGCGACATCCCCCGCGCGCGCGCCGCGCAAGGCCGCGCTGGCCTTCATCTTCTTCGTCGTCCTGATCGACGTGCTGGCGTTCGGGCTGATCCTGCCCGTGCTGCCGCACCTGGTCGAGCAGCTGACCGGCAGCACCGCGCGCGCGGCGTACTGGATCGGCATCTTCGGCACCGTGTTCGCCGCGTGCCAGTTCGTGTGCTCGCCGATCCTGGGGGCGCTGTCGGACCGCCATGGCCGGCGGCCGGTGATCCTGCTGTCCTGCCTCGGACTGGGCATGGACTTCGTGATCCTGGCGCTGGCGCCGACGCTGTGGTGGCTGCTGGTGGCACGGGTGTTCTCGGGCGTGTTCGCGGCCAGCTTCACCACCGCCAACGCCTACATCGCCGACGTCGTGGAGCCGGAGCGGCGCGCGAAGGGCTACGGCATGATCGGCGCGGCGTTCGGGGCGGGCTTCACCATCGGCCCGGTGCTCGGCGGCTGGCTGGGCGAGTTCGACCTGCGCCTGCCGTTCTGGTTCGCGGCCGGGCTGGCGCTGCTGAATTTCTGCTACGGCCTGTTCGTGCTGCCGGAATCGTTGCCGCCGGAGCGGCGCGCGAAGCGGTTCGACTGGACCACGGTGAACCCGTTCGCGGCGCTGCTGCTGCTGCGCCGCTATCCGGAGATCATCGGCCTGGCGGTGGTGGTGTTCATCGCCAACCTCGCGCACTACGTCTATCCCAGCGTGTTCGTGCTGTTCGCCGACGTGCGCTTCGGCTGGGGCATGCGCGAGGTGGGCTGGGTGTTGTTCCTCGTCGGCGTGAGCGCGATCGTCGTCAACGGCATGGTCGTCGGCAGGCTGGTGCGGGCGATGGGCGAGCGCCGGGCGCTGATCTTCGGCCTGGCCTGCGGCATGCTCGGCTTCGTGATCTATGGCTTCGCCGGCAGCGGTGGCGTGTTCCTGCTCGGCCTGCCGGTCAGCGCGCTGTGGGCGGTGGCCACGCCGGCCAGCCAGGCGCTGGTCACGCGCCGGGTGGATGCCGACGCGCAGGGCCGCATCCAGGGCGCGCTGATGAGCCTGGTGTCGGTCGCGGGCATCGTCGCGCCGGTCACCTTCGCCGGCGTGTTCGGGATGTTCATCGGCGAGGACGCGCCGTTCGTGTTCCCGGGCGCGCCATGGCTGCTGGCGGCCCTGCTGCTGGCGGCCGCGGTGGCGATCGCGTGGCGGTATGCGCCACGCCCCGCGCAGGGGGCTGCCGCCCCGGCGGCCGGAAGCGCCTGAGGCGCATTCCGGCGCGCCGGCCGCCGGTCAACCGCAGCGCAGGGACCGGATGATGCCGGCCTCGTCGAGCGAGACGTCGAGGCGGTCGGGGCGGAAGTCCATCGTCGCCGCCTCGCCGGGGCGCAGCGCGCGCACCATCGCCGCGCCGCTGTCGATCCGCGCCTGTTCGAGCACGTCCGCGGTGGCTTCCCGGCCGACCAGCGACTGCACCGCCCCGGCATTGCACGGCATGGCTTCGGCGGGCGCTCCGGGCGCGGGTGCCTGCGCGGCGGGTCCGGGGGCCTCGGGCGCGGTGGCGCCCGGGCCGTTCGCGGGCGGGCGGGCGCAGGCCGAAAGCATCAGCGTGGCGGCGAGCGCGGACAGGATCACCGGTTGGCGGGACATGCGCGTTTCCTCCATGGCATCCACGGGCGCACTCTAGCGCCGCGGGCGTGAACGCGCCATCGCCACGGCCGCGCCGCACGATACGGCGTGAAGGCGCGCGGTTGCACGAAAAACGCATGACCGAAGCGGGGTGTGCCGGGTCCGGTGCGGGCGGACAATGCCCTGCCAACCGTTTCCGGGGAACACCATGAACCTTCTTGCCAGGACCCTGTTGCCCGTCGCGCTGCTCGCATCCACGGGTGCCGCGCATGCCGGGCTTCCTCCGCAACCCGAAGTGGCGGCGTTCGCCGGCCGCGTGCTTGCCGACGAATGCGATCCGCAGGGCCCGGGCATGGCGGTGCTGCTCATGCGTGGCGACGAGGTGCTGTACCGCGGCGCCTGCGGCATGGCGAACCTCGAGCTTGGCGTACCGGTGTCGCCCGACCACGTGTTCCGCATCGGTTCGGTGACCAAGCAGTTCACCGCGGCGGCGGTGCTGAAGCTGGCCGAGGACGGCAGGCTCGCGCTGTCCGACCCGCTGTCGAAGTTCGTACCCGGTTACCCGGGCGGCGAGGCGGTGACGTTGGAGATGCTGCTCAACCACACCTCCGGCATCCGCAGCTATACCGAGATCGAGGCGGTGATGGCGGGCGGCGGCATCATGCGCGACGTCACGACGCAGGAGCTGATCGACAGCTTCAGGGACGAGAAGCCGGACTTCGCGCCGGGCGAGGGCTGGCACTACAACAATTCCGGCTACGTGCTCCTCGGGGCGGTGATCGAGGCGGCTACCGGCAAGCCGTGGCACGTCCATCTCGACGAGGTGTTCTTCAGGCCGCTCGGGATGACGCGCACCGGCTACGGCAACGCGGACGAGGCGGTGATCCCCGGCCATGTCGACGGCTACACCCGCAACGGCGAACGCTGGGCGCGGGCGCCCTACCTGAGCATGACCCAGCCGCATGCGGCGGGCGCGCTGGTCTCGACCGTCGACGACCTGCTGAAGTGGAACCGCGCGCTGCACGAGGGCCGGGTGCTGCGCGAGGCGAGCTACCGGGCGATGGTCACGCCGGTGGGCAAGGCCGTGGACAACCGCTACGGCTACGGCATCTTCACCGGCACCCTGCGTGGCGAGCCGCAGCTGCAGCATGGCGGCGGCATCAACGGGTTCAACAGCTACCTGCTCCATGTCCCTGGTTCGCGCACGGGCGTGGCGGTGCTGCAGAACACCGACAGCCCGCACGGCATGCCGGGCGCGGAAGGGATCGCGCGGGTGCTCGCCGCCATGGCCATCGGCAGGCCGTATCCGGAGAAGACGCCGATCGAGGTCGCCCCGGAAACGCTGGCGCAGTACGAAGGCGTGTACCGGATCGACGCCGGCACGACCCGCATCATCCGCGTGATCGACGGGCGCCTGACCTCGCAGCGCACCGGCGGGCGCGTGTTCCCGCTGGTCCCGGTGGCGGAAGACACCTTCCTGTTCGAGGAAGGCCATTCGCGGATCGTGTTCGAGCGCGACGCCGCGGGCGCGGTGCGCGCGATGCGCTTCTTCCCCGAGGACGAAGGCGGGGGCGAGGTGGTGCCGCGCAGCGACGAGGCGCTTCCCGCCGGACGCCGGGAGGTGTCGCTGCCGCGCGAGGCGCTGGAGCGCGTCACCGGCGAATACGCTTTCGAGGGCGCCGTGCTCAGGGTGTTCCTCGATGGTGGCATCCTCAAGGTCCAGCTCGCCGGCCAGCCGGCGCTGGAGATCCACGCGCAGTCGCCCTCGGAGTTCTTCCTCGAGGTGGTCGACGCCACCCTCGAGTTCACGCCCGCCGGGGGCAGGCCGACCGGCGTGATCCTGCGCCAGGCAGGCCGGGAGATGCCGTTCCGGCGCGTGCACTGAGGCCCGGAGGCGGCCACCGCCGGAACACGGTGGACGCCATGCCTGCCGGGCTCCCGGACGCGCGGGAGCCGGGCGTCAGGCTGCCTGCACGACCTGCCGCGGGTTGTTCCAGCGGGCCAGCAGCTCCGCCTCGCGCGCCCTGGCCCTGCGCAGGTGCGCTTCCTTGACGTGGCCGTAGCCGCGGATCTGCTCGGGGATGCTGGCGATCTCCACGGCGAGCGCGATGTTGCCGGCGTCGAGGCCGTCGAGCAGGCCGCCGACGGTGCGCTCGTACTCGTCGATCAGGCGGCGCTCGGTCCGGCGTTCCCCGGTCCAGCCGAAGATGTCGAACGCGGTGCCGCGCAGGCGGCGCAGCTTCGCCAGCAGCCTGAACGCGGTGAACATCCAGGGGCCGTACTCGCGCTTGACCAGCTCGCCCTTCGCGTTGCGGCGGGCCAGCAGCGGCGGCGCGAGGTGGAAGTGCAGCCTGTAGTCGCCCTCGAAGTGCTGCTCCAGGCGGCGCAGGAACTCGCCGCTGGTGTACAGGCGCGCGACCTCGTACTCGTCCTTGTACGCCATCAGCTTGAAGAAGCAGCGCGCCACGGCCTCGGTGAGGTCGGTGGAGCCCGGCACCTTCGCCTGCTCGGCCTCGCGCACGCGCGCGACGAAGCCGGCGTAGCGCCCGGCGTACTTCGCGTCCTGGTAGTCGGTCAGGAACTCGACGCGGCGCGCGATCAGCTCGTCGAGCGAGCGCGACAGGCGCAGGTCGTCGAGCGGCAGGAAGGCGAAGCCGTCGGTGCCGGCGTGCGCGGGCACGTGGCGCAGGTCGTCCTCCCCGCGCTGCGGTTTCGGCGCCGAGGTCGCGCCCCACTCGCTGCTTTCCCATTCGCCCGGCGGCAGCACCGGCAGCTCGCCCGGCGCGGACTCGGCGGCGGTGGGCGCGTTGCGCACGATGCCGGCGGCTTCGTACACCGCCTCCGGGTCGATCGCCATCAGCCGGCCCCAGGCGAACGCCTTCCTGTTCATTTCCACCGCGGCGCCGTTGAGCTCGATCGCGCGCATCAGCGATTCCAGCGACAGCGGGACCAGCCCGCGCTGCCAGGCGAAGCCGAGCATGAACAGGTTGGTGGCGATCGCGTCGCCCATCAGCGCGGTGGCGAGCCGGGTGGCGTCCACCAGCATCGGGTCCTGCCCGCCCAGGGCCAGGCGCACGGCCTGGATGATGTCGGCGGCGGGGAACTGCAGGTCCGGGTGGGTGGTGAAGCTGCCGGGCATCGCCTCCCAGGTGTTCAGCACCACGTGGCTGCGGCCGGCGCGGATCTTCGACAGCGCCCAGTAGTCGTTGACCACCACCATGTCGCAGCCGAGCACCAGGTCGGCCTCGCCGGCGGCGATGCGGACCGCGTGGATGTCCCCGGGCGTGCGCGCGATGCGGACGTGGGTCGTGACCGCGCCGCCCTTCTGCGCCAGGCCGGTCTGGTCGAGCACGGTCGCGCCGCGGCCCTCGAGGTGGCCGGCCATGCCCAACAGCGCGCCGATGGTGACCACGCCGGTGCCGCCGACGCCGGTGACGAGGATGTTCCAGGGGCGCGAGAGGTCGGTCTCGATCCGCGGCGGCGGCAGGTTCGCCAGGCGCTGGGCGGGGTCGACCCGGCTGCCCTTGCGCAGGCTGCCGCCGTGCACGGTGACGAAGCTCGGGCAGAAGCCCTCTACGCAGGAATAGTCCTTGTTGCAGTTGCTCTGGTCGATCTCGCGCTTGCGCCCGAACTCGGTGTCCTTCGGCAGCACCGAGACGCAGAAGCTCTTCTTGCCGCAGTCGCCGCAGCCCTCGCAGACGAGGGTGTTGATGAACACGCGCCTGGGCGGGTCCGGCATCTTTCCGCGCTTGCGGCGGCGGCGCTTCTCGGTGGCGCAGACTTGGTCATAGATCAGCACGCTGACGCCCTTGACCTCGCGCAGGCGGCGCTGCACCTCGTCCAGCTCGCGGCGGTCGTGGAACCCGACGCCGGGGGGGAAGAGCGAACGGTCGCTCCACTTGGCGATGTCGTCGGACACCACCACGATGGTCTGCACGCCCTCGCTGCGCACCTGGTGGGCGATCTGCGGCACGGTCAGCACGCCGTCCACCGGCTGGCCGCCGGTCATCGCCACCGCGTCGTTGTAGAGGATCTTGTAGGTGATGTTGACCCCGGCCGCGACCGCCTGGCGGATCGCGAGCGAACCGGAGTGGAAGTAGGTGCCGTCGCCGAGGTTCTGGAACACGTGCGGCGTTTCCGTGAACGGTGCCTGCCCGCACCAGGTGACGCCTTCGCCGCCCATCTGGGTGAAGGTGTCGGTGTTGCGGTCCATCCACGTGACCATGTAGTGGCAGCCGATGCCACCGAGCGCGCGCGAGCCTTCCGGGACCACGGTCGAGGTGTTGTGCGGGCAGCCGGAGCAGTAGTGCGGCACGCGCGGGAACTGCGCGCGCGGCAACGCCAGTTCGCCCTCCTTCTGTTCCATCCAGCGCAGCACCTCGCGGATGTGCCCGGTGTCGCGGCTGCCCTGCGGCACGAACTTCATCAGCCGCCGCGCGATCACGCCGGCGATGGTCGCCGGGGTGAGCTCGCCGGTGGAGGGCAGGATCCAGTTCCCCTCCTCGTCGTACTTGCCGACGATCGACGGGCGGTCGCCGTCGAAGTTGTAGAACAGCTCCTTCATCTGGCTCTCGATGAAGGCGTGCTTCTCCTCGACCACGAGGATGTCGCGCAGGCCGCGGGCGAAGGCGCGGATGCCCAGCGGCTCCAGCGGCCAGGTCATGCCGACCTTGTACACGCGGATGCCGAGCTCGCGGCAGCGGTCCGCGTCCAGGCCGAGGTACTCGAGGGCCTGCAGCACGTCGAGGAAGCTCTTGCCGGTGGTGACGATGCCGAAGCAGGCGTCGGGGGTGTCGATCACCACCCGGTCGATGCGGTTGGCGCGGGCGAAGGCCTGCGCCGCCTTCACCGCGTAGCGGTGCAGGCGCATCTCCTGCTCCAGCGGCGGGTCCGGCCAGCGGATGTTGAGCCCGCCCGGCGGCAGCTCGAAGTCCTCCGGCAGCACGATCTGGCGCGCGAACGGGTCCACCTCGACCGAGGCCGACGACTCCACCGTCTCGGCGATGGTCTTGAAGCCGACCCAGCGCCCCGTGTAGCGGCTCATCGCCCAGCCGACCAGGCCCAGGTCGAGGATGTCCTGCACCCCGGCAGGGTTGAGGATCGGCATCATCGCGCTGACGAACTCGCCCTCGCTGCCGTGCGGCAGGGTCGAGGAGCGGCAGGCGTGGTCGTCGGCGGCCAGCGCCAGCACGCCCCCGTGCTTGGAGGTGCCGGCGGCGTTGCCGTGCTTGAACACGTCGCCGCAGCGGTCCACGCCCGGGCCCTTGCCGTACCACATGGCGTACACCCCGTCGACCTTCGCGCCCGGGAACAGGGTGGTCTGCTGCGTGCCCCAGACCATGGTCGCGCCCAGGTCCTCGTTGAGGCCGGGCTGGAACTTCACGTTCGCCTGCTCGAGGTACTTGCGCGCGCGCCACAGCTCCAGGTCGAAGCCGCCCAGCGGCGAACCGCGGTAGCCGGAGATGAAGCCGGCGGTGTTGAGCCCCGCGGCCTGGTCGCGCAGCCGCTGCATCAGTGGCAGCCGCACCAGCGCCTGCACGCCCGACAGGTAGACGCGGCCCCGGGTGCGCGTGTACCTGTGCTCGAGGGTGTAGTCGGGGTCGGTCACGCCGTTGGTCAGGAGGGCGCTGGCGGACGAGGGCGAGGACAGCTCGGCGGTACTGGTCATGTCGGGCTTTTTCGGCTTGCGGTTGCGCCGCTGGCGGGCCCCCTGGACGGCGGCCGAACAGCAAGAGGTGCTGGTCGCGGGGAAGTGTAGCAGCCGGCCCTGGCGCGGCCGGTTTGCGGGGGGCCGGGGTTGGGAGTACAAAGGAGAGACGCTGCCCCCGCTTGCACCGGGGGGATCCAGGGGTGAGAAGGCATGTCCGCAGGGCAGGCTGGAGAGCGGCGTGAGCAGGGCGCATGGGCGCGCCGGCACAACCACGCCCTCGTCCAGCTCACCCGGCACGTGTGGCAGCAGGAGTGCACGCTCGACGACGCGCTTGCCGTGATCTGCGAGGTCGCGGCCGAGACCCTGGAGGTCGAGCGGGTCAACGTCTGGAGGTTCGGCGACGACGACCCGTTCGTGCTGCGCTGCATGCACCACTACGAGCGGAGCACCGGCCGGCACAACCCGTCGGGCTCCCTGGTCGCCCTGAACGTCGGCCCCCGCTACAAGGATGCCCTCGGCGAGGTGCGGGTGGTCAACTACGCCAACGCCGCGCGCTATGACGTCGAGGGCGGGCTGGCGGAATACCTGCGCGCGCACGGGATCGGCTCGATGCTGGACGCGCCGGTGCGCATCACCGGCGAGCTGGTCGGCGTGGTCTGCCACGAGCACGTCGGCCCGATGCGGGTCTGGACGCCGGAGGACCATGCCTTCGCCGGCAGCATCGGCGATTTCGTGGCGATGACCTGGGAGGTCGACCGGAGGCGGCGGCTCGAGCGGCGCGTGCGCTATCTCGAGCTGCACGACCCGCACACCGGCCTGCCCAACCGCGAGCACCTGCTGGGGGAGGTGCAGGCCGCGTTGCGGCCCACGCATGGCAACGGGCAGGACGTGGCGGTGATCCACCTGCAGGTCGACGCCTCGCCGCACGAGGGCGACGCCGGCGAGGGACTGCTGGTGCGGGTGGCGGAGCGCCTGCGCCGCGAGCTGGACGCGACCACGACGCTGGCGCGGGTGCGCGGTGACGCCTTCGCCGTGTTCCCGCAGCGTCCGGTGCGGGAGACCGGGGCCCTGGACCTGGCCGAGCGCTGCGTCGCGGCAGCCGAGACCGCCATGCTGGAACAGGGCGTGCACGCGGTCGTCGCGGCCGGCATCGCGTTTTCATCGGACCTGGCCACGCCCTCGGCGGACAACCTGCTGCGCAACGCCGAGACCGCCAGCCGCCGCGCGCGCGAGGGCCGGCACAACCGCTGCGAGGTGTTTGATGCCGAGCAGCACCGCGGCCTGCTCGAGCGGCTCAAGATCGAGCGTTCTCTGCGCGAGGCCTTCGCCGAGGGGCGCCTGATCGTCCACTACCAGCCGGAAGTCCGGATCACGGACGGGCGCTGGCTGGCGGCCGAGGCCCTGCTGCGCTGGGTGGACGGCGACGGCCGCGTGCGCCCGGCCTGCGAGTTCATCGATATCGCCGAGTCCTCGGGGCTGATCGTGCCGTTCGGGTGCCGCGTGCTGCGCATGGCCTGCCGCGAGGCGCGCCGCTGGCCGCTGCGCGACGGGCAGGCGCCCAGGCTGCGGATCAACGTGTCGGCGAGGCAGTTCGAGCAGCCGGGGCTGGTATCCGAGATTGCCAATGCGCTGGCCAAGGCCGGGTTGCAGCCGGGACGGCTGTGCGTGGAGCTGACCGAGACCGCGCTGCTTTCCGATGTCGCCGCCACCGCGCGCACGCTCTCACGCCTGCGCGACCTGGGCATCAGCATCGCGCTGGACGACTTCGGTGTGGGCTATTCCTCGCTGGCCTACCTCAAGCGCCTGCCGATCGACGTGATCAAGCTCGACCGCGCCTTCGTGGCGGGGCTGCCGCACGATCCTTACGACAGCGCGATCGTGCAGGCGGTCGCGGGCCTGGCGCGCCGGACCGGCATGGAGGTCGTGGCCGAGGGCGTGGAGACCCGCACCCAGGCCGAGGCCCTGCTCGCCTGCGGGATCGAGCGCGCGCAGGGGCACCTGTTCGCGACGGCGTGCGATCCCGAGGCCCTGCTGCGCGGCTTCGAGGCGCAGGCGTGAGGAGCATCCCCGCCCCGGGACGCTAGAATCGGCGCGGGAAATTTCACACAGGGGTCCCGCCGATGATTCGTCTGCTGGTCCGCGTCTGCGCGCCGTTCCTGCTGCTGTGTCTCGCCTCCTGGGCCCACGCCCAGGAACTGCCCCGGATCTCGGAGTTCTATTTCGACGAGGACACGCTGGTCGCCCGGCCGATCGTCGCCATCGAGGGCGATGACGAGGCCACCATCGCGAAGCTGGTCAAGACGATGGAGCGAGGTGGCCGCCACGTCGACAAGGCCATCGCCCAGCTCGCCCACATCGCCATGGCCAGCGGCCGCACCGACACCGGCAAGGTGCTGTATGCGCGCGCGATGGACGCGGCGTCCAGCTCGGTGATGCGGAATTCGATCGCATGGAACCACGGCTGGGACCTGTACCGGGCGGGCGACTACGAAGGTGCGCTGGAGCAGTGGGCGCAGGCCTTCGCCAACCGCGGCGCGGTGCGGCCGTCGTGGGTGCCGCCCACGGTGGCACTGGCGCTGTGGAGGCTCGGGCGCCGGGAAGATGCGGTGAAGTGGTATGCGGCCGCGGTGCGCACCTGGCCCGACCGCTGGAACGACCCGGCGAACCTGCCCGCGCTGCTGCCGGACTGGGACGAGGCCGACCGGGCGGTGCTGGCCGAGGTGCTGGAGGCCTGGGGGAAGGCGCCGCCGGCGTGGCCCTGAGCACGGCGCGGGCGGCGGGTTCGCGCTAAGGTGTCGCGCACCGTACCGACCAGGAGAACTGCGTTGCGCACCGCCGCCTTCCTGCTTGCCCTGGCTGCCGCCGTGGCGGCGGCCCCGATGTCCGCGCCCGGGGCCGACCGCATCACCGGCAGGCCCTTCGCCACCCGCAGCGAGGTCTACGCACCGCACGCAATGGCGGCCACCTCGCACCCGCTGGCCACCCAGATCGCGCTCGACGTGATGAAGGCCGGCGGCAGCGCGGTGGATGCGGCCATCGCCGCCAACGCCGCGCTGGGGCTGATGGAGCCGACCGGCAACGGCATCGGCGGTGACCTGTTCGCCATCGTCTGGGACCCGGGGACGAAGAGGCTCTACGGCTACAACGGCTCCGGGCGCTCGCCGAAATCGCTCACCCTCGAGGAATTCCGCCGCCGCGGCCTGACCGGGGTCCCGTCGCACGGCCCGCTGCCGGTGACCGTGCCCGGCGCGGTGGACGCGTGGTTCGCGCTGCACGGGCGCTTCGGCCGGCTGCCGATGGCGCGGAACCTCGAGCCCGCGATCCGCTACGCGCGCGAGGGGCACCCCGTGCACGAGGTCATCGCGTACTACTGGGAGCGCTCGGTGCCGCGGCTGTCGAAGTGGCCGGGCTTCACCGGGCAGTTCACCATCGATGGCCGCGCGCCGCGCAAGGGCGAGATCTGGCGCAACCCCAACCTCGCGGACACGCTGCAGAAGATCGCCGAGGGCGGCCGCGACGCGTTCTACAAGGGCGGGATCGCCCGCACCATCGACGCCTACATGAAGGCCAACGGCGGCTTCCTGTCCTACGAGGACCTGGCGGAACACCGCGGCGAATGGGTCGAGCCCGTCTCGACCAGCTACCGCGGCTACGACGTGTGGGAACTGCCGCCGAACGGGCAGGGCATCGCCGCGCTGCAGATCCTCAACCTGCTCGAGCCGTACGACCTGAAGTCCTACGGCTTCGGCAGCCCCGAGCACGTGCACCTGTTCGTCGAGGCCAAGAAGCTGGCCTTCGCCGACCGCGCCGCCAGCTACGCCGACCCGGACTTCCACCGTACCCCCGTCGAGCGGCTGCTGTCGAAGGAGTACGCGCGCGAGCGCGGGAAGCTGATCTCGATGGACCGGGCGATGCGCGCCGCCGAGCCCGGCGTGATCCCGCAGCTCAACGAGGGCGACACCATCTACCTGACCACCGCCGACGCCGACGGCATGATGGTCTCGCTGATCCAGTCCAACTACCGTGGCATGGGCAGCGGAATGGCCCCGCCCGGACTGGGCTTCATCCTGCAGGACCGCGGCGAGCAGTTCGTGCTGAAGGAAGGCCATCCCAACAGCTACGCGCCGGGCAAGCGCCCGTTCCACACCATCATCCCCGCGTTCGTCACGAAGGACGGCAAGCCCTGGCTCAGCTTCGGGGTGATGGGCGGGGCGATGCAGCCGCAGGGCCACGTCCAGATCCTGATCAACCTGATCGACTTCGGGATGAACCTGCAGGAGGCCGGCGACGCGCCACGCATCCACCATGACGGCTCCACCGATCCGTCCGGGCAGGCGACGCCGATGGCCGACGGCGGGGTGGTCGAGCTGGAATCGGGCTTCCCCTACGAAACCGTGCGCGAGCTGATGCGCAAGGGCCACACCGTGCGCTTCGCCGACGGCCCGTACGGTGGCTACCAGGCGATCATGGCCAACCCGCACGGCGGCTGGATCGGCGCCAGCGAGTCGCGCAAGGACGGCCAGGCGGCCGGCTACTGAGTCACGCGCGGCTCATCCGGCCGCGGCGATGCTGTCGCCGTCACACGGGGGAATCCGGTCATGGCCATGAGGAAGACGCTGCTGCTTGCCGCCCTGCTCGCGCTTGCGCCCTGCGCGGCGGCGCAGGAATGGGATGGTGAAGCGGATCCGCAGCTGCTGGCGCGGATGGAAGCACAGGCCGAGGCGCACCGGGGCTACATCCTGCGCCTGGCGGACGCGCTTGCCGCGTCCGGCGGCGCGCGTGAGCTGGCCTACGCCGCACTGCTGCGCAGGCAGGCCCTCGAGCCCGCGCCGGAGGAGCAGATGCCGGGCGGCGATGCGCCCTCGACCCGGGTTCCCGGCGACGCGCAGGCCGCGCGCTGGCTGCGTGCCGCCGCGGCGAAGGCCGGTGGCGACGTGCTCGCCAACCAGCTGCTCATCGCCGCCGCGGACGACGGTGACGCGGCGCTGCGGGCCGAAGCCGCCCGGCGCTGGCAGGCGGCCGATCCCGGCAACCTCGTTCCACTGCTCCATGGCGGCCTGCCGGTGGACGCGATGCTGGTCGAGGCGCGTCGCGCCAGGCACGTGGATTCCCGTGCCTACGACCTGGTGCGCTGGGCGATGCAGGTGCACGCGCGCCGCCCGCCCACCGCGGCGGAACGGGCGGCACTGGCGCCGGACGGCCGTTACTCGCCGGAGGTGGTGGCGGCGGGTGGCATGATGGCGCGCTGGGCGGCGGTCGCCATGCCCGTCCCGGTCCTGCTGCAGGCGTGCCGGGGCGATGCCCTGCGCGCCTCGCCCACGCGCCCGGCCGACTGCCGCCACGTCGCCGGCCTGCTGGTGGACCGTTCCACCACGCTGGCCGACCGGCTCGTCGGCCTGGACATCCAGCGCGCGCTGGCCGCGGGCGCGGGCGAGCGCGCGCAGGTGGATGCGTTGCGCCGGCGCCTGGACTGGCAGGCGATGGAATGGGGCCGGGTGTCGGCCGCGCAGCCGGATGGCGGCATCGCCCAGTTCGTGCGCCTGCTGTCGGATCCGGCGGTCACCGGCGAACAGCAGCTGATGGAGCGGGTCCTGCGCGAAGCCGGCGTGCCGCTGGAACCGCCGCCGGGCTGGTCGCCGCCCGGGCGGCGTTGAGCCTCAGTCCGCGGGCACCGTGCGGCCGGCGGCCCAGGCGCGCAGTGTCTCGACCTGTTCGCGCATCAGCACCGACAGCGGGCGGGTCTGCCCCAGTTCCGCGTGCAGGGCCAGGTCGCTGGGCGGCAGCCCGCTGGCGTGGGCGGCGTAGAGGGCGGAGACGATGGCCTGCTCGATCTCGGCGCCGGAGAAGCCTTCGGACGCCTTCGCCAGCGAAGGCAGGTCGAAGCCGGCCGGGTCGAGCCCGCGCCGGCGCAGGTGCATCGCGAACAGTTCCCCGCGTGCCTGCGCATCGGGCAGGTCCACGAAGAAGACCTCGTCGAAGCGGCCCTTGCGCAGCAGTTCCGCCGGCAGTTCGTGCACCTGGTTGGCGGTGGCGACCAGGAACACGCGCGACCTGCGCTCGGCCATCCAGGTCAGCAGGTAGCCGAGCACACGCCGCGATACGCCGCCGTCGGCCCCGGCGTCGCCCGCGGCCAGGCCCTTCTCGATCTCGTCGATCCACAGCACGCACGGCGCCAGCTGCTCGGCCGAGGCCAGCGCCTCGCGCAGGTTGGCCTCGGTCTCGCCGTGGTACTTGGCGTAGAGCGTGCCGAAGTCCAGCCGCACCAGCGGCACGCCGAAGCTGCCCGCCACCGCCTTGGCCAGCAGCGACTTGCCGCAGCCCTGCACGCCGAGCAGCAGCATGCCCCTGGGCGGGTCGAGCCCCGGCGGCACGTCGCCCTCCACGAATGCGCGGCGGCGCAGCTCGACCCAGCGCTTGAGCCGGCGTGCGCCGGCCACGTCGGCGAAGCGCGCGGTGTCGTATTCGTAGTGAAGGTGGCCGCTCCTGTTGAGCAGCTCGAACTTCAGCTTCGCCAGGGTCGGCAGGTCGTCCATGCCCAGCACGCCGTCGTCGAAGATCAGCCGGCGCGCGATCCGGCGGGCGTCGGCCGCGTCCAGGCCCTGCAGGTTCCGCACGATCCGGCGCACGGCCTCGTCGTCGGCCTCGACGCGGCGGCCGCCATGCTCGCGGCGGTAGTCTTCAGCGACTTCGCGCACGATCTTCAGCAGCGCGTTGGCGTCGGGCAGGCGCGGGCGGAACCAGGTGGCGCGGGCCTCCAGCTCCGGCGGCAGCTCGACCCTGTGGCCGACCAGCACGACCACGTGCGGCAGGCAACCGCGCCGCTGCAGGATCTCGCGCAGCTGGCGCCGGGTCCCGGCGTAGCCCAGGTAGGGGTGGAAGTCGAGCAGCAGGTACACGCCGCGCTGGGTGGCGTTGCGGATCGCGGCCAGGGTGGCGCCGGTGTCGGGCGGCACCGGTTCCGGATCCTCGCGGTCAAGGTCGATGCGGCGCAGGCCCTCGGTGACCGACCAGCGGTACATCGCGCGCCAGACGTGGATCAGGGTCTGCCGGAACAGGTCCACCACCCGGGTCTCGTCGGCGGTTTCGACGACGATCAGCGGGGTGTCGGCGCGGATCAGGGCGGCGAGGTCCTGCAGGTCGCTCATTCGTGAAGATTGCGTCAAACGGCCGGGCGCCGACAACCGCGGCCCTCCCGCTCCGGTCGCGGATACCGCGTGGCCGGTGTACGCTCCCGGCACGTTCCCCGATCCGGAGGTTTCGCGGATGAAGACGGTGCTGGTGGCCAGTTCCAAGGGCGGCGTCGGCAAGACCACGGTGGCAACGCATCTGGCGGCGAATGCCGCCTTGCAGGGACGCAGGACGGTGCTGGTGGATGCCGACCCGCAGGGTTCCTCGCTGCGCTGGGCCGAACGCAGGGCCGCGCTGGACAGCGCGGTCCTGCCGATCGACGGCGGCAGCCGCCACCGCACCACGTGGAAATCGGTGCCGCGGGACGCCGAGCAGGTGGTGATCGACGCGCCGGCGGGCGCGTACCCGGACGACCTGGAGGCCTACCTCGAGCACGCCGGCGCCGTGGTGGTGCCGGTGCTGCCCTCGACGCTGGACATCGACGCGACCGTGTCCTTCCTCAACGCGCTGGCGAAGCACCCGCGCGTGCGCCGCGGCGAGCTGCGCGTGGGCCTGGTCGCCAACCGGCTGCGGCCGTGGACCAATGCCTCGCAGCAGGCGCTGGAGCTTCTGTCGCAGTGGCCCTACCCGGTGGTCGCGCAGCTGCGCGACAGCCAGGCCTACGTGATGCTGGTGGGGCTGGGCCGCAGCCTGTTCGACTACAACTCGCAGCAGGTCCGCGAGCACCAGGCGGACTGGCAGCCGCTGCTGAAGTGGCTGAAGAAGTAGCGATGCGCGAACTCATCCTGCTGCGCCACGCCCACGCCGAACTGCCGATGCCGGGGCAGGCGGACTTCGACCGGCCGTTGTCGTCGATGGGCCTGGCGGAAGCGGAGGCCGCCGGCCGCTGGCTGCGCGGGCGCGGGTTCCATCCCGACCGCGTGCTGTGCTCGCCGGCCCGGCGCACGCGCGAGACGCTGGATCTCGTGCTGCCCGAGCCGACCGGGACCGACTGCCGGCTCGAGCCCGCGATCTACGAGGCGACGCCGGGGATCCTGCTGGCGCTGGTCGATGTGCACCGCGACGTGGACCGGCTGCTGGTGGTCGGCCACAACCCCGGGCTGGAACAGCTCGTCGCGCTGCTGCACAGCGGCCGTTCCGGCGAATACCGCGGGATGCCCCCGGCCGGCATCGCCGTGCTGGCGCTGCGCGACGGCGTGCCGGTGGAGCCGGGCGCGGCCGTACTGGAAGCGTTCTGGTGGCCGTGACCCACGGCGGGTAAGGTGTAGAGCCATGGAAGGGACGGTGCGACCGGAACGACGACTGGCGGCCATGGCCGCGGGCGCATGCGCCTGGCTGCTGGCGGCGACGGCATCGGCCAACGGGATCGATGCCGCCTCGTCCTGGGTCGGGTTCACGATGAAGACGCGCTGGGGCCAGGCTTTGCATGGCCGCTTCCCCGTGTTCGAGGGCGAAATCGCCGATGCCGGTGCGGGGCGCCGGCGCGTGTGCCTGCGCCTGTCGGCGCGCGACGTCGAGATCGTCGGCCATCCCCGCTACGGCGAGCTGACCCGCGGCGAGGGTTTCTTCGAGGCCGACCGGCATCCCGTGGTCGAGTTCGTGTCCGACGCCTGGCCGCCCACCCTGCTGTACCGGGGGGGCAAGCTCGCAGGCACCCTGACCATCCGAGGCGTCAGCCGCCGCGAGGTGTTCACGGTGGAGCCGGCGGCCTGCGACCGTCCGGGCGTGGACTGCGACATCTTCGCCCGGGGTACGGTGTACCGGGGCGACTTCGGCATGGACCGCTGGAGCTTCGCCCTCTCCGACCGCGTGCAGATGACCCTGCGCCTGCGCATCGACGGCGAGTGATGGCGGGCATGGGCATGCGGTGGCTGGCGATGGTGCTGGCGCTGTGCTGCAGCGCCTGCACCGGCCTGACGGCGGTGCAGCGCGATGCGGCGGTGCGGATCGCGGAGCAGGCGCGCTCGACCGAGGTCGAATGTGACCGCCCGGAGGACGCCTGCGCGCGGCCGTCGCCGCTGCTGGAACTGGGCGTGCGTGCCCGCGCCGGGAGCTCGCCGGAGGCGCCGCGCCACTACGCGCTGCTGCTCGACTACGGCCAGGACGCGATGCTGGCGCGGCTCGACCTGATCCGCGGCGCCACCCGCAGCATCGACCTGCAGACCTACATCTACGACGAGGACGACGCCGGCCACCTGTTCCTCGACGAGTTGCTCGCCGCGGCCCGGCGCGGCGTGCGCGTGCGCGTGCTGGTGGACCAGCTCTCGGCGCTGCGCGAAGTGCAGACGCTGGCCGCGCTCGCCGGCGCCCACGCCAACTTCGAGATGCGCATCTACAACCCGGTGCTCGGGCGCGCGCGGATCACCTACCCGATGTACGTCTGGGCGGCGGCCTGCTGCTGGCGCCGGCTCAACCAGCGCATGCACAGCAAGCTGCTGCTGGTGGACGGCAACGTCGGCATCGTCGGCGGGCGCAACTACCAGAACGACTATTTCGACTGGGACGCGGAATTCAACTTCCGCGACCGCGACGTGCTGGTGGCCGGCCCGGCCACCGACGAGATGGCGGCGAACTTCGAGGCGTTCTGGAACTCGCCGCTGGCGGTGCCGGTCGCGCGGCTGGACGACGTCGGGCGCAGCCTGCTGCGCGAGGGCGTGCCCGCGCTGCCGCACGCGCCGTACGGGGACCCGCGACGCGTGGCCGCGATCTCGCGCGACGCGGACGACGCCGGGTTGGTGCGCTCGCGCCTGGCAGCGGCCGCGTTGCCGGTGGGCCGGGTCCGGTTCTACGGCGACCTGCCGACGAAGCACCGCAAGGATGCCGGGCGCGCGCGGGAGGCGGTACGGGCCGCGCCGGAGCTGAAGTCGCTGATCGAGTCGGCGCGCCGGGAGATCCTGCTGCAGACGCCCTACCTGGTGTTGTCCAAGCCGGCGCAGCGCATGTTCGAGAAGCTGCAGGAGCGCCCCGACCCGCCGCGGGTGATCATCTCCACCAACAGCCTGGCGGCGACCGATTCCTTCATCACCTACGCGCTGTCGTACAAGTACAAGCGCCGCTACCTGCGCGACTTCGGCTTCGAGATGTACGAATACAAGCCGTTCCCGGAGGACGCGCCGCTCGACCTCGATGCGACCGGCGCCGTGGACATCTCCTGGAACCCGGACGGCAGCGCCAACCTGCTCGCGCCGTCGAAGGGCCGGCCCGGAGAGCGCCGGCCGCCGCCGCTGCAGCGCGAGTACGCGGCGCTGCGCTACGCCGGCATCGGCGTGAACCGTCGGGTGCCGCTGGCGCGCACCGGCATGCGCATGGGCCTGCACGCCAAGTCGATGGTGATCGACGAACGGATCGGCGTGGTCGGCACCCACAACTTCGACCCGCGCGGGGACAACTACAACACCGAGAACGTGGTGGTGGTCGAGGACCCGGTGTTCGCGCGCGCGCTGGCCGCGAGCATCCGCCGCGACATCGCCCCGGCCAACTCCTGGGCCATCGCGCGGCGCGACAAGCTGCCGGTGCTGTCCGGGCTGGAGTACTCGCTGTCGAAGCTGTCCGAGCACCTGCCGGTGTTCGACCTGTGGCCCACGCGTTATGCGACCAGCTACGAGTTCCGGCCCGGCCCGGACTGCCCGGAGCCGCTGCCACCGCGCGACCCGGGGTTCCGCGCCTGCTACGAACCGGTGGGTGACTTCCCCGAGGTCAGCATCGGACTGCGCAGCCTGCTGACCCGCATCTTCACCGCCTTCGGCGCCGGCTTCGGCCCGATCCTCTGAGCCGCCTTCCCGGCCGGCCAGCCGCCGGCGCTGCCCCGCGGACGTGGGGCAGGGTGTCATCGGTCATGCCCGCCGGCTGCAACCTTCCGTCCCTTTCCCCCATCCAGATCAAGGACTTCCCGGTGATTCCGGGCCATGACTTCCGGCCCATCGACAGGAAGTCATAGTGTTGTACTATACCAACACACCAGATCACTCTCCCTCCCCCCACAGGATCCCTGCCATGAACGTCCGAGTCTTCCCCGCGAACCTTTCCGACAGCCGTCCCGCCAGGACGTCCGTCACCGCCCGCATGTCGGCCGGCGGCCTGCGTGGCGTCCGCCCCGCGCGCCGCGAGCGCGATTTCGGGATCGGCTACGGCAACAGCAGCGGCTACGCCACCGGCAGGCGCTACGCCGGCGACCTGGGCTGCCCTCGTTTCCGCGTGGCCTGACCACGCCGCGCGGTGGCCGGCCGCCAGACGGGGCGATTGACGCAGGCGCGGCGGGCCGCCTAGTCTGAACGCTTACCGATTTTCCCCGGACCGACGCCCATGCCGCTTACGCTGACGATTGAGCTTTCGCAGAAGGACACCGAGCACTTCGCCAACGCGCTCAAGGCGGCGCAGAAGGCGGCGGAGAGCAAATCCGAGGACGAGATCATCGCTTCCGCCGCGAAGCTGCTCGAGCAGGCGCAGACCATGAGTGTGCCGGATTTCATCCGCGAACGGCTGGAGCGTCTGGACGACATGATCGCGATGCTGCGCGACGAGGGCTGGCACCTCGATGACGAGGACCGCAGGCACGTGCTCTCGGCGCTGGTGTACTTCGCCGACCCGAAGGACATCATCCCCGACCAGGTCGAGGTGCTGGGCTACCTGGACGACGCGATCATGATCGAGCTGTGCGTGCGCGAGCTGCGCCACGAGCTCGATGCCTACGACGAGTTCTGCGAGTTCCGCGAGCGCGAGGCGAAGAAGCGCGGGATCGAGCCTTCCGCCGTCGGCCGCACCGACTGGCTCGACGCCCGCCGCGACGAGCTGGTGGAGCGCATGCACCTGCGTCGCCAGCGCACCGCCAGCGGCGAGTTCGGCTTCGGCTATGGCAGCAGCAGCGGCTACGGCCGTCCCTCGTACGCCCGCGCCTGGCGTCCGAGCCTGTTCCGCGTCCGGTAAGCGCCCCGCGGCATGTTCCGCGACGGCGTGACCCTCGACGCGCTCAACGCGCTGTCGAAGAACACCGCGATCGAGGCGCTCGGCATCGTCTTCACCGGCATCGGGCGCGACTGGCTGCAGGCGACGATGCCGGTGGACGCGCGCACCCACCAGCCCTACGGCCTGCTGCACGGCGGGGCCTCGGCGCTGCTGGCCGAGACGCTGGGCAGCACCGCGGGCGCGCTGTGCGTGCCCGAGGGGCACGGCGTGGTCGGGATCGAGATCAATGCCAACCACGTGCGCGGCGTGCGCAGCGGCACGGTCACCGGCACCGCGCGCCCGCTGCACGTCGGGCGCCGCACCCAGGTCTGGGAGATCCGGATCGAGGATGGGGACGGCCGCCTGGTCTGCATCTCGCGCCTGACCACCGCGGTGGTCCCGCGGCCCTGACTCCCGTTCCGGCGGGACGTTGCCGGCTTCAGCGCGGACGGGCCTGTCCCGGCCGTGCCGGCGGGCGCATGTGGTACTTCGCCAGGTGCGCGACGAAACGTGGGTCGTCGTAGAAGCGGTCGAGGAAGGGATAGCCGAGATGGGGGATGTAGCCGGGTGTTTTCTCGGCCTCGTCCAGGGTCGCGTACAGGCTCTGGGTGTCGCCCAGGCAGGCGTGGATGACCAGGGCCGGAACCAGGCACAGGTCGGGAGCGGAGCATTCCTCCCGCAGCGTCGCGAGCGCGCGGGCGATGGCCGCGCGCTCGCCCGAGACGGCGGCGGCCAGTGCCAGCGTGTAACGCTTCGAGTCCGGGTCGGTCTCGGCTTCGGCGGCGGCGCGGGCGGCGGCGGCGTCTCCGCGCAGTGCCGCGACCTCGGCCAGGATGAGGTACTGGTCGGGGGCGGAGGGATGCCGGGCGAGGAAATCCCGTGCCATCCGTTCGGCTTCGTTCCAGTGACCCTGCATGTGCAGGGCTGTCGCCACGACCATTGCCGCCCTGGAATTGTCCGGGTCCACTGCGAGGGTGCGGCGGCCGTATTCGATTGCCGCTCCGGTATTCCCGTGGCTCAGCTGCATCTCGGCCATGTTGGCCAGGAGCGGGGGATGGTCGGGGTGGCTGGCCAGCGCCTCCTCGAACACCTTCCAGGCTTCCTCCAGGCCCCGGTTGGCCATCACCGCGTAGGCGAGCGTGAGTTTGAGGAGGTCGCGTGCCGGATCCAGTTCGATCGCGCGCCGCAGGTGGGTTTCGGCCAGCTCGAACCGGCCGAGGGCGTGGTACAGCGTCCCGAGGGGGGCGAGCAGGGCGGGATGGTCCGGGGCGATCCTGAGCGCCTCGTGCAGTGTCTCCAGTGCCTGCTCGTTCCGGCCGGTCGAGCGGTAGAGTTCGGACAGGATGACCCGGGTATTGATGTTGAGCGGGTCGTTCTCCAGCGCCTGGCGCGCGAACGGAAGGGCCTCCTCGTATCTTTGCAGCGCGGCGAGCTGCTGGGCGACGTTGTGGAGCGTGCGGGCATCGTTCGGGGCCAGCTCCAGGGCCCTGCGGTATGAAGCCAGCGCACGTTCCGGTTCGCCCTGAATGTTCAGCAGGAATCCCTGCGCGAGGTGGCTGCCATGAAACTCCGGCGCCAGCGCCATGGCGCGATCGGCGGCGGCGCGCAGCTCGTCCAGCAGCGACTCGCGTTCCGCACCACTGCGGAAGCGGGCCAGGTTGACCAGGATGCCGGCCAGTTCGTAGTACGCCATGGCGTAGTCCGGCTCCAGCCGGATCGCTTCCCGGTACAGATCGGCGGCCCGGGGGAAATCGTCCAGGATCATTGCCCGGTACTTCGCGCGCCCCTGCAGCAGCGCCTCGTAGGCGGCGAGGTTGCCGCCCGGTGGCTGCTCGTGGTCCACCTTCCGGTCGCGCGTGCCCAGCCGCAGCTGCAGGGCCCGTGCCACCGCCTGGGCGATGTCGGCCTGCACCGCGAACACGTCCTCCAACCGGCGGTTGTAGCTTTCCGACCACAGGCTGGTGCTGTCGGCCGGGCGCACGAGATCGACCACGATCCGCAGCTGGTCGCCATGGCGGCGCACGGTGCCTTCCAGCAGGTGCGTCACGCCCAGCCTGCGGGCGATCTCGTCGCGCGGCAACGTGCTGTCCCTGAACTCGAAGGCGGAAGTGCGGGCGATCACGCGCAGGCCGTCGATCCGCGACAGCCGCGAGATCATCTCCTCGGTCAGGCCGTCGGCGAAGTAGCCGTCGTCGCCGCCGCCGGCGTTGGCCAGCGGCAGCACCGCGATCGAGTGCGGCATGGACGGATCGGTGGCTTCCGCGCCGCGGCCGGGCATCAGCCGGTCGGTCAGCAGCAGCACCACCGCGACGGTGAGCACGCCGATGATCCAGTAGTCGAGCTTGCGGGCGGTCTGGCGGGTGATGGACTGGCCTTCCGGCACCTCGCTTTCGCGCCTGATGCCTTGCGGGGTGATCTCGTACAGCCAGGCGAAGGCGACCCAGAACGGGAAGCCGATGCCGGCGGCGATCAGGAAGGCCCTGGGCGCCCAGTCGGGCAGGCCGAGCGCGGAGGACAGTTCGGAGATGCCCTGCGCGAGGGCCCAGGTGGCACCGAGGTACAGGACGATGGCGCGCCAGACGTTGCGGCGGCGCAGTTCGCGCAGCAGTGCCTTCATGCGAATCTCCCCGGTTCGCGTGCCGGCCTCCCCCGTCCGCCAAGCATAGCGCGGCGGGCGCGTGGGCGCTGGCGGGCGGGCGGTGGCATTCGGTATCGTTCACCGGGCCGAACTTTCCACTTCCCGGCTCCCGGTCCCCCGTGCGTTTCATCCGCTATCTCGTCCGCATCCCGCTCCTGCTGTGGCATGTGCTGGTGCACCTGCCGGTCGCGCTGTTGCTGATGGCGCGGCCGTGGGGCAGGCGCGTGCTGGCCAGCGGCGAACGGCTCGACCACCGCGTGGTGCGCTGGTGGTCCGCGGGCCTGCTGCGCGTGTTCGGGATGAAGGTGCGCCGCAGCGGCACGCCGCTGCCCGGCGCGGTGATGTTCGTGGCCAACCACGTCAGCTGGATCGACATCGTCGCCCTGCACAGCCAGCGGATGATGGGCTTCGTGGCCAAGCGCGAGATCGCGGGCTGGCCGGTGGTCGGGTGGCTGGCCAGGCGCGGCGAGACCATCTTCCACCAGCGTGGCAGCCAGGAGTCGCTGGGTGGGGTGCTGCACGAGATGCTTGCGCGGTTGCGCGAGGGCCGTGCGGTGGGCGTCTTCCCCGAGGGCCGGACGCGGGACGGCCGCGAGGTCGGCCCGTTCCACGCGCGGATCTTCCTGGCCGCGGTCGAGGCCCAGGTGCCGGTACAGCCGGTGGCCCTGCGCTACGGCGAGCGCGGCCAGGCGCAGACCGTGGTCGCGTTTGCCCCCGGGGAAAGCTTCTTCGGCAATTTCCTGCGCCTGCTCGGCGAACCGTCGCGGCCGGCCGACGTGATGTTCCTCGAGCCGATCGCCCCGGGCGAGGCCGACGGCCGCCGGCGCATCGCCGAGGCCGCGCGCGCACGGATCGTGGCGGCGATGGAGTCGTGAGCGGCGAAGGCACCCGCGCGCGGACCACCCTGGACGGTGGCGGATACCGGCCGCCGTGGTGGCTGCGCAACGCGCACGTGCAGTCGATCCTCGGCACCAGCCCGTGGCGGCGCCTGCGTGGCGCGCGGGCGCTGGCCGCGGCCGGCGCGGTGACCACGGGTCACGTGATCGATGCCGGCGATGGCGTGCGCCTGCATGGCCTGTACAGCACCCTGCCCGGCGCGCGCGCGCGTGGCCTGGCCCTGCTGTTGCACGGCTGGGAGGGCAGCGCCGAGTCGAGCTACATGCGCCTGACCGCGGCCGAGCTGCTGCGCCGGGGTTACGACGTGTTCCGGCTCAACTTCCGCGACCATGGCGACACCCACCACCTCAATCCGGAGATCTTCCATTCCTGCCGCATCGACGAGGTGGTGAACGCCGCGAAGGAGGTGGCGCGGCGCTTCGCCGGCGGGCCGATCGTGGCCGCCGGGTATTCACTCGGCGGCAACTTCGTGCTGCGCCTGGCCCTGCGCGCGCCCGCAGCCGGGCTGCCGCTGGTGCGGGTGGCCGCGGTCTGTCCGGTGATCGACCCGGCGCGCACCATGCGGCGGATGGAACGCGGCCCGTGGTTCTACCTGCACTACTTCGAGCGCAAGTGGCGCGCCTCGCTGATGCGCAAGCGGGAACTGTTCCCGGAGGCCCACGACTTCGACAACGCGACGCTGAAGCTCGGCCTGCGCGAGCTCACCGAATGGCTGGTGCGACGGCACACGGACTTCGGCAGCATCGATGCCTACTTCGACGGCTATTCGATCGCCGGCGACCGGCTGGCGGCGCTGCAGGTGCCGGCCGACATCCTGATGGCCGAGGACGACCCGGTGATCCCGGTCGAGGATTTCCATGCGCTGGTGTTGCCACCGCACGCGCGCCTGAGCCTGGTGCGCTGGGGCGGGCACTGCGGATTCCTCGAGGGCGCGGACCTGTCGGGGTACGCCGAGCGCTGGGTCGCGGAGCGGCTGGCGGTGGCGACGGGCTGACCCGGTTGCAGCCGCTACAATCCCGGACCCACACATCGCCGGGCACGGGACATGCAGGAACAGATCTTCGAGGCCTTGCGCCGGGGCGCGCACGACGAGGCGCTGGCCATGGCGCGGGAAGCGGTGGAGGCCGAGCCGGAGTCGGCCCGGGCGCATGGTGCGCTTGCGGCCGCGCTGAATGCGGCGGGTGACCGCGAGGCGGCATTGCGTGCCATCGACCAGGCGCTGGCGCTGGACGGCGGCAACGCCGACCTGCAGTTCAGGCGCGGCCTGATCCTGATGGCACTCGGCGATGCCGACGCTGCGCGCGATGCGCTGGCGCGCAGCGTCGAGGCCAATCCCAACCATGCCGGCGCGTACCTGGTGCAGGCGCAGCTGGCGCTCGGGCGCGGCGACCTCGAGGAGGCCGGGCGTGCTTCCCGTCTGCTTGCCAGGGTCGACCCCGGGCATCCGTGGAGCCGTGTGATCGACGGCATGCTCGCGCTGGCGCGCGGCAACGTGGACGAGGCGCTGGCGCGGCTGACGGAGGCGTCGAAGCTTGCGCCCGACGATCCGCAGGTGCTGCTGTCGCTGGCCCTGGCCTACATCGCCAGGGGACACGACGCGTTCGCGGAACAGGCCTTGCGCCGCCTGGTCGGGGAACGCGGGGGGGCGCCCGCCTGGCACATCATGCTCGCGGAAACCCTGCTGCGCCAGCGGCGGCCGGAGGAGGCCCTGGACGCGCTGCGGCCGCTGCTGTCGGAGGACGGCAAGGCCACGCCGGCGGTCGAGCGTCTCGCGGGCGAGATAGAACTGGTGCTTGGCCGGCCCGAAGCGGCATTGCAGCGGCTGCGCAAGGTGCTCGCCGCCGAACCGGGCGACGTGCGCGCGCTGCGCGGCGCGCTGGCGGCATGGCAACGGCTCGGCGAACTCGACGGCGCGCGTGCCGCGCTGGACGACATGCTCGCGGCCACGCCGCAGGCCGTGCCGCTGTGGCATGCGCGGCTGTCGCTCGAACCCGGAGCCGAGGCTGCGCGCGGCGTGGTTGGCCGCTGGCTGCGGGCCGCGCCGGACAGCCTGGCGGCGCTGGAGGCGGACATGCAGCTGTCGTTGCGCGAAGGGAATGCCGAGGCGGCGCTGGCGCGCGCGAAGGAGATCGTGGCGCGTGTGCCGGGGCATGCCGCGGCGCAGTCGGTGGTGGTCGAGGACCTGCGGCGCCGGGATCCCGCCGCGGCGGTGGCGTACGTCCGCGAGCTGCTGCCGAACGCCAGAACCCGTGCCTCGCGCGACCTGCTCACCGGCTGGCTGGCGATGCTCGAGGACGGTGCGGGCATGTACGGCGAGGCGGCCGGCCACTGGCAGGAACTGGCCGCCCGGCAGGCGCCGGCGAAGCTGCCGTTGCCGCCGGTCAGCCTGCCGCCGGAGCAGGTGCCCGCGGGGGCGTGGCCCGGGCGCGCGCAGAATGACGGGGACAGCCTCGACACCCTGTTCCTGTGGGGGCCGCCCGGGTCGTGCGTCGAGAACGTGGCGGCGATGCTGGCGGGGATCGCCGGGTTCCGCGCCGACCGCATGTCGCCTGCCGCGCCGGGCGACGTGTTCCAGCGATTCGCCAGTGTCGGCGGCTTGAGCACGGGCGACCTGGATGCGGCGCAGGCCGCCGCCGACTGGCGCACGCACCTCTCCGCGCGCGGCATCCGCGGCGAGCGCGTGATCGAATGGCTGGTGTGGTGGGACAACGCACTGCTGCGCGTGCTGCGCCCGCATGTCCCGCGCGGCGCGCTGCTGTTCGTCGTGCGCGACCCGCGCGACATGCTGTTGCACTGGCTGGCCGCCGGTTCGCCGATGCAGATCGGGATCCCGTCGCTGCAGGAGGCCGCGTGGTGGCTCGACCTGAAGCTGCGGCAGATCGTTGAGGTGTTCGAGGGCGGCCTCTACCCGGCCAGCCTGCTGCGGATCGACGGCGTCGAGCACGACGTGGACGCGCTGAAGCGGATGCTGGCGGAATCGGTGGGCATCGGGGAATTGCCCTCGGGCGCGCCCGTGGCGCCGCCGCGGCTGCCGCCCGGACACTGGCGCCGCTACGCGGAGGTGCTGGCCGGGCCGTTCGCCACGCTCGCGCCCGTGGCGAAACGGCTCGGGTATCCTGAGGAATGATCCACCGGAGGACGGCAATGCAGATCCGCAGCGACAGTTTCGAACACCGCGGGCCGATCCCCGCGGAATTCGCGATGGGGACGCCGGACGGCTTCGGCGGCAACCGCAACCCGCACCTGGCCTGGGACGACGTGCCCGCGGGCACGCGTTCGTTCGTGCTGATGTGCATCGACACCGACGCGCCGACCGATCCCTCGCTGGCCGGCAGGGAGGGCGTCGAGATCCCGGTCGAGCACCCGCGCGGCGACTTCGTGCACTGGGTCGTCGCCGACCTGCCCGCGGACGTGCGTGAAATCGCGGCCGGCAGTTGCAGCGACGGCGTGACCAGGGGCGGCAAGCGTTCGCCCGCGGGTCCCGCCGGCGCGCGCCAGGGGCTGAACGACTACACCGGCTGGTTCGCCGGCGATGCCGACATGGGCGGCGACTACTTCGGCTATGACGGCCCGTACCCGCCGCCGAACGACCTGCGCGTGCACCGCTACTTCTTCCGCGTGTTCGCGCTCGACGTGCCGTCGTTGCAGCTGCCGGAGAAGTTCACCGCCGCCGACGTGTTCCGCGCCATGCACGGCCACGTGCTGGCCGAGGCGGCGATCTACGGTACCTACACGCTGAACGCGAAGGCCGCGCAGGCCTGACCACGCCTCCCCCGCGTCCCGCCACGGCGGGACGCGGGCAGCCCCGGCGGCGGCAATGGCCGTCAGCGGGCCACGATCTCCGACTCCACCACCATGTCGAGCACGTAGGCGACCGACGGCCCGTCGGCCGGCGGGTCCTCCACGTCGAAGCGCTTCAGGCGCAGCACGTTGCGCACGCCGGGCTCGTGGGTGTAGCCCTCGATTTCCTGGTGGAGCGGCCGCCATCCGCCCTCCGACACCTTCAGCCCGTGGTCGTCGTAGCCGATCCCGCGCACCTGCAGGCAGCGGTGCTCCGGCATCAGCGGGTGGTGGCATTCCACGCGCTGCGGCGCCACTTCGAGGAACACCTGCGTCCCCGGGCCACCGTATTCCGTCCCGGCCGTGGGCACGGCGGAAAAGCGCAGGATGTCGCCCGCGGCCGTCGTGTACACCAGCGAACCGTCGTCCGCGTAGCGCAGGGTGCCTCCGGCCTGCAGGCGCGAGGCGATCTCGTGGTCCAGGCGCATCAGCGCCGGGTCCGCGCAGGCCATTTCCGTCATCGCCAGGCCCCCGATGGAGATCCGGTCGCCATCGACCTCGAACGGGCCGCCGATGCGGTTGCAGGCGTTGGCCACCGAGAGCCGGCCGCCGGCGAAGTCCAGCCGCAGCGGGTGCCCGTCGCGGACGAACAGCGCGTCGATGCGGCTGCCATCGGCGGCGGTGGCTTCGGCCAGCGTCCAGTGGGAGGCCGGCAGGCGCGTGGCGTCGAACTGCGCCCCGGCCGCGGCCGGCGGCGGTGCGTCGGCGGTGCAGGCGGCGAGCAGGCAGGCGCACAGCAGGGCGGCATTCCGGGTCATGGCGGACCTCCTGGGGCGGGATGGATCGGGAAACGGACCACGGGGGCGTGCGGGGTTGCCGGCCGGGCCCGCACCGCATGGTGTCGATCCGGGCGTTCATGGTTCGTCGTGGTGGTGACCGCGCGGCCGGCGCTGTTCCGGCCGGATTCCGCGGACCCCTTCCCGCGCCATGCCAGGAGGCACACGACGATGCAGTTCATCGCCTATCTCAACTTCGACGGTTGCGCACGCGAGGCCATGGATTTCTATGCCGGCGTCTTCCGCGGCCGGATCATCGAGCGTTTCACCTTCGGCGAAACCCCGCTCTGCGCGGAAATCCCGCCAGGGCAGCGCGACCGGGTGATGCATTCGATGCTGGAGGCGGGTGGCGCCCTGCTGATGGGGGCGGACGGCCCGCCGCCGCACGACGCGGGCGGCAACGCGGTCAACATCGTGGTCGAAACTCCGGAGGAGGCCGAGCGCATCTTCCGCGCGCTCGCCGAGGGCGGGCAGGTGCGCACGGAGATCCAGGAAACCTTCTGGGCCCGCCGCTTCGGCGCGGTGCAGGACCGCTACGGCAAGTACTGGCTGGTCAACTGCCTGCGGCAGGATGCCGCCCGGGGGCAGTGACCCGCACATGCGGAGCGCATCATGCCTCGCCGCGGATGGCCGCTCCCCGCACGGCGTGAGCAACGGCGCGCGGACGCCGGGCGGACCCTTGCGCCGCCCGGAGCGCGGTGCTGTCATCGCGGCCATGACCCCGGACGACGTGAAACGGGCCGTCGAATCGGTCTGGCGCGCCGATTCGCCGCGGCTGGTCGCCGGGCTGGTGCGCATGCTGCGCGACGTGGACCTCGCCGAGGAGTTCGCGCAGGACGCGCTGGTCGCCGCGCTCGAGCACTGGCCGCGCGACGGCGTGCCGGACAACCCGGGAGCCTGGCTGATGACCACCGCCCGGCGCCGCGCGCTGGACCGCCTGCGGCGCGACCGCATGTCCGCGGACAAGCATGCGCAGCTCGCGGCGGAGCTGGAGGGCGCGCACGAGGAGGCGTTCCGCCGCGAGGAGGACGCGCGCGACGATGAAATCGGCGACGACCTGCTGCGGCTGATGTTCATCGCCTGCCATCCCTCGCTGTCGCAGGACTCGCGCGTGGCGCTGACGCTGCGCTTGCTCGGCGGCCTGACCACGGACGAGATCGCGCGCGCCTTCCTGGTGCCGGAGGCGACCATCGCCCAGCGCATCGTGCGCGCCAAGCGCGCGCTGGCGCAGGGCAGGGTCGCGTACGAGGTGCCGCGCAGGGACGAGCTCGATGCGCGCGTGCCGGCGGTGCTCGGCGTGATCTACCTGGTCTTCAACGAGGGCTATTCGGCGACCGCGGGAGAGGACCTGCTGAGGCCGGACCTGTGCGCCGAGGCACTGCGCCTCGGCCGCGTGCTCGCCGGGCTGCTGCCGCGCCACGCCGAGGCGCACGGCCTGCTGGCGCTGATGGAGCTGCAGTCATCGCGTGCCCGCGCACGGGTCACGCCGGAGGGGGAGCCGGTGCTGCTCGCCGGGCAGGACCGCTCGCTGTGGGATCGCGGGGCGATCGCGCGCGGGCTGGCCGCGCTGGAGCGCGCGCGCGCGCTGTCGCCACAGCCCGGCCCGTACACGCTGCAGGCGGAGATCGCGGCCTGCCATGCTCGCGCGCCGACCGCCGCGGAAACCGACTGGGCGCGGATCGTCGCGCTCTACGACGCGCTCGTGCAGGCCGTGCCCTCGCCGGTGGTCGAGCTCAACCGCGCAGTCGCGGTCTCGATGCACGCCGGCCCGGCCGCCGCGCTGCCGCTGGTCGAGGCCCTGCGCGAGGTGCCGGCGATGCGCCATTACCACCTGCTGCCCGCGGTGCGCGGCGACCTGCTGGAAAAGCTCGGCCGCCGCGCCGAGGCGCGCGCGGAATTCGAGCGCGCCGCGGGCATGACCCGCAACGCGCGGGAACGCGAGGTGCTGCTGGCGCGCGCGGCGGCCCTGGCCTGACGGCCCTTTCAGTCCGCGGCCGCCTTTGCGACCGCCTCGACCTGGATGCGCAGGGTGACGGCCATGTCGAAGCCGTACTCCTTGCCGGCATCCATCCCGAATTCGTCGCGGCGCAGGGTCGCCAGCGCGTCGGCGCCGCACAGTTCGCGCCCGTGCAGCGGATGGGGGATGCACCGGAACCGCCGGATCTCCAGCGCCACCGGCCGGGTGACGCCGCGCAGGGTCAGCTCGCCCTCGACGCGGGTCGGTGCGCCGTCGGCGAACCCGGCGAGCGTGCCGCGATAGGTCGCCAGCGGCCAGTTGGCCGCGTCGAACAGGGTGGGGCCGAGCGCCACCTCGTTCATCGCGTCCAGCCCGAAGTCGATGCTGGCCACGTCGATCTCCACCTCCACCGTGCCGGTGCCGGCCTCGCGGTCGAGCGCGATCCGGCCGCGGCTGGCGTTGAACTTGCCGCGCCAGAACGAGATGCCCATGTGGTCGGCCTCGAAGCTGGGGAAGGTGTGCGTGGGGTCGATCTCGTATTCGACCTCGCCGGCGAGGGCGGGAACGGCGGCGGACGCGGCCGCCAGCAGGAAGGCAAGGATGGATTTCATGCCGCGCGGCTCCTCACAGGCTGACGAGGCTGCGGAACCCGCCGTAGATCATGCGCTGCATGTCGAACGGCATCCTGCGCTTGTCGGGCGTCATCGCGTCGAGCCGCGGGTCGGCCATCACCTTCTTGTTGACCCGGTCGCGGTGCGCGCGCGAGCGGAACACGATCCACGAGAACACCGCCACCTCGCCGCGGCGCAGCTTCACCGCCATCGGGAACGAGGTGACCTTGCCATCGGGGACGTCGTCGGCGACACATTCCACGTACTGCAGCGCGCCGTGCTCCCTCCAGAGCTTCCCGGCCTTGCGGGCGAGGGTGCGGTAGGCGGCGAGCCTGTCCCTGCGGACGGCCATCACGAATCCATCGACGTACATGCGGGCTCCTCCCGTGGAAGACATTGCACGCCTACGACGAACGGGGGAGCGCCGGATCGACAGCCGGGGGATCAGTCCCCGGCCGGCAGCCACAGCAGCAGGGCGATGCCGAGGGCGATGCGGTAGATCGCAAATCCGGTGAAGCGGTGGGCCTTGATGTAGCCCAGCAGCCACTTCACCACCACGAACCCGGTCGCCGCCGCCGCCAGGAAGGCCAGCGCCACGTCGCCCCAGGCCTCGCCGCCGAGGCGGCCGTCCTTCCACAGCTCGAGGAAGGCGTAGCCGCTGGCCGCGAACATGGTCGGGATGCCGACGATGAACACGAACTCCGCCGCGGCCGAGCGCCGGCCCAGCCCGGCCAGCATCGCCATGAAGATCGCCGCGGCCGAGCGCGAGGTGCCGGGGAACACGCCGGCCACCACCTGCGCCAGCCCGACCAGCACCGCCACGGTCCAGGTGACCCGCGCCGAGTCGCCGCGCCGCTCGGCGATGCGTTCGGCCAGCAGCATCCAGATGCCGCCCAGTACCAGCGCCCATGCCACCGGGGTCACCGTCTCGGGCAGCTCCCAGCCGGCCAGGCGCACCGGCAGGCCGGCCAGGGCGGTGACCAGGAAGGCGGCCGCGACCTTCATCGCGTAGTCGAGGTTGGCCGGCTCGCGCAGCCCGGTGGCCAGTGCCCACAGGCGCTGCCGGAACACCAGCGTGATCGCGAGGATCGCCCCGGCCTGGATCACGATGTTGAAGAAGTCCGAGCGCTGGCCGAGCCAGTGCTGGGCGACCAGCAGGTGCCCGGTGCTGGAGACCGGCAGGAATTCGGTCAGGCCCTCGAGGATGCCGAGCAGCAGGGCGGAGACGGGATCGGACATGGGATGGCCGGTGTGGAAAGAGGCCACAGGATAGGGCATCCGCCGCGATGCACCATCATGGTGCCCTGGCCGGCATGAAATCCCCAAAGATGTGCAAAGTATGGCCGGGTGCTGATTGAAGCCCATGAAAATCAATGGCTTGCCCGCAGATCCGGGTTGGCACGCGGCTTGCGACAAGAAGGGCATCCATTGCCAACCAGGATGCAACGATGTCCATCGAACACGTCGAAAAGCTGATCGCCGACCACAAGGTCGAATTCGTTGACCTGCGCTTCGCCGACATGCGCGGCGTGCAGCACCACGTGACCTTCCCCGGGTCCATCGTCGAGCCCGCCCTGTTCGAGGACGGCAAGATGTTCGACGGCTCCTCGATCCCGGGCTGGAAGGGCATCAACGAGTCGGACATGGTGCTCCTGCCCGACCCGTCCACCGCGTTCCTGGATCCGTTCGCCGCCGATCCGACGCTGGTGCTGACCTGCGACGTCCTCGACCCGGCGACCATGCAGGCCTACTCGCGCGACCCGCGCGGCGTGGCCAGGCGCGCCGAGGCCTACCTCAAGTCCACCGGCATCGCCGACCAGGCCTTCTTCGGCCCCGAGCCCGAGTTCTTCATCTTCGACAGCGTCCGCTTCGCCACCGAGATGGGCCACACCTTCTTCCACGTGGACTCGGAGGAGGCGCACTGGAACTCGGCGCGCGAGTACGAGGGCGGCAACAGCGGCTACCGCCCGGGCGTCAAGGGCGGCTACTTCCCGGTTCCGCCGGTGGATTCGCTGCATGACCTGCGCGCCGAGATGTGCAAGACGCTCGAGCAGATCGGCATCGAGGTCGAGGTGCACCACCACGAGGTGGCGAACGCCGGACAGTGCGAGATCGGCACCAGGTTCAACTCGCTGGTGAAGAAGGCCGACGAGCTGCTGGCGCTGAAGTACGTGGTCAAGAACGTCGCCTACCGCAATGGCAAGACCGCGACCTTCATGCCCAAGCCGCTGGTCGGCGACAACGGCAGCGGCATGCACGTGCACCAGTCGCTGGCGAAGGACGGCAAGAACCTGTTCTCCGGCGACGGCTATGGCGGCCTGTCGCAGCTGGCGCTGTGGTACATCGGCGGCATCTTCAAGCACGCCCGCGCGATCAACGCCTTCGCCAACTCGACCACCAACTCCTACAAGCGCCTGGTGCCGGGCTTCGAGGCGCCGGTGATGCTGGCCTACTCGGCCCGCAACCGCTCCGCGAGCTGCCGCATCCCGTACGTGGCCAACCCGAAGGCGCGCCGCATCGAGATCCGCTTCCCGGACCCGATGCAGTCCGGCTACCTCACCTTCGCCGCGCTGCTGATGGCGGGCCTCGACGGCATCCGCAACCAGATCGACCCGGGCGCGCCGAGCGACAAGGACCTGTACGACCTGCCGCCGGAGGAGGAGAAGGGTATCCCGACCGTGTGCCACTCGCTGGACCAGGCGCTCGAGGCGCTCGACCAGGACCGCGAGTTCCTCAAGGCCGGCGGCGTGTTCAGCGACGACTTCATCGACGGCTACATCGCGCTGAAGATGAAGGAAGTCACCGCGTTCCGCGCGGCGACGCATCCGCTCGAGTACCAGCTGTACTACGCGGGCTGACGTCCGGCGCAGGCGCCGGCAATGGCGCCGGCCCGCACCGGCAGGCACGCGCGACGACAGGAACCAGGAAACACGGCCGCGCCGCGACTGCGGCGCGGCCCGGATGGAAAAGGTCCGGGCGCCGTCTCCCTCCCCCACGTCGGCGGCGGCGTCCGGACCGCAAGGAGGAGCAAAGCAGCACACACGACATTCGAGGCATGGCCACCGCGGCGCGACGGCGCGCACTCCGCCGCGAAGCGGACGGCAAGGGAACTGCCGGAACGGCAAACATGCCCGGCGAAACGCAATGCAAACCAGCTATGACCGGGAGGGCTTTTCGATGAGGAGCCTGAGTCATGTTGTCATGCAGAAGCGCGTTGGCGCTTGCGTTGTGCGCGTGCCTCGCCGCGGGCGGGGCGGCCGCCGAAGTGTCGGGTTCGGTGGCGGTTGTCAGTGACTACGTGTTCCGTGGAATCACCCAGACCCACGGAAAACCCGCTCTGCAGGGCGGGGTGACCTGGACGCACGGAAGCGGTTTGTACGCCGGCACATGGGGCAGCAGCATCAGCTGGCTGTCCGATTCCGATCCCGATGTCTCCAGCCAGGTGGAGATCGACGGGTTCGTGGGATATTCCGGCGGGTTCGGCGGAAGCGGCGTCGGCTACGACATCGGCGCCAACTACTACTGGTACCCGGGCCGTTACCCGGCGGGCTACAACAGCCCCGATACCCTCGAACTCTACCTCGGGCTGAGCTGGAAGGCGCTCGGCGCCAGATACTCGTACGCCGCCACAGACCTGTTCGGCATCCCGGATTCGGACGGCAGTTCCGCGCTCGAGTTCACCGCGGGCCACGAATTCGACGGCGGCTGGAGCGTGGGCGCCGGCCGGGGCCGGCAATGGGTGAGCGGCCACGGCGGCGGGCTCGACTACGACTACTGGAAGCTCACTGCCGGCAAGTCGTTCGGCAGCGGCTTCGCCATCGGCCTGGAATGGCACGACACCGGCATCTCCGGCGCCGACGACACCTTCCTGATCTCATTCTCCCGGTCGTTCTGAGCAGCGGCCGGGCCTGGATTCCCCACCCACACGAGGCGTGCCATGAAGTTGATCACCGCCATCATCCGGCCATTCAAGCTGGACGAGGTCCGCGAGGCGCTCGGCGAGGCCGGCGTATCCGGACTCACCGTCACCGAGGTCAAGGGCTTCGGCCGGCAGAAGGGCCACACCGAGCTGTACCGCGGCGCCGAATACGTCGTGGACTTCCTGCCCAAGCTCAAGATCGAGGTCGCCGTGAGCGACGGGAACTACGACGCCGCGATCGAGGCGATCACCCGGGCCGCGGGGACCGGGAAGGTCGGCGACGGCAAGGTGTTCGTCGTCCCGCTCGAGCGCGTGATCCGCATCCGCACCGGCGAAGTCGACGCCGATGCGCTTTGACCAGGACCTGGAGGCAATGACGATGAAGGCAGCGATGTTCTCCGGGTGGAAGACCCGTACCCGCGCAGCGGCGATGGCGCTGCTGTTCGGCCTGGCCGCGGCGTTCGCGGCGTCCCCCGTGCTGTCGCAGGAAGCGGAACCCGGCGTTCCCGCCGCGGACGCGCCCGGGGCCGTGGAAACCGCCACGGCGGAGGAAACGGTGGCGCAAGCGCCCGCGGGCGGGCAAGCCGTGGCAACCGCGGAGGCCCGGGCCGATGCGGAGCCCGCCTTCGACAGCGGCAACGTGGCCTGGATGCTGACCTCGACCCTGCTGGTGCTGCTGATGGTGGTGCCGGGGCTGGCGCTGTTCTACGGCGGCATGGTGCGTTCGAAGAACGTGCTGTCGGTGCTGATGCAGGTGCTGGTGGTGTTCTCCGTGGTGGTCCTGGTCTGGGTCGCCTACGGCTACAGCGCCGCGTTCACGGATGGCAACAGCTTCTTCGGTTCGTTCACCGAGAAGGCGTTCCTGCGGGGCATCACCACCGCCAGCGAGTCGGCGGGCCTGCCCGAGCTGCTGTTCGTGGTGTTCCAGTCCACCTTCGCCGGCATCACCACCGCGCTGATCGTCGGCTCGTTCGCCGAGCGCATCAGGTTCAGGGCGGTGATGCTGTTCTCGGTGATCTGGGTGACGTTCGCCTACCTGCCGATGGTGCACATGGTGTGGAGCGGCGGCTTCCTGGCGCACAAGGGCGTGCTCGACTTCGCCGGCGGCACCGTGGTCCACATCAACGCCGGCATCGCGGGGCTGGTGGGCGCGTACTTCCTCGGCAGGCGGCTGGGCTTCGGCCGCGAGGCGCTCAAGCCGCACAACGTGCCGTTCACCTTCATCGGCGCCTCGCTGCTGTGGGTCGGCTGGTTCGGCTTCAACGCCGGCTCGGCCGTGGCCGCGGACGCGGTCGCGTCGCTGGCGATGATCAACACCATGGTCGCCACCGCAGCGGGCGTGGTGGCGTGGAGCCTGGTCGAGGCGATCGCCAAGGGCCGTCCGTCGGCGCTGGGTGCGGCCTCCGGCGCGGTCGCCGGCCTGGTCGGCATCACCCCGGCCGCCGGCACGGTGGGCCCGATCGGCGCGATCGTGATCGGCCTGGCAGTGGGGGCGACCTGCGTCTGGGGCGTGAACGGCCTCAAGCGCATGCTGCGCGTGGACGACACCGCCGACGTGTTCGGCGTGCACGCGGTCGGCGGCATCGTCGGCGCGGTGCTCACCGGCGTGTTCAGCGCCGAATCGCTGGGCGGCACCGGCATCGAGGGGACGATCGGCGCGCAGGTCTGGGCGCAGGCCTTCAGCGTGCTGTTCACCATCGCCTGGTGCGCGGTGGTGACCACCATCGCCATCCTGGCCACGAAGGCCGTGGTCGGCCTGCGCGTGAGCGAGGAGGAGGAGCGCCAGGGCCTCGACATCGTCTCGCACGGCGAGGCCGCCTACGAGCATTGATCCCGGAGAGGGGGAGCGGCCGGGGCGGGCGGCGCAATGCCGCCCGCCCCGGGATTTTCCCGGCGTCTTGCATTCGCGCTTGCGTGACGCTGCAATGCCGCCATGGCCAGACGCACGTCATGTTTCCTCGCCGCCGCCTGCGCTCTGGCGCTCGCGGCCTGCCAGACCACCGCGCCGCGCAACCCGATCGCGACCTGGGTGCCGTCGCCGAACTACGACATCCGCCGCCCGCAACTGATCGTGGTGCACTTCACCGAGCAGGAATCGGTGCGGCAGAGCCTGCACACGCTGCGCACCCGCAACAGTGGCGGCCGGGTCAGCGCGCATTACCTCGTCGGCGAGGATGGCCGGATCTACCAGCTGGTGTCCGACGAACACCGCGCCTGGCATGCCGGTGCCGGCAGCTGGGGCACCATCCACGACCTCAACTCGGCCTCGATCGGGATCGAGATCGACAACGACGGCCGGGAGCCGTACACCGGGGCGCAGGTCGAGGCGTTGATCCGCCTGCTCGAGGACCTGACCACGCGGCACCGGATCCCGAAGACCGCGGTGATCGGGCATTCCGACCTCGCGCCGGGACGCAAGGTGGACCCGGGCCCGCTGTTCCCGTGGAAGCGACTGCACGAGGCCGGCTTCGGCATCTGGCCCGACCCGGACGCGCCGCCGCCGCCGCCCGGCTTCGACCCGGTGACGGCGCTGCGCCTGATCGGCTACCCGGTGGACGACCTGGAGGCGACGATCCGCTCCTATCGCATGCGTTTCCGTGGCGACACCGCGAGCGCCCTGGACGAGGAGGACCTGCGGATCCTCCATGCCCTGACCTGGCGGCGGCCGAAGGAACAGGCGCAGGCGACCGCCGCACCCTGAGGCGCGGGCGCGCCGGCACTCGCACCAGGCTGGCGCATGCCCCACAATGGTGCAATGGAACTGTCTCCCGCCCCGGACATCGTCCTGGACCGGCTGTCCACGCCGGTGGCCTGGACCGACGCGGCGGCCCGCATCGAGGGCTGCAACGCGGCCTTCGCGCGCTGGCTGGGAGTGAGCCCCCGGCGCCTGCTCGACCAGCCGTTGGCCGCGCTCGAGGCCGAGGGCGACGTGCTGCGCCGGGCGCTGGCCGCCGGCGACGGTGGCGGCAGCGAGCAATTGCGCCTGCGCCGGATCGAACTGGCCTTCCTCGGCGGCCAGCCGCGCTTCGCCGACGGCTGGCTGAGCCGGCGCGAGGGCGGCGGCTGGCTGCTGGAGGCGCATCCGGTGGACGAGTTCCCCGGCGACGACCCGCTGCAGGTGCTGCCGGGCGCGATGACCGCGGCGCTGCGCGGTCTGGCGCACGAACTGCGCAATCCGCTGGCGGGACTGAAGGGCGCGGCGCAGCTGCTGCGCCGCCGCATCGACGAGCCGGAGGCCGTGGAACTGCTGGAGCTGGTGCAGTCCGAGGTCGGGCGGCTGGCGCAGCTGGTGGACAACCTGCTGGCGCCGGCGCCACCGAACCCGCACGTGCCGCTCAACATCCACGCCGTGCTCGAGCGGGTGGTGGCGCTGGCCGGGGCGGAAGCCGGCTGGGCGGTGAAGCTGGTGCGCGACTACGACCCGAGCCTGCCCGACCTGCCGGGCGACTTCGACCGGCTGGTGCAGGCGGTGTGGAACCTGGTGCGCAACGCGATCCAGGCCGGCGCCGGCAACGTCACCCTGCGCACGCGGGTCGAGCATGGCGCGCGCATCGGCGACGCGGTGCACGCGCGCGTGCTGCGGCTGGACATCGCCGACGATGGCCGCGGCGTGCCCGAGGAACTGGCCGAGCGGATCTTCCTGCCGCTGGTCTCGGGGCGTTCCGACGGCACCGGGCTGGGGCTGGCGCTGGCGCAGCAGGTGGCGCGCGAACACCGCGGCTCGCTGGTCTACCGCTCGCGCCCGGGGCACACCGTGTTCACGCTGCTGCTGCCGCTGGATGCCGGTGGCGAAGGGGATCGGGACGATGGCGGCTGAGCCCGCGACCATCTGGGTGGTGGACGACGACCGCGCGGTGCGCTTCGTGCTGGCCACCGCGCTGAGCGACGCCGGCCACGAGGTCGCCGGCTTCGACTCGGCCGAAGCCGTGCTCGAGGCGCTGCGCACGCGTCCGGCGCCGCAGCTGCTGTTCACCGACGTGCGCATGCCCGGCGACAGCGGCATCGCGCTGCTGGAGACGCTCAAGCGCCGGTACCCGCAGTTGCCGGTGGTGGTGATGTCGGCGTTCACCGACGTCACCAGCACCGCGGGCGCGTTCCGCGCCGGCGCGCACGAGTTCCTGTCCAAGCCGTTCGATCTGGACGAGGCGGTGGAGCTGGCCGAGCGCGTGCTGGCCGAACGCCGCGCACCGCAGGACGCGCCCGCCCCGGTGGAGGACGCCGCCGGCGACGACGCGCTGGTCGGGGAGACCCCGGCGATGCGGCAGTTGTTCCGCGCCATCGGCCGGCTGGCGCAGGCGCCGCTGTCGGTGCTGATCACCGGCGAGACCGGGACGGGCAAGGAGCTGGTCGCGCGCGCGCTGCATCGCGAGTCGCCGCGCGCACGCGCGCCGTTCGTCGCGCTCAATACCGCCGCGATCCCGTCCGAGCTGCTGGAGAGCGAGCTGTTCGGGCACGAGGCCGGTGCGTTCACCGGCGCGCAGAAGCGCCACATCGGCCGTTTCGAGCAGGCCGACGGCGGCACCCTGTTCCTTGACGAGATCGGCGACATGCCACTGCCGCTGCAGACCCGGCTGCTGCGGGTGCTGGCGGAGGGCGAGTTCTTCCGTGTCGGCGGTCGCGAGCTGATCCGCGTGGACGTGCGCGTGATCGCCGCCACCCACCAGGACCTCGAGGCGCGCGTGCGCGAGGGCGCGTTCCGCGCCGACCTGCTGCACCGCCTGAACGTGGTGCGCCTGCACCTGCCGCCGCTGCGCGAGCGCCGCTCGGACATCCCGTTGCTGGCCGAGCGTTTCCTGCGCGCGGCCGCGGAACGCCTCGACGCGCCGCCCCGCCGCTTCGACGACGCGGCGATGGCGCGGCTGATGGCGCATGACTGGCCGGGCAATGTGCGCGAGCTGGAGAACCTGTGCTGGCGGATGGCGGCGCTGGCGCCGGCGGAGGTGATCACCGCGGGAGACCTCGGGGGCGCACTGCAGCCGTCCGCCGCCACGGGGGGGGACGAGGGCTGGGAAGCGGCGCTTGCGCGCTGGGCGCGCGCGCAGCTCGAGGCCGGCGCGGCCGACATCCACGCGGTCGCGCGCGAACGCCTCGACCGCGTGCTGCTGGAAGCGGCGCTGGAGCACACCGGCGGGCGCCGCGCCGAGGCCGCCACGCGCCTGGGGCTGGGCCGCAACACCGTCACCCGCAAGCTGGGCGCGAGCCGCAGGCGGCACTGAGCACCGCATGGGGGACTTCATGCCCGGGCAAGGATCCGTGCGGCACGATCACGGGTTCCGCCGACACGACACGAAACCCCCGATGCGTGCGCTGCCCGTCGCCTTCCTCGCCGCCTGTCTGCTGGCCGCCTGCGCCAGCGCGCCGCCGCCGGCCCCTCCGCCGCCGGAGGAACCGCAGCGGAACATCGCGCCGGCCGGCACCGCGACCCGTGCGGTCGCCAACCTCGCCTCCGCCTCGGGCAGCCTGGTCAGCGGGCGCATGGTGCTGGTGCCGGTGGAGGGGGGCGTGCGCGTGCGCGGCATCGTCGGCGGCCTCACCCGCAACGGCGCGCACGGCCTGCAGGTGCACGAGCACGGCGATTGCAGCGCCGCCGATGCCTCCAGTGCGGGCCGCTACTACGACCCGCTCGACGGCGCGCGCCAGGGCGGCGCGGTGGGCGACGCGCCGGGCCGGATCGTGGCCGATGCCGACGGCCGCGCCACGGTGGACCTCGTGATCCGTGGCGCGGTGCTCGGCGGCGGCGCCGACAACGACATCGTCGGACGCGCCCTGCTGGTGCTGGGCGCGACGCCCGGCGCGTTCGGCGCGCGCGTGGCCTGCGGCGTCATCACGGTCCCCGAATGAGTCCTTGCGCTAAAGTCGCGCCGGAAACGAAACCGGAACCGGAGGCCTGACGTGATGATCCGTACCCGCCCGCTGCTGTTCGTGCCCCTGCTGGTCGCCTGTGCCGCCTGCTCGCGGCCCGCGCAGGAGCCTGCCGCCCCTGCGGAGCCCGCCGCTCCCGCCGAACCCGCGGCGCCGTCTGAACCCGCGGCCTCACGCGCCACCGCGACCCTGGCGCCGACCGAGGGCAGCCAGGTGTCCGGCTCGCTGGTGTTCGAGGTGGTGGACGGCGTGGTCCGCGCGACCGGCGAGGTTTCGGGACTCGAGCCCGGCAGCCAGCACGGCTTCCACCTGCACGAGCACGGCGACTGCAGCGCGCCCGACGCCAGCAGCGCCGGCGGGCATTTCAATCCCGGCGCCAGCGACCACGGCCGCGTCGGCCATGGCGCGCACCACGGTGGCGACACCGACAACATCGTCGCCGACGACCAGGGCGTGGCGAGGGTGGACGCGCGCTTCGAGGGCGTCACCCTCGGCGACGGCACGGCCACCGACATCATCGGCCGCGGCGTGATCGTGCACGCCGATCCCGACGACTACGTGAGCCAGCCGACCGGCAACGCCGGCGCGCGCCTGGCCTGCGGCGTGATCGAGGCCGCGCGGTAACGCCGCAGGAAGCGGGCAGCGCCCGGTCCCGGCCGCGGCCAGCCGCCGCGGCCGGGCTTCACGACGGCTGCCTGCGGAGCACGCGTCCGGCGCGGGCCACGCGCCCGCCCCGTTCCCATGCCGGCTGGCCGTTGAGCACGACCAGGTCGAAGCCTTCGGCGAGGGCGAACGGATCGACGTAGGTGGCACGGTCGCGGACGGCCGCCGGGTCGAACAGCACCAGGTCCGCCTTCGCGCCCGCGCGGATCGTGCCGCGGTCGCGCAGGCGCAGGATCGAGGCCGGCAGGCCGGTCGCCTTGCGCACCGCTTCCTCCAGCGGGACGCGCCCGGTCGCCGCGAATTGCGCGATCCAGCGGGCGAAGGTGCCGTGGCCACGGGGGTGGCGTCCGCGCGGCGAACCGTCGCTGGCGATGGCGACGAAGGGATCGAGCAGCAGCCTGTCCTGCAGTTCCGGGTCCATCACGAAATGCGCGGCGCTGCCGCCGGACGGGCCGAGTTCGACCAGCACGTCGGGGTAGGCCTGGCCGCGTTCCCCGGCGAGCTGCGCCAGGGTCCGGCCGGCGTGCGGCCCGTCGCCCAGCAGCAGCGCGCCCGGGCCGCCGCGCTGTTCCATGCGCCGCTCGAGCGCGGCACGCAGTTCGCCCCGGCGTTGCGCCACCACCTGCGCGTAGTCGTTCGGTGGCCGCGCCCAGTCCGGGAACAGGATGCCGGTGGTGGTGTAGCTGGCCTCGTAGGGATAGGCGTCGGCGGTCAGCGGCACGCCGCCGTCGCGGTACCGCCGCAGCGTTTCCAGCAGCCGTTCCGCGCGTTCCACGCCCCTGCCGTGCACCACCTTCAGGTGCGAGACATGGGTGCGCGCGGGCCGGCTGGCCTCGACATGCTCGCGGACCGACGCCTCGACCCGGTCGTCGTCCTCCGAGCGCATGTGGCTCGACGCCACGCCGTCGTGGCGCGCCAGCACGCGGCAGAGCGCGGAAATCTCGGCCGGGCCCGCATACATGCCCGGCACATATTCCAGCCCGGTGGACATGCCGAACGCGCCGGCGCGCAGGTCCGCCTCCAGCAGTTCCGCCATGCGCGCCAGTTGCGCCGGCGGCGGTTCGCGCACGTCGTCGCCGATGTCCGCCAGCCGGCGCAGCGAGCCGTGGCCCGAGAACGTCGCGACGTTGATCCCGAGGTCCGCGCGGTCCGCCGCGGCCAGCCAGGCGGCGGCGCTGCCGCGGCCGGGGTTGCCGCCGTCCTGCCCGAGCACGATGGTGGTCACGCCCATGGCGAGGTGGCTGTCGAACGGGTTCTCCAGCGGATCGCCGTGCGCGTGCAGGTCGATGAAGCCGGGCGCGAGCACCCGGCCGCCGCCCTCGACGACGCGCGCGCCGGGCGCCTCGCGCGGCGGGATGCGGCCGATGCGTTCGATGGTGTCGCCACGCACGAGTACGTCCGCCGCGTAGGCGGGCGCCCCGGTGCCGTCGGCCACGCGCACGTCGCGCAGCAGCAGGGACGGCGGCGAGGCACGCAGCGCCGGCGGGAGCGCCTGCAGCGTGGCGCCGCTGGCGGCGAGTGCGACGAATGTCCTCCGGGAAACGCGCATGGTGGCCGCGTGTATGTGGCGGCGCCGCAGGCCCGCGCGCTCAGCCGTCCCGTGCCTGCCTGAGCGCGCGGTAGCGCTCGAGCGCGTGTTCGAGGTCGGCGTCGAGCATGGCGCGCTCTTCCAGCTGCTGGCGCAGGATCCCCTGCTGGCGCAGCAGGTCGTTGTGCTGCGTCAGGATGTTGCCGGCCAGCTGCTTCGGCACCGCCTTGCCCTGCAGCTCGAGGTCGGCGGCCTGGCGCAGCAGCGTCAGCAGGCTCAGGCGCAGGTTGGCCACGCCCATGCGCGAGGTCTTGATCGCCTCGTCCACCAGCACGATGCGCTCGCCGAAGGCGGCGCGCAGGTCTTCCTCGGTGTCGTAGGACACGGCCATGGCCAGTTCGCGGCGGCGGCGCGCGGCCTCGGCCTCGGCGGCGAGCTTCGCCTCGCGTTCGGCGGCTTCGGCGGCGGCGCGCTCCTCCGGCGTCAGCGCGCGGCCGACCTCGCCCACGCGCAGGCCGCTGCGCGCGCTGATCTCGGTGCGCGCGGCGTCCACCGCGTCGGGCGGCAGGGCGTCGCCGCAGACCCGGCGGCCGCCCTCGTCCCAGCAGTACAGCCTCTTGTCCGCCTTCGGGGCGGCGGGCTTGCTCCTGCCCTGCGCCCACGCGGCGGTCGGCGCCGAGAGCGCCAGAAGGAGTCCTGCGACGATGGCGGTCCGGGTCTTCATCGAAATCCGCTCCCCCTGCGGTCCGTGATCAGGCCGCGCCGCTGCCGTAGCGGGCGCGGTAGGCGAGCAGGCGCTCGCGCTCTGCGGACAGTGTCGCGCTTCCGCCGGCGAACGCAAGCAGGTCCGACAGGCCCGCGACCGCGATCACGGGGATCCCGTGCCCGGCCGACACCGCCTGCGCCGCCGAGCGCGGGTCGTCCTCGGAGATGCGTTCCTGCCGGTCCAACGCGATCACGATGCCCGCTGCGGTGCCGCCCGCGGCGGCGATGATCGCCAGCGACTCGCGGATCGCGGTGCCGGCGGTGATCACGTCGTCCACCACCAGGACGCGCCGTCCGGCCATCGGCGCGCCGATCAGGGTGCCGCCCTCGCCATGGTCCTTGGCCTCCTTGCGGTTGAACGCGACCGGCAGGTCGCGGCCGCGGCGGGCGTATTCGCAGGCCAGCGCGGTCGCCAGCGGGATGCCCTTGTACGCGGGGCCGAACAGCATGTCGAAGCCGATGCCGGCGGCGTCCACGGCGTCGGCGTAGCAGGCGGCCAGCGCCGCCAGCGCCGCGCCGGAATCGAACCTGCCGGCATTGAAGAAGTACGGGCTGACCCGGCCGGACTTGAGGGTGAATTCGCCGAAGCGCAGGGCGTCCGCGGCCAGCGCCAGTTCCAGGAAGCGGGTGCGGTGGTCGGTCATGGGCGCATTGTCCCACGCCTGCCGCCGCCCGGGATGCGACAATGCGCGCTTCCCCGTTTCCAGGAGCGCCGTCCGATGTCCGGCCTGCCCGATTGCCCGCAGTGCGGTTCCAGCTACACCTACGAGGACGGCGCCCTGCTCGTCTGCCCCGAGTGCGGGCACGAGTGGTCGCCGGCCGAACAGGCCGGGGAGGCGGCCGCGGCCGAGGCGGCGGGGCAGGTGCGCGACGCCAACGGCACCCCGCTGGCCGACGGCGATACCGTGGTCGTGATCAAGGACCTGAAGGTCAAGGGGTCCTCGCTGGTGGTGAAGGTGGGCACCAAGGTCCGCAACATCCGCCTGGTCGAGGGCGACCATGACATCGAATGCCGGATCGAGGGCATCGGCCGGATGGGGCTGAAGTCGGAGTTCGTGCGCAAGGCCTGAGCCGGGCCGACCGGGCGTCCGCGCCTGAAGCAGGGCCGCGTTTCCGGTAGGCTGGGACGCCCTGCCGCACCCGCGACCCGCATGCGCATCATCAGCTTCAACGCCAACGGCATCCGCTCGGCCGCCAGCAAGGGTTTCTTCCAGTGGCTGGAGGCGCAGGATGCCGACATCGTCTGCCTGCAGGAGACCAAGTCGCAGGAACACCAGCTCGGCGACGCCAGCTTCCGCCCCTACCCGCACTGCTTCTACCGCGATGCGACCACGAAGAAGGGCTACAGCGGCGTGGCCATCTACAGCCGGCGCGAGCCGGACGAGGTGCGCACCTCCCTGGGCTGGGCCCCGTTCGACGACGAGGGCCGCTACATCGAGGCGCGCTACGGCAACCTCAGCGTGGTCTCGTTCTACATCCCCTCGGGCAGCTCCGGCGAGGAACGGCAGCGGTTCAAGTTCGAGGTGATGGCCTGGCTGCGGCCGATCCTCGATGCATGGCTGGCCAGCGGCCGCGACTACGTGCTGTGCGGCGACTGGAACATCGTCCGCTCGCGCAACGACATCCGCAACTGGACCAGCAACCAGAAGAACTCCGGCTGCCTGCCCGAAGAGCGCGCCTGGCTCAACGCGCTGATCGCCGACCCGTACGGCGACGGCCTGGTCGAGCCGCCCGCGGTGGGCTGGAAGGACACCTTCCGCGTGCTCAAGCCCGACGCCGTCGAGTACACCTGGTGGAGCAACCGTGGCAACGCCCGCGCCAACGACGTCGGCTGGCGGATCGACTACCAGCTGGCCACGCCCGCGCTGGCCGGACGCGCGCGCGCCTGCGCGATCCACCGCGAGCCGCGCTTCTCCGACCATGCCCCCTACGTGGTGGACTACGCCGAATGAACACCGCCAAGCGTTCCGTCCTGCAGTCGTTCACCCAGCCGGCGGCGTGGACGATGTTCTTCTTCGGCTTCGCCTCGGGCATGCCCTTCCTGCTGGTCGCCGGCACCCTGGCGTACTGGCTCAAGATCCACGGCCTGAACCGCACCGACATCACCCTGATCGCCGGCGCCGGCATGGCCTACACGCTCAAGTTCCTGTGGGCGCCGCTGGTGGACCGCTGGCGGCTGCCTGTGCTGGGGCGGCTCGGGCAGCGCCGGGGCTGGCTGCTGCTGGCGCTGTGCGTGGTGATCGCGGGCCTGCTGCTGATGGCGCAGCTGACCCCGGAGCGGCTGGTGGTGTTCGTGTGGATCACGCTGCTGACCGCGTTCGCCGGCGCCACCCTCGACATCGCGGTGGACGCCTACCGCGTCGAGATCGCGCCGGCCGAGGCGCAGGGGGCGCTGGTGGCGACCTATTCGCTGGGCTACCGGATCGCGCTGATCATCACCGGCATGCTGGCGCTGGTGCTGGCCGACCACGTGCCGTGGCCGCAGGTGTACCGGCTGATGGCCCTGTTCATGCTGGTCCCGGTGGTCGCGGTGCTGGTGGCGCGCGAGCCGGAGGTGGCGCGGGTGCGCACCGCGACCTGGGGGCAGGCCCTGCGCGAGGGCGTGGTCGAGCCGTTCGCCGATTTCTTCCGCCGCTTCAGCGGCGTGCTCGCCGCGGGGCTGCTGGCCTTCATCCTGATCGCCAAGGTCTCCGACCAGTCGCTGGGCGGCGGGATCATGGCCCCGTTCTACCTCGAGCAGGGCTATTCGCTGACCGAGATCGCCGCGGTCACCAAGTTCTACGGGGTCTGGGTCGGCATCGCGGGGGTGTTCCTGGCCGGCGTCGTGATCGCGCGCTGGGGCATCCGCTGGCCGCTGCTGGCCGGTGTGGTGCTGGCCGCGGGCAGCAACCTGCTGTACCTGTGGCTCATCGGCGCCGACGGCGACATGCTCAAGCTGACCCTGGTGATCTCGGGCGAGAACCTGGCACAGGGCTTCCAGGGCACCACCCTGGTCGCGTTCCTGTCGGCGCTGGTGAACCAGCGCTTCACCGCCACCCAGTACGCCCTGTTCTCCTCGCTGGTGATGCTGCCGGGCAAGGTCCTGGGCATGGCCTCGGGGGCGATCGTGGACCACACCGGCTACGGGGTGTACTTCTGGATCACCACCCTGGTGGCGATCCCGGCGGTGCTGCTGTTCTTCTGGTTGAACCCGAGGCTCCGGCTGGGTCAGGATGGTGGCGCGCGGCCGCAACCTGGCCTGGAGGCTGGTGGATGACGGACATCGTGCTCAGGGATGCGGATCCGGTCCTGGTCGACCGGATCCGGCGTGTCGCCGATGCCCGCGGCTGGACCCTGCCGCGGGCGCTGCAATACCTGCTCGAGCGGGGCCTGCACTCGGTCGAGGGGGATGGCCCGGTCCACCTCGACAACGCCGAGGCCGCGGCGCTGGCCGAGGCCATCGCCGCGCTGGAGCAGATCCCCGACGACAAGGGCTTCGCCATGATCGGGCGCATCCCGCGTCCCGGCGAAGGCGAAGACGGGGAATGAACGCGCACCGCCGCAGACTGGCGGCATGGACATGACACAGCCGGCAGCCGCGGAAGCGGTGGTCTCGTTCTGGCGCGCGGCCGGCCCCTCGAAATGGTTCGCGGGCGGGCCGGACTTCGACGCCGAATGCCGCGCGCGTTTCCTCGACCTGCACTTCGCCGCGGCGCGCCGGGAATGCGGGCACTGGATGGGCTCGGCCACCGGCGCGCTGGCGCTTCTGCTCCTGCTCGACCAGATCCCGCGCAACGTCTTCCGCGGCAGCGGCCACGCTTTCGCGACCGACCCGCTGGCGCGGCACTACGCGGGCCGCGCGCTCGCGGCCGGGTTCGACGCGGGGTTCGAGCCCGCGCTGCGCGCGTTCTTCTACCTGCCCTTCGAGCATTCCGAGGACATGGCCGACCAGGAACGGTCGGTCGCGCTGTTCACCGCGCTGGGCGACGCCAACTACCTGCGCTACGCCGTCGCGCACCGCGACGTGATCGCGCGCTTCGGCCGCTTCCCGCACCGCAACCGGGCGCTGGGCCGCGACAGCACGCCGGAGGAGCAGGCATGGCTGGACGCGGGCGGGGGGTTCTGAGCGTGCGCCCGCGCGGCGGTCAGTAGCGCGGGATCGAGGAATCCACGGCCTGCGACCAGGCGTCGATGCCGCCCTCGACGTTGTACACGTCGCGGAAGCCCAGCGAGTGGAAGTGTTCGGCCACCTGCGCGCTGCGTCCGCCGTGGTGGCACAGGAATGCGATCGCGGTGTCCTTCGGCAGGGCCTGCAGCGCCTGCACGTCGGCGTCGCTGTCGAGGGTGCGGAACGCGCAGCCGACCGAGGCGATGGCGCGCTCCTGCGGCGGGCGCACGTCCACCAGCACCAGGGTGCCGGCGGCGACGCGCGAGGCGGTTTCCTCCGGCGTGATCGCCTGCACCGGCTTCGGCGCGTTGGGGTTGTCGATCACCAGGCCACGGCCGCGGATGTCGTCGACGAAGTCGATGGTCATGCCGCGCGCACGCGCCGCGCTGGCGATGTCGAACTGCACGCGCACGCCCTCCACCTCGGTGACGATCGCGTTGCCGTCGGGCTGGGCGAGGTTGAGGCGGGTGCGGAAGTTGCGGTCGATCTCGACCTGGACCACGACCTCGCCGCCGGCGTCCTCGATGGCTTCCTTCAGCATCGCCAGCGCGGCGGGGGTGACGTGGATCTGCGGCGGGGTGCGGTCGGGGGCGGGCAGGCCGAGCGCGGCGTGCAATTCGCCGCTGTTGAGCATCTGCACGATGATGTCGCTGCCGCCGACCAGCTCGCCGTCGATGTAGAGCTGCGGGATCGTCGGCCAGTCGCCGTAGGCCTTGATGCCCTCGCGGATTTCCGGGTCGGCGAGCACGTTGACGTGCGCGTACTCCGCGCCGACCGCTTCCAGCGCCGACACCGCGCGGGCCGAGAAGCCGCACTGCGGCGCCTCCGGCACGCCCTTCATGAAGAGTACGACGCGGTGGCTTCGCAGCAGGGATTCGATGCGGGCGCGCAGGGCGGGATCGAGGGACATGGCTGGTTCCGGCAATCTTTCGGACAGGGCCGGCCATGGTACTCCCGCGCCGCTGCCGGGGCCATGCACGGCGCCGGGATTCAGCGTGGCGTCAACAGGTCGCGCGCGACCGGCAGCGCCAGCTGCGCCCACAGCGCGTACATCGCGGCCGAGGGATGCAGGCCGTCGGCGGCCAGCATCTCCGGCTCGTGGCCACGCGCCCGGCTGACCGGGGTGATGTCCACGAAGGCCACGCCCGCCGCGCGGCAGGCGACGCGTGCCGCGGCGTTGAAGGCGTCCAGTTCCGCGGCGATCACGCCGCGGTCGCGCCCGGAAGCGGCGGCGAACGGGGTCACGCCCCAGTCGGGGATGGACAGCACCAGCACGCGGTCCGCGCGTCCACCCGCCAGGCCGATGGCACGGCGCAGCAGCGCCTCGAACTGCCCGCGGTATTCCTCCACGCCACGCTCGCGGTACTGGTTGTTCACGCCGATCAGCAGGCTGACGAGGTCGTACGTGCCCAGCGGCCCGGCGGCGTCGATCGCCGCGGCCAGCTCGTCCGTGGTCCAGCCCGTGGTGGCGATGATCCGCGGGTCGGCAAGTTCGATACCCTCGTCGCGCAGCGCGCGCGCCAGCTGCACCGGCCAGCGCCCGTCCTCAGCCACGCCCTCGCCGATGGTGTAGCTGTCGCCGAGCGCGAGGTAGGCGAGCGGGATCCCGTTCATGCCATGCGGTCCATGTCACGCCGCCGGCCGCGGCTGGCGCAGCGGCACCACCTTGCCGTTCGCCTCCGCGCGCCGCGTCAGCACGCGGTCGATGCGCGCGAACACCTCGCGCAGCTGCTCCGGCGGCGGCAGCAGGGTGACCCGGAAGTGGTTGCGGTAGGGCACGTTGAAGCTGTTGCCGGGGACGATCAGCACGTCCTCGGTTTCCAGCATCTCCAGGGCGAAGGCGTGGTCGTCGAAGCCTTCCGCGGCCGGCCCGGTGACACCCGGGAAGGCGTACAGCGCGCCTTCCGGCGCGTGCAGGGTGAGGTGGCCGCTCGCCGCGCAGGCCTCGATGACGGCGCGGCGCGCCTCGTACAGGCGGCCGCCGGGCTGGCACAGCGGCGTGATCGTGTCGGGGCCCGTGAGCGCGGCCTCGATTGCGAACTGCCCCGGCACGTTCGCGCACAGGCGCAGCGCGCACAGCAGGTCCAGCGCGTGGCGGAACTCCGCGCTGCGCTTCGGGTCGCCCGACAGCACCGCCCAGCCGACGCGCCAGCCGCAGGCGCGGTGCACTTTCGACAGCCCGCCGAACGACACGCACGGCACGTCGCCGGCCAGCGGCGCGAGCGGCTCGAACGCGGCGCCGTCGTAGAGGATGCCGTCGTAGATCTCGTCGCACAGCAGCAGCAGGCCGTGGCGTTCGGCGATGCCGACCACGCGCTCGAGCAGCGCGCGCGGGTAGGTCGCGCCGGTCGGGTTGTTCGGGTTGATCAGCACGATCGCGCGGGTGCGCTGCGACACCAGCGCCTCCATCTCGTCCGGGTCCGGCAGGAAGCCGTCCTCCGCGCGGCAGCGGTAGAACACCGGGCGGCCGTCGTTGAGGATGGTCGAGGCCGACCACAGCGGGTAGTCGGGCGAGGGCACCAGCACCTCGTCGCCCGGGTTGAGCAGCGCGCGCAGGGTGATGTCGATCAGCTCGCTGACGCCGTTGCCCACGAACACGCGGTCGGCCGAGGCCTGCGGCGCGCCGCGGCCGGCGTAATGCGCGGCGATCGCCTCGCGCGCCGCGGGCAGGCCCTGCTGGTGGGTGTACGGGTCGGTGTCGTGGATGCGCCCGGCGATCGCGCGCTGCAGGTGCTCCGGCGCGCGGAAGCCGAAGGCGCCGGGATTGCCGATGTTGAGCTTGATCAGCCTGCGGCCCGCCATCTCCAGCTCGCGGGCGCGCCGGGCCAGCTCGCCGCGGATCTCGTAGCGGACCTCGGACAGGCGTTCGCGGGTGGGCAGGGACCTGGACATGGCGGCGTGGGAGGAAGGGACAGGCCGGATGCTAGCCGAATCAATGACGTCATGCGGCGGGAATGCCCCACCCGGCACGGATGGGGCCCGGTGCGCGGCCCGCGCCGGCGCGGGGCTAGAATCCCGGGCATGGGCCACCATCACCGCCGCGCATGCCCCTGAACCCCGTGCCTGCCGGGCTGCAGGCCATCGGCTGGCGCGCGGACATCGCCGACCCGCGCTGGGAGGCGCTGATGCAGGCGCACCCCCGCGCCCACCCGGCGCGGGTGATCGAACAGCACCGCACCGGCTACGTGGTGGCCACGGAGCCCGGCGACGGCTTCGCCGCCGAATCCCTGCCCGAGTGGCAGCGGCGCACCGGGTACCGCAAGGGCCGGGTGGCGCCGGAGGACCGCCCCGTGGTCGGCGACTGGGTGCTGGTCGAGGACGGCCGCCGGATCGTCGCCCTGCTGCCACGTCGCAGCGCGATCAAGCGTGCCGCCGCCGGCGAGCACTACCGCCAGCAGCTGATCGCCGCCAACGTGGACGTGGTGCTCGTGGTCTGCGGCCTGGACGGCGACTTCAACCCGCGCCGCATCGAACGCTACCTCCTGCTGGTGCAGGGCACCGGCGCGCAGCCGGTGGTGGTGCTGACCAAGGCCGACCGGCCCGGCGCCGGGCCCGGGGCCGCACGCGCCGCGCTCGCCGACGTGATCGCGCAGGGCGTGCCGGTGGTGGCGGTGGATGCCCGCGACCCCGCCGCGGCCGCCGCGCTGTCGCCGTGGCTGCAGCCGGGCGTGACCGCGGTGCTCGTCGGCAGTTCCGGCGCGGGCAAGTCCACGCTCACCAACACCCTGCTCGGCACCGGGCGGATGAAGACCGCCGAGGTGCGCGAGCGCGACTCGCGCGGGCGCCACACCACCACCTACCGGGCGCTGATCCCGCTGCCCTCCGGCGCGTGCCTGATCGACACGCCCGGCATGCGCGAGCTCAAGCCGACCGGCGAGGAGGACCTGGGCGACGGCTTCGCCGACATCGAGGCGCTGGCCGCGCAGTGCCGGTTCCGCGACTGCGCGCACGGCAGCGAGCCCGGCTGCGCGGTGCGCGCCGCGCTCGAGGACGGCACCCTGGACGAGGGCCGCTTCCGCAACTACCTCAAGCTGCGCGAGGAGGTGGTGGAAGCCTCCGGCCAGCTCGCCGCGCGCCTGGCCGGCAGGCCCGGCGCCCGGCCGCCCCGCCTGCCACGCGGCAGGCGCGGCGGGCGCTGAAGGCGGGTCTTCGGGATCCGGCGGCCGCGTGGGTGGAATGCGAAGCGGCATGGCCTGATCCCGTTGACGGGACTATCGCCGCGGGGCCGTCCCGGATGCCGCCGCGCGGGTCTCGCGGATCGTCTTCGCGAACACGGTCAGGAAGCGGCGCGCGGCTTCGGACGGCGGCCGGTCCTCCAGGTGCACGCACTGCACCCTGAAGCGCAGCGAGGGCGAGAACGGGCGGAACACGGTGGACGGGTCGCCGCCCGCGCGCGCGGTGAATTCGTCCACCACCGCCATGCCCACGCCGTGCCTCGCCAGTTCCGCGGCGATGTAGAAGGTCTGGTTGGAGACGACCTCGTTCACCACCACGCCGTGGCGCTGCAGCTCGCGGTTGAGCAGCTCGCCAACCGGGCCGCCCGTGGTCAGGCCGACCAGGTCGCGGCCGTGCAGGACCTGCAGCGGCACCCGTTCACCGGCGTCCGGCAGCATCTCCTTCCGGCAGACCAGCACCAGCTCGCCGGAGTCGACGTCGCGGCGCACCATCCGCGGGTGGGCGGGCGGGTCGTAGGCGATGGCGATGTCGCAGCTGCGCTCGTAGAGCGCCTTGAACAGTTCGTCGTGGTGCAGCGTCTGCACGTCGAAGGTGACGTCCGGGTGGCGCGCGCGGAAACGCGCGATCGCCAGCGGCGCGACGTGCAGCCCGAGCGAGGGCACCACCGCCAGGCGGATGCGGCCGCCGGCCAGGTTGCGCAGGTTGGCGACGGTCTTCTGCAGCGAGGTCAGGCGGCTGAAGACCTCGGACACCTCGGCGAACAGCGTGTGCGCCTCCTCCGTGGCCACCAGCCGGCCGCGCACCAGGCGGAACAGTTCCATGCCGAGCTGCTGCTGGGTGTGGTGCAGCACCTTGCTGACCGAGGGCTGCGACACGTGCAGCATGCGCGCCGCGGCGCTGATCGAACCGGTGGTGTAGACGGCGTGGAAGACCTCGATCTGGCGGAAGCGCATGGCGGTGGGGACGGGAAGGGGGTGGCGGCCCTGATGATCGCTCCGCCGGCCCCGCCTGTCGCATGACTAAGGTCCGGATGCCGTGCCCTCCCGGCGCGGGTCGGCCGCGCCCTGCAGCCGTCCCCGCCCGTCGACCGCGACGCCGTGCAGGCCCGAGTCCTCGCCTGCGCCGGGCACGACCTCCACCCCGAGCGCAGCCAGCCCCTCGCGCACCTGCTGCGGGAAGGCGGAGGCCTCGCCGTTGAACCGCGTGCCGCGCGCGACGAGGTTGGGCAGGGCCACCGCGTCCTGCAGCGGCAGGCCCCAGTACAGCCAGCCGACCAGGGTCTTGGCGACGTAGGCGGGGATGGCGTTGCCGCCGGGCGAGCCGATCGCGCCGACGAAGCGGCCCTCGTGGTCGGTGACGATCACCGGCGACATCGAGGAGCGCGGCCGCTTGCCCGGCGCGATGGCATTGGCCGCGGCCGCGTCCGCGCCCCAGGAGAAGTCGGTGAGCTGGTTGTTGAGGAACATCCCGCCGACCACGCGCCCCGAGCCGAAGAAGGACTCGATGGTGGTGGTCATCGAGACCACGTTGCCGTCGCCGTCCACCACCACGAAGTGGCTGGTGCCGCCGGGTTCGCCGGTGTCGTCCCGGCCCGTATCGGGTGCCCCCGGCGGGCGGCCGGGGGCGGGCGCGCCCGGCGCGGCGCGCGGGCCGATCAGCGCGCGGCGCGAGGCGACATAGTCCGGGTCGAGCAGGCCCTCGACCGGGACCTGGACGAAGTCCGGGTCGCCGACGTAGTGGTCGCGGTCGGCATACATCAGCCGGCTGGCCTCGGCGAACAGGAACCAGGCCCGCGGGTCGCCGGGTCCGCGGCCGGCGATGTCGGTGCCGTCGAGCAGGAGCATCAGCTGCAACAGGCCCACGCCGCTGGCCGGTGGCGGCGCGGTGCAGATCCGGTAAGCGCGCAGGGGGCGGCACAGCGGTTCGCGGCGTTCGGCCACCGCCATGCGCAGGTCGTCGTGCGTCATCCGCGCGCCGAGCGGCGGTTCCGCCACGCGTGCGACCAGTGCGTCCGCGAGCGGGCCGCTGCGCAGGGCGCCGGCGCCGTGTGCGGCGATCCTGCGCAGGCTGTCGGCGTAGGCGGGATTGCGGAAGGTGTCGCCGGCGCGCAGGCGCGAGCCGCCGGGCCCCGTGAACATGGCCACCACGTCCGGTGCGCGCGCCTGCGGGAAACCGCCGGTGATGTGGCGGTGCAGTCGCGGGCTGACGCGGAAGCCCTCGCGGGCGCGGGCGATGGCCGGTCCGAACAGTTCCGCCCACGGGAGCCGGCCGTGGTCGGCATGCGCCATTTCCAGCGCCTGCAGCACGCCGGGCACGCCGGTGGCGCGCCCGCCGAGCATCGCCTCCGCGCGCGGCAGCGGGCGGCCGTCGTCCGCGGTGAACATGGCGGGCGAGGCGCCGGCCGGCGCGCGCTCGCGGCCGATGTAGGCGTCGATGCGCCGCGTGGACGCGTCGTAGTGGAGCAGGACCGCGCCGCCGAGCAGGCCCGAACTCTGCGGTTCGACCAGGCCCAGCATCGCCTGGATGGCGATGGCCGCGTCGATCGCGCTGCCGCCGCGCCGGAGGACTTCCAGCCCGGCCCCGGTGGCGAGCGGATGCGCGCTGCTGACGTAGCCGGCCGGACGTGGCTGCGTGGCCTGCGGTGCCACGGGCGCGCGCGTCGCGCAGGCGGCGAGGAGCGCGATGCACAGGCCCGCTGCGAAGTGGCGCATGGCGCGCATCGCCGGGGACGGAATACGGGTCTGCATGGCAAGCACCCGGGTGCGAGTCGACGGAACAGGAGGTTAGCGCCACCGCGGGGAGGCCGCCCATCGCTTTGCTGGCGCGTGCCATAGCCGGAAGGAATACCCGTCCACAGAAAAGCAGCGCGACAGCCGCCGCGCGCTGGTGCAGTTTTGACGGGCCGCCACCGCCGCGCGCGGCATGGCGCCCGCGGGCGGGACGGCGGCGGTGTGTTCGGACAGGAGGCATCGCGGCATGCGCAATCCCGTGTTCCGGTTCTGCATGGCGCTGCTCGCGGCGGGGGCGTTCATGGCCCCGCCGGCGGCATCCGCGCAGGCGCGGCAGTTGCTCAACTACGAGCAGATCCACAAGCCGGTGGTTGCCGCCGGCGGCATGGTGGTGAGCCAGAGCGCGCTGGCCAGCGAGGCCGGGGCGCAGGTGCTGCGCGAGGGCGGCAACGCGGTGGACGCCGCGGTGACGGCGGCCTTCGTCATGGCGGTCACCCTGCCGCGCGCGGGCAACATCGGCGGCGACGGCTACATGCTGGTCCACCTTGCGAAGGAGAACCGCACGGTTGCGATCGACTACCGCTCGATGGCACCGGCGCTGGCTTCACTGGACGCCTACGTCGGCCCGGACGGCAGGCTGCAGGGCCATGACGCGGGCATCCGTTCGGCCGGCGTGCCGGGCACGGTCGCGGGGCTTGCGCTGGCGCACCGCAACCATGGCCGGCTGCCGTGGAAGCGCCTGCTGGAGCCGGCCATCCGCCTGGCCGAGGAAGGCTACGTGCTCAGCCGTGACGAGGCCTTCGCGCTCGACTGGGGCAGGGAGCGGCTGGCGCGCAGCGAGGCCGGCGCGAAGGTGTTCCTGCATCCGGACGGAACCGCGCTGCGCGCCGGCGAGCGCCTGGTGCAGAAGGACCTGGGGTGGTCGCTGCGGCAGATCGCCGAGCATGGCGCCGATGCGTTCTACCGCGGTGCGATCGCCGAGCGGCTCGACGCCGGCATGCGCGCGCACGGCGGCCTGCTGCGCAAGGAGGACCTGGCGGCGTACCGCGCGATCGAGCGCGAGCCGCTGCGCAGCAGCTACCGCGGCATCGAGCTGGTGACCATGCCGCCGTCCAGCGGCGGGGGCCTCGGGGTCGCGCTGACGCTCAACATCCTCGAGCAGTTCGACCTGGCCGCGATGGGCGCGGGTTCCGCCGATGCCCTGCACCTGCTGGCCGAGGCCACCAAGCTCGCATGGCGTGACCGCCAGGCGCACATCGGCGATCCGGCGGCGGTGGACGTGCCGGTGGCGGGGCTGCTGTCGAAGGAGTACGCGGCCGCTCGCGCCCGCGGGATCTCGATGACGCGCGCGCGGCCCGCCGCGGGGGTGCCGGCAGGCGACCCCTGGGCACGCGAAAGCCGCGAGACCACGCACCTGTCGGTGATCGACGCCGAGGGCAACGCGGTCAGCAACACCTACACCATCGGCGCGGACTTCGGCTCCGGGGTGATGATCGAGGGCACGGGATTCCTGCTGGGCAACCTGATCGGCAACTTCTCGCTGCAGGCCCAGCTCGACGCCATGCGCCAGGGGCGCCCGTTGCCGCCGAATTCGCTGCGCCCGGGCAGCCGCCCGGTATCGAGCATGTCGCCGACGATCCTGCTGCGCGACGGCAGGCCGTGGCTGGTGACCGGCAGCCCGGGCGGCAACACCATCCCGGGCACGGTGGTTCAGATGATCGTCAACGTGGTGGATTTCGGGATGAACATCGCCGAGGCCACGTCGTTCCCACGCATCCACCAGCGCGTGGACGCGGAAGGGCGGCTCGAGGTCGAGCGCGGCTTCAGTCCCGACACGCTGCGCCTGCTGCGTGAGCGCGGCCACCGCCCGGAACAGGGGCAGACCATCGGCAGCACGCAGACGCTGCTGGCCGGGGAGGGCGGCCGGGTCGAGGGCGCCGCCGATCCGCGGCGACCGGGCGCGCTGGCCGTCGCCGCGGATCCCGAGCCGGGGCATAACCTGCCGCTATGGGGCGAGGCGAAAAAGCGATGCTTCACGTCGCCGGGCTGCCGCTAAATTCGGGCTTCGAGGCAACAGTCGCCGTACCAGGTGCCACGAGGGGGAATGACGATGCGCCACCGTATTTTCAAGCCGACGCTGCTCAGCCTGGTGCTGGGGGCGGCGCTCCAGAACATGGCTTTCGCGCAGCAGCAGCCCGAACCCGGCGCGACGCCACCGGAACAGCCGGCCGAGGCCAGGGCCAGGGAACTGGACGCGGTGGTGGTCGTCGGCAGCCGTCTGGCGACCACGCGCACGGAAGGCCCCTCGCCGGTGGTGGTGCTGGACGAGGAGAAGATCGAGGCGACCGGCGCGATCTCCGGCGACGAGTTGCTGCAGGCGATCCCGCAGGTCGGCGACATGATGTTCAACAACACCGACACCGCGGCGAACTTGAACGCGGCCCGCGGCGACGTCGGCTCGATCAACCTGCGCAACCTGGGGACCGGCAACACCCTGCTGCTGGTCAACGGGCGCCGCATGGTCCCGCACCCGGGCACGCAGACCGAACTGCTCGTGCCGCGCCAGACCGCCAACATGAACGCGATCCCGCTGTTCGGCACGAAGCGCGTCGAGACCCTGCTTGGCGGCGCCTCCGCGCTGTACGGCTCGGACGCGGTGGCCGGCGTGGTCAACGTGGTCATGGACACCCATTTCCAGGGCCTGCAGGTGCAGGCACAGTACGGCGGGTCCGAGAACGTGGACCTGCGCCAGGGCAACATCAATTTCAAGGCCGGCAAGTGGTTCAACGACGGCCGCACCCGCGTGACCGTGCTCGGCGGCTGGACCCATCGCAGCGACCTTCCGGCGAGCGAATACTGGCGCAGCGCGAACATGGACCGGCGGCCGCTGGTGGAAGGCACCGGGTTCGAGGGGCTGGCCGCGTTCGACGAACGCATCAGCAGTTCGGCGTGGGGCTCGTTCCAGACGATCGGCAACGTCCCGGTGCGCAACGCGTCCAACCAGCTGATCACCAACGCCAGCGGCCAGTTCCACATCGACCCGGTCGGCCTGCACAACTGCACCGCCGCCATCAACGCCGACGTGTGCATCATGTCCGGCACGCAGAGCTCGACCATCGACCGGGGGCTGCGCTTCAACGCCAACAGGCAGCGCCAGATCCTGGGCGAGGTGGACCGCTTCAACCTGTTCAGCACCATCGAGCAGGACATCAACGACAACTTCGTCGCGTTCGGCGAGCTGGCGTACTACCAGGCGGAATACAACGGCCTGCGCGAGCAGGCCGCACCCCTTGGCGCCGCGCCGATCATCGTGCCGCGCACCAACTACTACAACCCGTTCGGCGCGATGTACCTGCCGGACGGGTCGCTCAACCCGAACCGCCTGCCGGGCATCGACGCCCCGGAGGAGGGCCTGGACATCCGGCTGAGCACCTACCGGCCGACCGACGTCGCCCGGCCCTACGTGGTCGACGACAGGTCGTACCGCGTGCTGGCCGGCGTACGCGGCACGGTGGCCGGCTTCGACTGGGAAGGCGCGGTGCTGTATTCGGCCGCGACCACGCGTGATACCCAGCACGGGACCATCAGCAACACGCTGTTCAGCGAGGCGCTGTCATGGAGCACGCCGGACGCCTACAACCCGTTCTGGGGTGGCAACCTGGACGACTGGGAGGCGCCGCTGGATCCCGCGCGCAACCAGAAGGCGATCGAATACTTCACCGTGCCGGTGGTGCGTCGCAGCAAGGCGACGCTGTTCCAGGTGGACACCCGGTTCATCAGGGAGGATCTGTTCTCCCTGCCCGCGGGCGACGTCGGCGTCGCGTTCGGGGCGGAGTGGCGGCGCGAGACGCTGAGCGACGACCGTGACCCGCGCCTGGACGGCACCATCACCTACACCAACCCGCTCACCGGCGCGATCACCAGCGACGTGCTCGGCGCCAGCCCATCGGGCGACAACTCGGGCGACCGCCACGTCGCCTCGCTGTACGCCGAGTTCGCGGTTCCGCTGGTGTCCCCGTCGATGGGCATCCCGCTGGTGCGCGCGCTCGACCTGCAGGTCGCCGGGCGCCACGAGCGCTACTCCGACTTCGGCGGCGTCACCAAGCCCAGGCTGGCCATGACGTGGGACCTGGTGGACGGCTTCACGATGCGGGCCAGCTGGTCGCAGAGCTTCCTGGCCCCCAACCTGATGCAGATGTACGCGGAGGGCACCACGGTCAGCAACAGCCGGACCGACTACTACGTCTGCGAGGCAGACATCCGCCGCGGCACCATCGATGGCATCCACCGCTGCAGCCGTTCCTACAGCACGGTGGCGGTCCGCAGCGGCAACCGCGACCTCGAGCCGGAGAAGGCGGAAACCTGGTCGGCCGGCTTCGTGTTCCAGCCGAAGTTCCTGCCGTCCTCCACCCGCATGACGTTCACCGTCGACTACTTCGAGATCGAGCAGGAGGACGTCATCGGCATCCTCGGCGAGGCGACCCACCTGGCCCTGGACTACCTGCTGCGCATGCAGGGTTCCTACAACCCGGCCGTGGTGCGCCTGCCGCCCGATGCCGACCGCATCGCGCTGTTCGAAGGCACCGGCCTCGAGCCGGTTGGCATGGTGGACCACGTCGAGGACATCTACATCAACCGCCTGCCGAAGACCACGCGCGGCGTGGACTTCGGCATCGACTGGCGCCTGCGTACCGGAAACGCCGGGACCTTCTATGCCAGCCTCAACGCGACGAAGCTGATCGAGATGACCCAGCAGGCCACCGAGGACGAGCTGCGCATCATCGAGGCGCAGCAGGCCGGCATCATCGACAGCAACTTCGACATCCGCAACGCCGGCAACCTGCTGGGCGTGAACGGCAAGCCGGCATGGCGCGCGACGCTTTCCATGTCCTGGCGCCGGAACGGCTGGGGTGTGGGCAGCTTCGTCAACTACGTCGACGGGTTCGAGTCGACAGGAGCGGTATCGGACGACGGCGATTACTTCCCCGTGCCGAGCTGGACCACGACCAACCTCTGGGTCGAGCGCCGCTTCGAGAATACCCGCTCCTTCCTCGACGGCACCCGCATCCGGCTGACCATCCGCAACATCGGCGACCGCGAGCCGCCGCTGGTGCCGAACGCGCTGGGCTTCAATTCCTCGTTGCACAACGCGCTCGGCAGGGGTTACTACCTGACGCTGACGAAGAACTTCGATTGACGTTCCCGGACGATCCGCTCTCTCCCTTGCTCCCTTCCGCCCGCGCCGGGACCCCCCAGAGCAGCCGCGCGGGCGGCTTCTTTTTTCCGCGGCCCGGGGTGCCGGGCGCGACACGCCAGGAGGAACGCATGCGCAACCATCGCCGGATCCGGCTTCTTCCCGCCTTCCTGATGCTGCTGTGGCTGTGCCTGCCGGCGTCGGCGGCGGGCATCGAGGACCGGCTGCGGGCGCTGATGGACGAGCACGGCACGGTGGGCCTGGCGGTGGTGGTGGTGAAGGACAACGCCGTCGTGTACCAGGCGGGCCTGGGCTGGAAGGACCGCGAGGCGGGGATCGCGCTCGAGCCGGGCGACCTGTTCCGGATCGCCTCGATCTCCAAGTCGTTCGCGGCGGCGTCGGTCCTGCAGCTGGCCGCGCAGGGACGGCTGTCGCTCGATGACGACGTCGGCGACCTGCTCGGTTTCCCGGTGCGCAACCCGGCCTTTCCCGGCCGGCCCATCACGGTGCGGATGCTGCTTTCCCACACCTCCTCGATCACCGACGCGCAGGAGTACTACAGCCTCGACGTCATCAATCCCGCCACCAGCCCGGACTGGCATGGCAGCTATGCCAGCCGCGAGCCGGGCGCACTCTACGAGTACGCGAACCTCGGCTACAACATGCTCGGCGCCATCGTCGAGCGCGTGTCCGGGCAGCGCTACGACCACTACGTGCGCGAACACATCCTCGGGCCGCTCGGGCTGCATGGCGGCTACGTGGTGGACGAGCTGGACGCGGGCCGTTTCGCCAGGATCTACCGCTGGCAGGAAGGCCGGGGCCTGGTGCGCAACGACCAGGCCTATGCGCCGCTGGGCGTGCGCCTGCAGGGCTACCGAATCGGCTACGACGCGCCGATGATGTCGCCCACCGGCGGCATGAAGATCTCCGCGCCCGACCTGGCCACCTGGATGCTGGTGCTGATGAACGGCGGCGCCTGGAACGGCGTGCGCGTGCTTTCCCCGGAGGACGCCGCGCTGATGCAGCAGGAGGCGGTGCCCACGGACGACGGCGCGTACTACGGGTTCGCGATCAGGACCGACCGCGGACTGATCCCCGGCGAGTGCATGGTCGGGCACACCGGCTCGGCCTATGGGCTGTACAGCTCGATGTTCTTCGAGCCGGAGAAGAAGTTCGGCTTCGTGGTGATCACCAACGGCACCCGCGACATGGCTGTGCGCACCGCGGTCAACCGCGCCCTCTACGCGCACTTCATCGGCGGCGCGGCGGGCGCACGGTGACGCCCGCCACGCGCGACGTCAGCGCCAGAAGTTGATGAAGCCGGTGATGATCAGCGCGTTGGTGAAGTCGATGAAGAACGCCCCGACCAGCGGCGCGACCAGGAACGCGCGCGGCGCCGCGCCGTAGCGTTCGACCAGGGTGCGCATCACCGCCATCGCGTTGGCGGTGGTGCCGAGCATGAAGCCGATGAAGCCGCCGCCCATCACCGCGGCGTCGTAGTCGCGGCCCATCAGCCGGAACACCACCGCGCAGAACGTGGCCACCATCGCCACCTGCAGGACCAGGTTGACCAGCAGTGGCAGCGCCAGCCCGGCCAGCTCCCACAGCTTCAGGTTCATCAGCGCTACCGACAGGAACAGCGCGAGGCTGACGTTGCCGATCAGGTCGGTGGTCGGGACCGACAGCCGGATCCAGCCGGTGGCGTCGTCGAGGTTGCGGATCGCCGCGCCGACCAGCATCGCGCCGATGTAGGCCGGCAGGGTGATGCCGGTGGACGAGATCAGCCTGCTGACCCAGGCGCCCAGCCACATCGCCACCAGGATCACCACCAGGCTCTTGAGCGCGTTGTATTCGCGCTGGCCCCCGGTCTGCGCCGGGATCACGGCATCGTCGTCCGGCGCGGTGTGGTCGTCGGGACGCGCGGACACCAGCCCGTGGCGCCGGATCAGCACGGTGGCCACCGGGCCGCCGACCAGCCCGCCCAGCACGATGCCGGCCATCGCCGAGGCCACGGCGATGGACTCGGCGCCCCTGACCCCGGCTTCCTCGAACAGCGGCGCGAACGCCAGGCCGGTCGCGGGGCCGCCGGTGAGCGTGGTGGAGCCGGCGACCACGCCGAACAGCGGGTGCAGGTCGAACCCGGACGCCACCGCGATGCCCAGCAGGTTCTGCGCCACCGCGAACAGCGAGGCGATGACCAGGAACAGCAGCACCTGGCCGCCGCTGATCCGCAGCAGGCGCACGCTCGCGTTCATGCCGATGGTCGTGAAGAACGCGATCATCAGCGGGGTCTGCAGCGAGGTGTCGAGCACGAACAGGGTCGCGCCGCGGTCGTGCGTGATCCACGCCACGGCCGCGAACACCAGCCCGCCGACCACCGGCGGCGGCAGGTTGTAGCGCCCGAACACCGGGATCGCGCGGCACAGCGCGTAGCCAAGGAACAGTGCGATACCGGCGAAGGCGAGCGTCTGGACGGCGTCGAGCTGGAGCATGGGTTTCCTCGCGTCGTGCGGCGCGGGCCGCGGTCAGGGGCAGGTGCCCGGTGGCGGCCGATGCTGCAGCACCCGGCCCGGCAGCGCATGTGCCGCCTGTCCCCCCCGGATCACCTGCACGCCGTTGACGAACAGGTGGACCACGCCTTCCGACAGCACATGCGGGTTGCGGTAATCCGCCTTCGGCACGTAGCGCCGCGGGTCGAACACCACCACGTCGGCGTAGTGGCCCGGGCGCAGGAAGCCGCGGCCCTCGATGCCGAAGGTCTCCGCGGTCAGGCCGGTCGAGCGGTGGATGAAGTCGGCCAGGCTGATCACGCCGTCGGCAACCACGAAGCGCGCGTATTTCTCGGGGAAGGTCGCGTACTGGCGCGGGTGCCCGTCGCCGCCGTCGGAGGCCGTCATCACCCAGGGCTGGCGCATGAACAGCTCCACGTCGTCGCGGCGCATGTTGAACGAGGCGATCCGCTGCGAGCGGCCGTCGCCCTCGCGCAGGATCTTCAGCGCGGCCTCGATCGCATCCAGCCCCTCGCGTTCCGCGTACTGTTGCAGGGTCAGTCCGCTCCACGGCCGGCCATCGGCGATCATCAGGATCGCGTCGGCGCCGCCACGCCGCTGCAGGTTGGCGCGCATCTCCCCGCGGATGCGGGCCGCGGTCCCCGGGTCGTCGATCCGGCGCAGCAGCGCCTGGCGGCCGCCGTCCACCGCCCAGCGCGGCAGCAGCGCGGCGCCGAGGCCGGTGGCCGAGGCCAGCCAAGGGTACTGGTCGGCGGTGACGCGCAGGCCTTCGGCGCGCGCGCGCTCGATCCGCGCGATCACCTCGCCGGCGCTGCCGTGGACATCGGCGCCCAGCGCCTTGATGTGGGCGATGTGCACCGGCAGTCCCGCGCGCCGGCCGATCTCGAGCACCTCCTCGATCGAACCGAGCAGCCCGATCGAGTAGCTCGACTCGTCGCGGTGGTGGGTGTCGTAGATGCCGCCGCGCAGCGCGGCCTCGCGCGCCAGCTCCACCACCTCGCCGGTGGAGGCGAAGCTCTGTGGTGCGTAGAACAGCCCGGCGGACAGGCCAAACGCGCCCTCGCACATGCCCCGGGCGACCAGCGCGCGCATGCGTTGCAGTTCCGCCTCGTCCGGCGCGCGCGCGTCCTCGCCAAGGACACGCTGCCGCACCGCGCCGAAGCCGACGTGCATGGCGACGTTGACGCCGATGCCGGCGTCCTCGAGCCTGCGCCGCTCTTCGGCCACGTCCGGTGTGCCGCCGCCATCGATGCCGATGAAGATCGTGGTCACGCCCTGGTGCTGCCACGGCAGGATCCGGCGCTGCGCGGGATCGGGCGAGCGCAGGTAGGTATCCGGGTGGGTGTGCGGGTCGATGAAGCCCGGCGCGACCACCAGGCCGGTGGCGTCGATCTCCCGGCGCGCGCGGTAGCGCCCGCGCAGGCCCGGGCCGACTTCGACGATGCGGTCGCCGGCGATGGCGACGTCGGCGACGTGGCCGCCGTCGGCGCTGCCGTCGAACAGCAGGCCGCCGTGGATCAGGGTGTCGGCCTCGGGACGGGCCGCGGCGGGGTCGGTGGCGGCGCAGGCGGCCAGCAGTGCCGGCAGCAGCGCGGCCAGGCCACGCGGGAGCATGCGTCCGCCCACGCTCATGCCGCGCCAGGTTCCCGTGCCGCCTGGACCACGCCGCCGCCCCACAGCGCCGGCGAGGGCGGGTGCAACAGGCCGTCGCGCATGGCCACGCCGCCCGGGTGGTCGTCCGTCAGCCACAGCGGGCCATCGAGGTCCACGAATTCCGCGTGCCGCGCCACGTGCCACGCCGGCGCGATCGACAGCGAGGAACTGATCATGCAGCCGACCATGATCCCGAAGCCCTGCGCGCGCGCCTGCTCAAGCAGTTCCAGCGCGGCGGTCAGGCCTCCGGTCTTGTCGAGCTTGATGTTGACCACCTGGTACCGGCCGCGCAGCCGCGGCAGGTCGGCGGCGACGTGGCAGGACTCGTCCGCGCACAGCCGCGCGACCGAGGCGAAGCCGAGCAGGCAGTCGTCCTGGCCGGCGGGCAGCGGCTGTTCGACCAGGTCGATGCGCGCCTCGGCCAGCACCGGCTGCATTTCCCGCAGCAGTTCCAGGGTCCAGCTCTCGTTCGGGTCCACGATCAGGCGCGCGTCCGGCAGGGCGCTGCGCACGGCGCGGATCTGCGCGGCGGGGTTGCCGGCATCCACCTTGATCTTGACCAGCCCCAGGTGCGACAGCGCGCGTGCCGCCCGTTCCATGCGCTCGGGCGTGTCCAGGCTGACGGTCTGCGCGCTGACCAGCGGCGGCAACGGTTCCGGCTGGCCGAGCATGGCCGCGACGGACAGGCCGCGCTGCCGGGACTCGAGGTCCCAGAGCGCGCAATCGATCGCGTTGCGCGCCGCTCCCGGCGGCAGCAGTTCGAGCAGTTCCCGGCGGTCCATGCCGCCGGCGACCGCCTGCGCCAGGGTCGAGGCTTCCTCGATCACCGAGGCCACGCTCTCGCCGTAGCGGGCATAGGGCAGGGACTCGCCGCGGCCGGAGAAGCCGTCGCGGCGGATCGTGGCGACCACGACCTCGGTCGCGGTGCGCACCCCGCGCGAGATCCGGAACGGCGCCGAGAGCGGATGGGTGACGTGGGCGAGGCTCAGCACGGGAAGGTTTCCAGCAGGCGGTCCACGATCCGCGCCACGCCGTGGCGCACCGGGTCCTGGGCGGGCAGGCCCAGCTCCGCCTCCACCTCGCGGCAGATGCGCCCGGCTTCGGCGTCGTCGAACTTCGAAGTGTTGAGCGACACCCCGACCGCGACCACGCCCGGATTGGTCAGGCGCGCGGCGGCGAGGTTGGCCTCGAGCGTCTCGCGCAGGCCGGGCACCGGGTAGTGCGGCAGGCCGCGCAGGTGCGGGCGGCCCGGCTCGTGGCACAGCACGAGCGCGTCGGGCTGGGCACCATGCAGCAGGCCGAGCGAGACACCGGCGAACGAAGGATGGAACAGCGAGCCCTGGCCCTCGATCAGGTCCCAGCCGCCATCGTGGCGGTCCGGCGAGAGCCATTCGACGCCGCCGGAAATGAAGTCGGCCACGACCGCATCGAGCGGGATGCCGCGGCCGGCGATGAAGATGCCGGTCTGGCCGGTGGCGCGGAAATCGGCCTTCAGGCCGCGCGCGCGCATCTCCGCTTCCAGCGAGAGCGTGGTGTACATCTTGCCGGTCGAACAGTCGGTGCCGACGGTCAGCAGCCGGCGCCCGGCGCGTTTGCGGCCGTTGCCCACCGGGGTGGCCGGCGGCACGCGGGCGTCGAACAGGTGCAGGCCGTTGCGCCGCGCGGCCTCGACGATCTCCGGGTGCGAGGTCAGCCGCTCGTGCAGGCCCGAGGCGACGTTCAGGCCGGCGTCCAGTGCCGCGACGATGTCGGCCACCGTCTCCGCGCCGAACTTCCCGCCGGCGTTGGCCACGCCGACGATCATGGTCCTGGCGCCGGCGGCGCGCGCCTGCGCGAAGTCCATGTCCGGCACGTCCACGCTGGTCCTGCACTCCGGGCCGCGGTACTGGCCCACGCACCATTCCGGGCGGAAGCGCACCAGGCCGCGGGCGGTCTTGGCGGAAAGCTCGTCGGGCGCGTTGCCGAGGTACAGCAGGAACGGCGGCGGCCAGTGCGGGTTGTCGGGGAGGGGGGTGGGCATTGAACCGGATTCCGTGACAGCGGGGAGGGGGGGAGTGGGGATGCCATCTTCGTCTCCCGGGTGGTCCCGGGCCAAGTGAAAAGTCGCCAGCCACGCATAACCCGCGGTTATGGCCGGGCACCGGGTGACCGGCCGGGGCAGGTACGCGACACTGTCGGCATGGACGCCACCATTCTTGTCGCTGACGACCACCCGCTCTTCCGTGCCGCGGTGCTGCATGTCCTCCGGGATGCGCTGCCCGGCGTGCGCATCCTCGAGGCTTCCAGCGTGTCGACCCTGGCCGAGGTGCTGGCGGTGGAGCCGCAGGTCGACCTGGTGTTGCTGGATCTGGCAATGCCGGGCGCGCGCGGCCTGTCCTCGCTGGTGTACCTGCGTGGCGAACGCCCCGAGGTGCCGGTCCTGGTGATCTCGTCCAACGACCACCCGCGCACCATCCGCCGCGTGCAGCAGTTCGGGGCCGCGGGTTTCCTGTCCAAGTCCTCCCCGGCCGATGCCATGGGTGCCGCGGTCCACGCCATCCTGGATGGCGGCGAGTGGTTCCCTCCGCTGACCGTGGAGCGCTCACAGGCCGATGCCGAGCTGGCTGCGCGGCTGGCGCAGCTCACGCCGCAGCAGTTCCGCGTGCTGCTGTGCATCGCCGACGGGTTGCTCAACAAGCAGATCGCGCACGAGCTCGGGCTCGCCGAGAACACGGTGAAGGTGCATGTCACCGCGATCCTGAAGAAGCTCGGCTGCCACAGCCGTACCCAGGCCGCGCTGATGGTCAAGGCGCTGGAGCCGGAAGGCGAGGCCTGAGCGCCACGCGGGTCAGGCCGAGCGCAGCAGCAGCTGCGACATCAGCGCGCGCAGCGCGGACGGACGCACGGGCTTGGGCAGGAATTCCCAGCCATGCGCGCGCGCCAGCGCCTGTGCAGGTTCGCTGCGGTCGGCGGTCAGCAGGATCACCGGCGGCGACGCGCCCCAGACCGCGGCCAGCGCCGAATGGACCTGCACGCCGCCGGCGTCGCCCAGATGCAAGTCGAGCAGCAGCAGGTCCGGGGTGGGCTGGAGGCGGGCGGCCTCGAGCGCAGCGTGATGGTCGCCGGCGAACGGGACTTCGCAACCCCAGCGTTCGAGCAGGGCGCGCGCGGCCATGCAGCTCTGCCTGTCGTCGTCCACACACCAGATCCGCCGGGCCTGCAGCAGCGGTGGCGGGGCCGGCGGCGGTTCCGCGCGTTGCACGTCATCCACCGCGGTGGCACGCGGCACCGTCACCGAGAACACGCTGCCGCGTCCCGGCCACGAGCGCAGCCCGATGCGGTGGCCGAGCAGGCGCGCGATGCGGTCGACGATCGCCAGCCCCAGCCCGGAACCGGACTCGCCGCCGTCGTTGAGCCTGCGGAACTCCTCGAAGATCTCACGCTGGCGCGACTGCGGGATGCCGGGGCCGGTGTCCCACACCTCGATCCGCACCAGGTTGCCCTCGCGGCGGCAGCCGAGCACGATGCGGCCATGCGTGGTGTAGCGCACCGCGTTCGACAGCAGGTTCCGCAGCACCCGGCGCATCAGCGCCTCATCGCTGCGGACGATGGCGCGGCTGGGCACGAGGTCGAGGCGCAGCCCCTTGGCTTCGGCGAGGAGGGCGAATTCGCGGGCCAGCGCGTCCAGCAACGGGCCCAGCTCGAACGCGCGGATGTCGACCTGCTGGGTGCCGGCCTCCAGGCGGGAGATGTCGAGCAGGCTGGAGAGGATCGCGTCCTGCGAGGCCAGCGCCGCTTCCGCGTGCCGGCCGAGCTCCTGCTGCTCCGGGTCGTCGAGCCGTGCGCGCAATGCCGACAGGAACATGCGCGCCGCGTTGAGCGGCTGCAGCAGGTCGTGCACCGCGGCGGCCACGAACCGGGTTTTGTAGCGGTTGGCTTCCTCGGCCTCCTGCCGCGCGCGCTCGAGATCCGCGGTGCGCTCGGCGATGCGTTTCTCCAGAGTGTCTGCGAGCGTGCGCAGTTCCCGGGCAGCGGCCTTGTAGCTGGTGATGTCGGCGTAGCTGGTCACGAATCCGCCGTCCGGCAGCGGGTTGCCCCGGATCTCGAGGACCGTGCCGTCCTCCTTCTCGCTTTCATGCAGGTGTGGCGTGCCCCGGCGCAGGTGCGCCAGCCGCCGCTGGATGGCTTCCTCGATCGGGCCGGGACCGAGCAGGCCGCGCTGGGCGTTGTAGCGGAACACATCTTCGATCGGGCGTCCGACGCGGATCAGGTCGGGCGGGAAGCGGAAGAGTTCGATGTACCGCCGGTTCCAGGCCACGATGCGCAGGTCCGCATCGATCACCACCACGCCCTGCGGCAGGTGGTCCAGCTGCCGGCTGAGCCCGGTATCAGCATGCTGGGCCGCTTCCAGCAGGCTGTCGCGCGCCGAACGCAGTTCCCGCGCGTGCTGCTGGACCAGCGCCTCGAGCTCGGCGCGGCTGCGCGCGCGTAACGCATGCAGGCGGCGGCGCTGCACCAGGAAGGATGCCAGCAGCACCAGCGCCAGCCACGACAGCGCGCCGCCGATGGCAGTCTGGCGCGCGGCGTTGTCGACGGCCGGCTGCACGTCGCGCAGCAGGTGCAGGGTCCAGCCCTGTTCAGGCAACGGTGCGTGCGTCCACAGCCAGTCGCCTTTCCTCGCGGGGGTCCGGAGTCCGACCAGCGTGGCGTCGCCGTCGAGGGTGCGGCGCGTGTCCATCGTGACCGGCAGCAGCGGCTGCGAACCGTACTGGCGGGTGTCATCGAGTTCGCGCCACGCCTCCGGTGACAGCGGTTGCAGGGTACGGTAACGCCAGTCATCCTGGTTGGCCAGGAACACCACGCCATACCGGTCGCTCACCAGCACCGTGTCATCCACGCGCAACCACTCGCGTTCCAGCGCCGAGAGCTGGATCTTGATCACGATGACTCCGAGCGGCTCACCGTGGTCGCCGCGGATCAGCTCCGACAGGAAGTAGCCGGGCACGCCGGTGGTGATGCCGATGCCATAGAAGCGTCCGTGTCCCTGCTCGAATGCCTGGCGCACGTAGGGGCGGAAGCCGTAATGCTCGCCGACGTTGCTGCCCGGTTCGCGCCAGTTGCTGGCCGCCACCGCCGTCGCCCTGCGGTCGATCAGGGTCAGGGTCGATGCACGCGTGGTGCGGTTCGCTTCCTCCAGCCGCCGGTTCAGGCGCAAACGCACGGTTTCCGTCACGGGCCCCGAGACCGCGGTGCGCAGCTCCGGGTCCAGTGCCAGCACCTGTGGCAGCGCCCGATAGCGGTCGATGAGCTGCTCGAGGGCGCTGGCGTGCAGCGCCAGCCGTTGCCGCGATTGCGTGGTCTGGCGCTCCAGTTCGCGCTGGCCACCCAGGCGCCAGCCCAGCGCTGCCAGCAGGACCATCCCGCCCAGCGCCAGCAGCAGGGCGGGAATCCAGCGGCGTACGTGGCGGAATCCGGGCATGGGCTGCAGTGTAGTCGCCGGCGGGGGCGGTCGTGCCTTCCGGCGGCGGGGTAATACCAATGCATTAGCTAGTACCAATGCGTTATCGGCATCGCCATGGAGCCGGGTTACAAACGTGTCCCGGCCCGGACGACTACGCTCGATGCATACCGTTCCCGCACAGAGCACGAACCCGATGCCACGCCTGCCGTGGTACCGGCAACTGTACGTGCAGGTGCTGCTGGCGATCGCCCTTGGCGCGCTGCTCGGCCACTGGCAGCCGGCCCTGGCCGAACAGTTCAAGCCCCTTGGCGACGGTTTCATCAAGCTGGTGAAGATGATCATCCCGCCGGTGATCTTCCTGACCATCGTCACCGGCATCGCCGGCATGCGCCAGCTGCGTACCGTGGGCCGGGTGTTCGGCAAGGCGATGGCCTACTTCCTGTTCTTCTCGACACTGGCGCTGGTGGTGGGCATGGTGGTGGCCCACGCCGTGCGGCCGGGCGCCGGCATGGACATCGACCCGGCCACACTCGATACCGCCGCGGTACAGGGCTACGTGCAGAAATCGCACGAGATGACCCTGACCGGGTTCCTGCTCGACATCATCCCGGACACCCTGCCCGGCGCGCTGGTCGGCGGCAACATCCTGCAGGTGCTGTTCGTGTCGGTGCTGTTCGGCATCGCCCTGGCGCTCGCCGGCGACCGTGGCCGCCCGGTGCTGTCGTTCCTGGAGGCGCTGACCGCGCCGGTGTTTCGCCTGGTACACCTGCTGATGAAGGCGGCGCCTGTCGGCGCGTTCGGCGCGATCGCCTTCACCATCGGCCGCTACGGCGTGGAATCGCTGGCCAACCTGGCCTGGCTGGTCGGCACGTTCTACGTCACTTCGCTGCTGTTCGTTCTGGTGGTGCTCGGCGCGGTGGCGCGGCTGTGCGGGTTCTCCGTGCTGAAGCTGTGCCGCTACCTGCGCGCCGAGCTGCTGCTGGTGCTGGGCACGTCCTCCTCCGAGTCGGCGCTGCCTTCGCTGATGGAGAAGATGGAACGGGCCGGCTGCGGCAAGTCGGTGGTCGGGCTGGTGGTGCCGACGGGCTACTCGTTCAACCTCGACGGCACCAACATCTACATGACCCTGGCCGCGCTGTTCATCGCGCAGGCGACCAACACCGATCTCAGCCTGGGGCAGCAGGTCGCGCTGCTGCTCGTGGCCATGCTCAGCTCCAAGGGCGCCGCCGGGGTGACCGGCGCCGGGTTCATCACCCTCGCGGCGACGCTGTCGGTGGTGCCCACGGTCCCGGTCGCAGGGATGGCGCTGATTCTCGGCGTGGACCGGTTCATGAGCGAGTGCCGCTCGATCACCAATTTCATCGGCAACGCTGTTGCCACCGTGGTGGTGGCGCGCTGGGAGGGCGCGCTCGACCGCGAGGCGCTGGCGCAGGCCCTCGACGGCAGGCCGCGGCCGCTGGCGGCTGCGCCCGACCCGGCGTCGGGCGGTGACCCGGCAGCGCTGGATGCCGACTGACGGGAGGCGTCCGGCCGGACGCCATCCCGACCCGTTTACTTCTTCGAGGAGGGCAGGACATGCACAGGCAAGCGAAATACCGGGGAAGGCGCGCCGGACTGGCGGTCGCGCTGCTGGCAGCGGCTGTCCAGGCAGCGCTGGCACAGGAGGCCGCGCCCCAGGCCGAAGACGGTGCCCAGGATTTGGCGAAGACGCTGGACAACGTCGTGGTGGTGGGTTCGCACATCCGAGGGGCGCCGACCACGGAAGCCCTGCCGGTGGTGGTGTTCAGCAGCGAACAGATCGACGCCGCGGGCGCGATGTCGGGCGACGAGCTGCTGCGTGACATCCCGCAGATGGGCGACGTCCTGTTCGATGCCTCGAACAACCCGCAGACCAGCAACGCGGCGCGCGGCGACGTGAACTCCGTGAACCTGCGCTCGCTGGGCGTGGGTAACACCCTGGTCCTGCTCAATGGCCGCCGCATCGTGCAGCACCCGACGAGCCAGGGTACGTCCGACACCGGCACGGTGCCGGTGCTCAGCTACAACTCCAATTCGATCCCGGTGTCCGGGCTCGACCGGGTCGAGGTGCTGCTCGATGGCGCCGCGGCGATCTACGGCGCCGACGCCGTGGCCGGCGTCGTCAACACCGTGCTGCAGAGCGACTTCGATGGCCTGAGTTTCAATGCCCGCTACGGACTTGCCGAGGGCACCGGCATGGACGAATACGAGGCCAGCATTTTCGCGGGCAGGAACCACGAACGCGGCAACGTTTCTCTGTTCCTCAGCTACGTCAACAGGGGCAAGCTGTGGGCCGAGGACCAGGAGTTCACCCGCTCTGACGATCTGCGGCCGCTGTTCGATGGATACGCGGACTTCGCCGGGCTCGGGGCGCTTGACGGGCGCTCCTCGCACACGCCGTGGGCCAGGATGAGCGTTGGCGCCCGACCGAGGATCCAGTCAAATGGTGTCTTCGTCACCAATGCATCGGGCCAATTCCACGTTCAGCCGGATGCGATCGACTGCGGGAGTGCAGCGGTGCCGTACGGGCCGGGGCTGTGCCTGGCCAGTGGCAATCACAACTTCAACACCACGCATCGCGAGATGCGTTACGACACCCGGTATGCGACCACCGTGCGGCCGTCCGTGGAGCGCGTGAACCTGTTCCTCACGGGGCACCACGAGCTGACCGACAACGTCGAGTTCTTCGGCGAGCTGGGCCTCTATCACGCCGTCAGCCGCGCGACGCAGCCGCCGGTGGTCAACCTCAACGAGATCTGGATCCCGGCGAGCAACTACTGGAATCCCTTCGGCCCGGTCACGTTCGCGGACGGTACGCCGAACCCGAACCGGCTGCCCGGCCTGACCGACGTGCCGGACGAGGGGTTGCCGGTGCTGCTGAGCAACTACCGCTACGTGGACGTGGGCTTCCAGGACGTGGAGGTGACGAACTACCAGGCGCGGTTCCTGGCCGGCCTGCGCGGGCAGTGGAACGGTTTCGACTGGGAAAGCGCCCTGGTGTATTCCGAGGCGGAGGCCAAGGACGTTTCAAACAACGTCAACATGACCGCCCTGCAAAGGCAGCTCGCACTGTCCACGCCGGACGCCTACAACCCGTTCAGCGGCGGCTGCATCGACACCTGGAGCTGGGGTGATTGCTCGCCGAGTTCGCAGGCGGCGGTCGACGCGATCCGGATGGACCTTGTACGCAAGACGCGCACCACACTGACGATGGCCGACTTCCGCATGAACCGTGGCGATCTGTTCCGGCTCCCTGCCGGGGACGTCGGCATCGCGTTCGGCATCGAGGCCAGGCACGAGACCCAGAAGGACGACCGCGACCAGAACCTCGACGGGACCATCACGTTCACCGACATGGTCAGCGGCCAGACCAGCCTGAGCAACGTGGCCGCGGTCAGCCCGAACCCGGACACCTACGGCTCACGCACGGTCGGTTCGGCCTACGTCGAGTTCGCCGTGCCCCTGCTGTCTCCCGACATGGGGATCCCGCTGGTGCGCAGGCTGGACATGCAGCTGGCCGGGCGCTACGAGCACTATTCCGACTTCGGTTCCGTCGCCAAGCCGAAGATCGCGGTGGCCTGGGACGTCGCCGAAGGCCTGCGCCTGCGCGGCTCGTATTCGGAGGGGTTCCGTGCCCCCAACCTCGAGCAGACCCACGCCACGCAGTACGCCCGCTTGGCCAACGGCACGGACTACATCCGCTGCGAGGCGCAGCTGCGCAAGGGCGAGATCGCCTCCATGGGCCAGTGCGCGCAGGGTACGTCCGGTGTGTCGTTGCTGGTCGCGGGCAACCCGGACCTCGAGCCGGAAGAAAGCACCAACCTGTCGTATGGCCTTGTGTTCCAGCCTGCTTTCCTTCCGGAGTCGATGGGCAGGCTGACCTTCACGGTGGATCGCTGGCGCATCCGGCAGGAGCAGATGGTGGGCCTGCTCGGCGCGCAGACCGCGCTCATTGTCGATTATCTCGATCGGGTGCAGGGCAGGTCGAATCCGCTGGTGGTTCGCGCCGACCCGGATCCGGACGACATCGTGTTGTTCGATGGCAGCGGCCTGGCACCGGCGGGAGACGTCGTCTCGATCAGCGACCGTTTCATCAACCTCCAGCCACAGACCGTGGAAGGCATCGACTTCAGCCTGCACTGGGAGAAGCGGCGCACGAAGTACGGCAATTTCAGCCTGCTGCTGAACGCAAGCAAGCTGACCGAGTTCACCCGCGATCCGGGTGACATCGTCAACTCGCTGTACGAGGCACGCGAGGCCGGCATCATCGACCCGCTGACGCCGCTGCCCGACTCCAGCCGCCTGATCGGCCAGAACGGCCGCCCGGAATGGCGTGCCACGTCGGCCTTCACCTGGAGCAAGGGGCCTTGGCGCGCAGGCCTGTCCGCACGTTATCGCAGCTCGTTCGAGCAGCCCTCGCTGCTCGGCGCCTCGGGCGAACCCTGGGTGGTGGAGTCGCGCACGCGCTACAACGCCTATGGCCAGTACCGCTTCACGTCGGGCACCGCGGTTCGGATCGGCGTCAACGACCTGACCGACGAAGGTCCCGCGCTGGCCGACGGCGGCTACCGCGGCTCGGTCGACCAGCCGTGGGGACGCTACTGGTACGTCAACATCAGCCACTCGTTCTGATGGCGGTGCGGACAGTGCAGGCCGGATCTGTCGCGGTTTGCCTCTTCGTGGCGGCACTGCTGCCGGCGGTCCCCGCGCGTGCCGGCGGGACAGAGGTGTTCGAGCAGGTGCCCTGTCCGCCGTCGGTGGCTGGTGCCGCGGGCTGTTACGAGGCACGGGATCCCGATGGCGCGTGGCTGCTGGCGGCCATCCCGCGCGAGTGGAACCGCAGGCTGGTGGTGCATGCGCACGGCGGGCCGCGTCTGGGCGAGCCGCAGGCAGGCGACGCGGCAGAGGATCTCGACCGCTTCGCGGCCGTGGTCCGCGCCGGATATGCCTGGATCGGTTCGACCTACCGGCGTGGCGGCTACGGTGTGCGCCGGGCCGCGGCCGACGTGGACGCGAGCCGCGTCGCGTTCCAGGCGCGCTGGGGCCGGCCGGAACGGACCCTGTTGCACGGCCAGTCGTGGGGTGGCAACGTCGCGGCGAAGCTCGCCGAATTGCATGCGCTCGATGACGACGGCCGGCCCAACTACGACGCGGTGCTGACGACCAATGGCGTGCTGGCAGGCGGGACCCGTGCCTACGGGTTCCGGGCCGACCTGCGTGCCGTCTACCAATACTACTGCCGCAACCACCCGAAGCCGGATGAGCCGCAATACCCGCTGTGGCAGGGCCTGCCGCTGGATTCGACCATGACCCGCGCCGGACTGCGTGCACGGGTCGATGACTGCACCGGTATCGACAGGCCGCCGTCAAGGCGCACACCCGAACAGGCGGCGCGGCTGGCCGACATCCTGGCGGTGACGGGGATCGCGGAGAAACAGCTCGTGGCGCACCTGGCCTGGGGCACGTTCCATTTCCGCGACCTGGTGCAGCGTCACCTCGGTGGCCGCAATCCCTTCGACAACAGCCGCACCGTCTACCGCGGCTCGCGCGACGACGACGCGCTCAACGGGGGGGTGGAGCGATTCGTCGCCGACCCAGCCGCGGTCGCCGCGCTTGCATATGATGCCGACCTGTCCGGCCTGATCGTACTGCCGACGCTCAACCTGCACGTCGAGCATGATCCCGTGGTCTCCCCCTCGGCGCTGGATGCGTACCGCCGCGTTGTGGAGGCGGCCGGACGCGGCCACCTGCTCGCTCAGTTCCGGATTGGCGGGGACGACCACAGCCGGCCGGGCGAGGCCGCGGTCCTCGCCGCACTGCGCGCGCTCGAAGCCTGGCTGGACACGGGCGTGAAGCCCGACGCGGCCGCGCTGGAAGCGGCCTGTCGCGCCGTTGCTTCCGGTCCCGGGGACTGCCGTTTCGTCGCCCCCTGAGCCCGGGAACCCGCCCGCGGGCATCCCGGCCGGCGGTGCGGGCAGGTCCGCCGCGCCGCAACATCGGCGCGGCCGGCGCCCGCCCGCGGCAAACGGCTAGAATTCCCGTTCCGCAAGCGGCACTGCCACGATGTCAGACAACACGTCCAACCCCACCCCGTCCGCCGAGGATTTCCGCAAGGCGGCGCTCGACTACCACCGGCTCTCGCCCCCCGGCAAGATCACGGTCACCGCGACCAAGCCGATGCTCACCCAGCGCGACCTGTCGCTGGCGTACTCGCCCGGCGTGGCCTACGCCTGCGAAGAGATCGTCGCCGACCCGCTGAAGGCCAGCGAGTACACCGCGCGCGGCAACCTGGTGGCGGTCATCTCCAACGGCACCGCGGTCCTGGGCCTGGGCGACATCGGCCCGCTCGCCGGCAAGCCGGTGATGGAAGGCAAGGGCGTGCTGTTCAAGAAGTTCGCCGGCATCGACGTGTTCGACATCGAGATCGACGAGAAGGACCCCGACAGGCTCGTTGACATCATCGCCTCGCTGGAGCCGACCTTCGGCGGCATCAACCTCGAGGACATCAAGGCGCCGGAGTGCTTCATCGTCGAGCGCAAGCTGCGCGAGCGGATGAAGATCCCCGTGTTCCACGACGACCAGCACGGCACCGCGATCATCGTCGGTGCTGCCGTGGTCAACGCGCTGGAGATCGCCGGCAAGAAGATCGAGGAGGTGAAACTGGTCACCACCGGCGCCGGCGCCGCTGGCATCGCCTGCCTCGACATGCTGGTGGCGCTGGGCTTGAAGCCGGAGAACATCATCGCCTTCGACCGCGGCGGCGTGATCCATGCCGGCCGCGACGACCTGGACGAGGCCAAGCGCCGCTACGCACGCGACACCGGCAAGCGCACCCTGGCGGAGATCGTCGAGGGCGCGGACATCTTCCTCGGCCTGTCGGCCGGCGGCATCCTCAAGCCGGAGATGGTCGCGACCATGGCCGAGCGCCCGATCATCCTGGCGCTCGCCAACCCGTACCCGGAGATCATGCCGGAGGACGCGCGCCGCGTGCGCCCGGACGCGATCATCGCCACCGGCCGCTCGGACTACCCCAACCAGGTCAACAACGCGCTCTGCTTTCCGTACATCTTCCGGGGCGCGCTGGACGTGGGCGCCACCGAGATCAACGAGGCGATGAAGCTGGCCTGCGTGCACGCGATCGCGAAGCTGGCGCGCATGGAGTCCTCGGACCTCGGCGGCGCCTATGGCGGCGAGACGCCGCAGTTCGGCCCCGACTACCTGATCCCGCGCCCGTTCGACCCGCGCCTGCTGACCACGCTGGCGCCGGCGGTGGCCGAGGCGGCGATGGCCTCGGGGGTGGCCACCCGCCCGATCCGGGACATGGCCGCCTACCGCGAGAAGCTGGCCCAGTTCCACTCCCGCACCGCGCTAGCGATGAAGCCGATGTACGACCGCGCGCGTTCGGACCGCCAGCGCGTGGTCTACGCCGAGGGCGAGGAGGAAACCGTGCTGCGCGCGGTGCAGACGGTGGTGGACGAGGGCCTGGCCCACCCGATCCTGATCGGCCGCCCCGAAGTGATCGAGATGCGGATCCGCAAGCTCGGCCTGCGCCTGAAGCCGGGCGTGGACTTCGAGCTGACCAACATCAACGACGACCCGCGCTTCAACGACTACTGGCAGCACTACTACCGCCTGACCTGCCGCCGCGGCGTGACCCCGGACTCGGCCAAGGCGCTGCTGCGCTCGCGCCCGACCCTCATCGCGGCGGTGATGGTGGACCGCGGCGAGGCCGACGCGATGATCACCGGCCTGGTCGGGCGCTACCACAAGAAGCTCGGCTACGTCCGCAGCGTGATCGGCCTGGACCCGGGCGTGCAGAGCACCTCGGCGATGACCGGCGTGGTCAACGACCGCGGCCTGTGGTTCTTCGTGGACACCCACGTCCAGCCGGACCCGACCCCGGAACAGATCGCCGAAAGCACCCTGCAGGCCGCCTACCGCCTGCGCCTGTTCGGCATCGAGCCGAAGGTGGCGTTGATGTCGCACTCCAACTTCGGCAGCCACGACGACCCGGGCGCGCGCAAGATGCGGCAGGTGCTCGAGATCCTGCGCCGCCGCGCGCCGCGCCTGGAGGTGGACGGCGAGATGCAGGGCGACACCGCGTGGGACGACGCGCTGCGCCGCCGGATCTTCCCCGACACCACGCTGGAAGGGCGCGCGAACCTGTTCGTGATGCCCAACCTCGACGCCGCCAACATCGCCTACAACCTGATCCGGGTCATGACCGACGGCGTCGCGCTGGGGCCGATCCTGATGGGGGTCAGCAAGCCCGCGCACATCCTCACGCCCACCGCCACGCCGCGGCGCATCGTCAACATGACCGCGATCGCGGCGGTCGAGGCGCAGATCAGAAAGGAGCGCAGCCGGCGCCGGTGAGCCCGGCGCCGCGCATCCCCGCCGGGCCGCGGGGATGCGCCGTTCCGCTCACGGCAGCCAGTCGTTGGGCTCGACCAGCCTGAAGCCCGGGGTCTCCTGGATGCACTGGCGCAGCAGGAAGGCGTGCCCGGCGCCGTACACCACGACCACGCGGTCGCCGGGTTTCGTGTTCTGCAGCAGGTTGGCGCAGATGGCGAAGTTGCGGCGGTACCAGCCGGTGGCCAGGTCCACGCCCGGCTGTTCGTCGCCGGCACCGATCAGCAGTACCTTCCGGTAGAACCGGTGGCTGCGCTCGATCTCGGCGGGCTCGTTCATGTGGCGCAGGATCCGGGCGATGGTGCCGGTGTCGATGACACGTTGCGATTCGGCAACGAGTCTGGCGGTCTCGTCGTGGAGCTCCTGCAGCATCGCCTCCCTGCCGGTACGTTTCGCGAACTCCACCAATTCCGGGTAGGGGAAGTCGCCGTCGACGTCGATGCCGTGGACCTCGTCCAGCCCGGCCATCGCGGCCAGGCGGAAGCCGAGCTGCACGACCTCGTTGCGGTTCGGTTTGAGCGTGCCTTCCCGGTACTGGCGGTAGCGTTCGGTGGTGAGCGAGTCTGGCCACTCCACCATCACCCGGGTCGGTGCGAAGCGCAGCAGCGCGTCGGCAACCTCCTTCAGTTCCTTCTGCCGTTTCGGTGCCAGCACGTCGTCAATGGTGTCATCGTGGATGTGGCCGCCCGGATTGGCCATGTGGAGGGTGCCCAGGATCATCACCTGCACTTCGTCCGTGGCAGGAGCGGCCTCGCGTGCAAATACCGGCAGCGCGAGCAGGGCGGCAATCAGCAGGAATTTGCGCATCTTGTCTCTCCCAGGGGGTGTAAGGTGTGGCTTCGATGCGCGTGCCTCGCGCCTGGTTGCAACGCGCGCCGGAGCCGGACATTCGGCATCGCGTCGTCCATTGCTGGCGCCAGGCCTTGCCGCAGGCCTGGCCGGGGGCGGGGCGCATTCATGCCCGGCCTTTCCATACGGTGTGGAATTGCGCGCGCCGACGGGCCTGGCGGCGCCGGTGCAGTGGCCCGGCGCGGGACGGCGCGTTCCGGCGCCGCCATCCGGCGTGCCGCCCGCCCCTGCTAGAATCCGGGCTCTAACCCTGTGAAGAACAAGAAAACTGCGGCCACGGAGCCGCGTCGGAGAGTGCGATGAACTGGCTGAACGATGTCCTCGACAGTGACCCCAACCCCGAAGAGACCCGGGAGTGGATCGAGGCGCTGAAGGCGGTCATCGACCACGAGGGCCCCGAGCGGGCCCATTACCTGCTCGAGAACATGGTGGAGCTGACGCGCCGTGCCGGCGCGCACCTGCCGTTCTCCCCGACCACCGACTACGTCAACACCATCCCGCCGCATCTGGAGCCGAAGATGCCCGGCGACCCGATGCTGGAGTGGCGCATCCGCTCGTACATCCGCTGGAACGCGATGGCGATGGTCGTCCGCGCCAACCGCAAGCCCGGTGACCTCGGTGGCCACATCGCCAGCTTCGCCTCCAGCGCCACGCTCTACGACGTGGGCTTCAACCACTTCTGGCGCGCGCCGTCCAAGGACCACCCGGGCGATCTGGTCTGCGTCCAGGGCCACAGCTCGCCGGGCATCTACGCCCGCGCCTACCTCGAGGGCCGGATCACCGAGTCCCAGCTCGACCATTTCCGCATGGAAGTGGACGGCCGCGGCGTGTCCTCCTATCCGCACCCGTGGCTGATGCCGGACTTCTGGCAGGTGCCCACGGTGTCCATGGGCCTGGGGCCGATCGCCGCCATCTACCAGGCACGCAGCTGGAAGTACCTCGAGGCCCGCGGCCTGATGCCGAAGACCGACCGCAAGGTCTGGTGCTTCCTCGGCGACGGCGAGACCGACGAGCCCGAGAGCCTGGGCGCGCTGGCCATTGCCGGCCGCGAGGGCCTGGACAACCTGATCTTCGTCGTCAACTGCAACCTGCAGCGCCTGGACGGCCCGGTCCGCGGCAACGGCAAGATCATCCAGGAGCTGGAGGGCGTGTTCCGCGGCGCCGGCTGGAACGTGATCAAGGTCATCTGGGGCAGCTACTGGGACCCGCTGCTCGCGCGCGACCACAAGGGCGTGCTGCGCAAGTTGATGATGGAGACCGTCGACGGCGAGTACCAGAACTGCAAGGCCTTCGGCGGCGCCTATACGCGTGAGCACTTCTTCGGCAAGTACCCCGAGACCCGCGAGATGGTCGCCAACCTGTCCGACGAGGACATCTGGCGCCTCAACCGCGGCGGCCACGACCCGCACAAGGTCTACGCCGCCTACCATGCCGCGGTGAACACCAGGGACCGGCCGACCGTGATCCTGGCCAAGACGGTCAAGGGCTACGGCATGGGCTCGGCGGGCGAGTCGCTCAACCCCACCCACCAGACCAAGAAGCTGGACGACGAGGCGGTGCGTGCCTTCCGCGACCGCTTCAGGATCCCGGTTTCGGACGAGCAGCTGAAGGACGGCAACGTCCCGTTCTACCACCCGGGCGAGAAATCCGAGGAGGTGCAGTACATGCTCGAGCGCCGGCGTGCACTGGGCGGCTTCCTGCCGCAGCGCCGGCGCAAGGCGGACGAGAAGCTCACTGTGCCGAAGCTGGAGGCCTTCGAGCGCCTGCTCAAGGACACCGGCGAGCGCCAGATGTCCACCACCATGGCCTTCGTGCAGGCGCTCAACATCATCCTGCGCGACAAGACCATCGGCCCCCGCGTGGTGCCCATCGTCTGCGACGAGGCGCGCACCTTCGGCATGGAGGGACTGTTCCGCCAGATCGGCATCTACTCGCCTGTGGGCCAGAAGTACCGCCCGGTGGACCGCGACCAGCTGATGTACTACCGCGAGGACTCCACCGGCCAGGTGCTGCAGGAGGGCATCACCGAGGCCGGCGCCCTCGCCTCGTGGATGGCCGCCGCCACCAGCTACAGCATCAACAACCTGCAGCTGCTGCCGTTCTACATCTTCTATTCGATGTTCGGATTCCAGCGCGTCGGCGACGCCGCCTGGCAGGCCGCCGACATGCGCGCGCGCGGCTTCCTGCTCGGTGGCACCTCGGGCCGCACCACGCTCAACGGCGAGGGACTGCAGCACGAGGACGGCCACTCGCACCTGTTCTCCGGCGCCATCCCCAATTGCCGCAGCTACGACCCCACCTTCGCCGGCGAGGTCGCGGTCATCGTGCAGCACGGCATGAAGCGGATGATCGAGGACCAGGTCGACGAGTACTACTACATCACCCTGATGAACGAGAACTACCCGCACCCGGACCTGCCGGCGGATGCGGTCGAGGGCGTCATCAAGGGCATGTACCTGCTCAAGGATGCGGGCAAGGCGAAGAAGGGCGAGCTGCGCGTGCAGCTGATGGGCAGCGGCACCATCCTGCGCGAGGTGCTGGCCGCCGCCGAGCTGCTGGACAAGGACTTCGGCGTCACCGCCGACGTGTGGAGCTGCCCCAGCTTCACCGAGCTGCGCCGCGACGGCTTCGACTGCGAGCGCTGGAACCGCCTGCATCCGGAGGAGAAGCCGCGCAAGCCGTACGTCACCCGGTGCCTCGAGGGCCGCCCCGAGGGCCCGGTCATCGCCGCCAGCGACTACGTGCGCGCGTTCACCGACCAGATCCGCGCCTTCGTTCCGCGCACCTTCACCGTGCTCGGCACCGACGGCTTCGGCCGCTCCGACACCCGCGCCAACCTGCGCCGGTTCTTCGAGGTGGACCGCTACTGGATCGCCCACGCCGCCATCGACGCCCTGGTCAAGGACGGCAGGATGACGCCCAGGGACTCCGCACGCGCGATCAAGCTCTACAAGCTGGACCCGGACAAGCCGAATCCGGTGACCGTCTGATTCCAGCCGGCGACATGGCAACGCGGGAGGCGGCCTTCGGGCCGCCTCTCTTTTTGCCGGGGGCGCACCTGTCGCCGGGGGCCGGCTGGCCGATGGCACTGCCGTGCAGGCTCCCCGGACACATCCTGCGGCTGCAACGGCCGCATCCGGGCCGGGTCGCACGTGCATCCGGATGCATGCCGGCGGGCCTGGTGGATCCGGCGGTGTTCCGGACCGCATGTGCATGTGGTGACTGGCGGTGCTTTGTGTCGGGATCGGGAAGGTGCGGGAACGGAAGGAACCGGACCTGTCTGGAAGGCTTGCCGTAAACCTTTGGTGCAACAGGACGGGCATCACACTTTGCATGCATGGATTCCGGCTATGGTTGTACGGCCTCGCCGTCCCGGCAGGGGCGGAGGAGGCCGTGGACCAGCCATTGCAGATCAAGGTCCGACGTGAAGTCGGCGGGCGCATCTACGCCCGCGTCCTCGGCGGGAACACCTTTGCCAACGTGCTGGCCTACTGGCACGCGATCGCCGACGAGGTCGGCAGGCGGCCAGCCAGTGAACTGCTGCTGGTGGACGAGCTGGTGGGGCCGGCGCTGGGTGCCGACGAGTGGCATGCACTGGTGGCCGAGGTCGGACCGCGCCTGGGCCGGCTGCGTATCGCCCACGTCAAGCCGAACGGCCTGGACACGGTGGAGCACTGTGTGCTGGCGGCGATGGAGGCGGGGCTGGAGGCGCAGGTCTTTGTCAACGAGCAGCACGCCAGCGTCTGGCTGCGCTACGGGCGGCCCGCCAACTGAGCCCGCTCAGCGCCTGCGCGCGAACACCCCGTCCAGCGCAAGGCGCGTTTCGAACCCGGCCCTTTCCAGCCTGCGTGCCACCTCGCGCGGCACGTCGCGCCTGCTGGTCAGGCGGTTGGGCGTGCCGGTGTAGTGGAACAGGCGCCCGCCGTGCGCGAGCACGCGGGCGAGCTGGCCGTAGAAGCCCTGCGAATAGAGTTCGCCGGCGATGCCGAAGCGTGGCGGGTCGTGCAGGATGGCGCCATAGGCGGCATCCGGCAGGCGCGCGATGGCCTGCGCGACGTCGTCGTGCTCCAGGGTGAAGCGCGCCGCGACCTGCGGCGCGCCCGGGTCGGGCGACCATGGGTTCAACGTGCGCAGCCACAGCACCTCGACGCTCTTTTCGAACGAATGCACGTGCGCGGCGCCGGCGTCCAGCGCGCAGGCGGCGAAATAGCCGAGCCCGCCGCAGGTGTCGAGCACGCGCCTGCCGCGCGGCTCGACCAGCGCCACCTTGGCGCGCGCGTCCTCCAGCGGCGAGGACTTCGAGGTCGGCAGCATCTTGATGCCGTCGATCTCGAAGGTGGGCACGCCCCATCCGGTGGGCACCAGCTTGTACAGCGCGCGGCCGTAGCGCGCGGCGGGGACGAAGCCCCCGCCGTCCCACCAGTAGACGGTGCGGTCCTTCAAGCGGCCCGGATAGGGGAAATCGCGGCCCTGCCAGCGCCAGCGGTCCGCCGACAGCAAGACCTGCGTGCGGCTGCGGCCCAGGTCGAGCGAGCCTTCCCATGTCCCCGCGCCCGCGTCGCGCGCATGCTGCATCGCGTCTGCAACCTGGCGGGTCAGGAGCGGGCCGTCGTAGCGTGGCACGTGCAGGCGTTCGTCTGGGGCGCTGCGCAGCTTACCCGATGCGCGTGATTCCCCGGCCTGCGACGCATGTCGCAGGTTTGCGGGGCGCAATGCGCGGTGTTCTTCACGCGGCGCTGAACGCCCCCGCGGCAGGATGCGCCTGTGCCCGGACCGCGGAGAAGGACCGATGCAGGCAAGGGATGCCGGGGCCGGGCAAGGCGCGAGGGAGTGCGCGAGGGCGCCGGGCGACCGGCGCCCTTTTTCCGTTCACGGGACCTGTTCAGACCCCGCGGGCAGTTCGCCGCGCGCGAGCTTTTCCTCGATCGCGGTGAACGCGGAGCGCGTGCCCGGTTCGGCGTCGGGGATGCCGGTGGCGAAGTAGGCCACGCCCTCGCCGCGTTCGCGGTCGATCCACAGCCCGGAACGCAGGCCGTAGGCATTGCCCGCGTGGCCGACGCGTTCGACGCCGTCGCCGAAAGGATCATCACCGCATGCTTCATGCGGGGTGGCCAGGGTCTGCATGGCCAGGCCGTAGCGGCAGAAGAACGCGCCGGCGTCCTCGGCGTAGGGCTCGTCCTCCTCGAAGGCGAAGCCGTTGCCTGGCGCGTATGTCCACTCGGGGCCGGCCAGCGCGCGCACCGATCCGGGCGAAAGCAGGCGCACGCCGTCCACCTCGCCTTCGCCCAGCAGCAGGCGCCCGATCTTCGCCAGTCCGTTGGCGCTGATGCGCAGGCCGCCCTGCGGGCCGAACACGTTGGGCGCGCGCCCGGGCTGCCAGAGCGACAGGTCGCAACTGCCGTCGCTGGCGCGGGTGATGCTGCAGTCCGGCTTGCGGCCCCGGTTGTCATCCACCACCGGCTTGCCGTCGGCATACAGCACCACCGCGCGCGCGGCGGCGGCCTCGCTGCAGGTGGGCCAGCCATAGCAGGCATCCAGGCCCAGCGGCTCGAGCACGAGCCGGCGCATCAGCAGGTCGAAGCGTTCGCCGGTGGCGCGTTCCATCACCGCGGCCACCAGGGGGAACCCGACGTTGGCGTAACGCCAGTACGTGCCCGGCGGGTGTTCGTGGTCCCAGGCGCGCGGGTCGTCGAGCAGCGTGCGGAAATCGCCGTCCAGCGGCACCTGCCAGTAGCCCGCGGCATCGGTCAGGCTGGCGCGGTGCGACAGCAGCATCCGCAGCGTGATCGGGACGTCCGGGAAATCCGGGTGGCGCAGGGTCCAGCCGAGTGCGCCGGAGACGTCGGCGTCGAGGTCGAGCACGCCCTGCTCGACCAGCCGCATCACGCCAATGGCCAGCACGAGCTTGGAGACCGAGGCGATGCGCACGGGATCGTCGGCGGTGAGCGGGCGTTGCACGGCGGGGTCGGCGTAGCCGTCGGCCTGCACCGAGACGATGCCGTCGCGGTCGAAGGCCACGCGCACGCTGGCGACGGGCCCGGCGCCATGGGCAAGGCCCGCGCAGGCGAGCAGGGCGGACAGGAGGACGGGTTTCGGGTTCATGGCCCAATGGTAGTGCCGCGGCCGCCACGGGGCTAACGGCCCGCTGACGACCGGCCCGCGCCGATGGGGTATGTTCCGGTGCATCGGCCGCAGGGAGACGGGACATGGCCCCGGGCACGCAGGATCTGGAGTGGTTCGTCCGCGAGGCGCTGGCGAAGGGTGCCGGCAAGGCGGAGATCGAGGCCGCGCTCGCGCAGGCCGGCTGGGCGCCGGAACAGATCCGGCCGGTGCTCGACGCCTATGCCGACGTGCGGTTCCCGGTGCCGGTGCCGCGTCCGCGCCCGTACCTGTCGGCGCGCGAGGCCTTCCTCTACCTGCTGATGTTCACGGCGCTGTACTGGTCCGCCTGGCACCTGGGCAGCCTGCTGTTCGACCTGATCAACCATGCCTTCCCCGATCCGGCGGATGCCGGGTACGCGGCGCAGTGGCGGTCGCGGTCGATGCGGTTCTCGGCCGCCTCGATCATCATCGCGTTCCCGGTGTTCGCCTTCGTCGCGTGGCTGCTGTCGAGGGAACTGGCGCGCAGCCCGATCAAGCGGCTGTCGGCGGTGCGGCGCTGGCTGACCTACCTGACGCTGTTCGTCGCCGCCGGGTTCCTGATCGGCGACCTGACCGCGCTGGTCTACAACCTGCTCGGCGGCGAGCTGGGCGTGCGCTTCGTATTGAAGGTGCTGGTGGTGGCGGCCATCGCCGGCGCGGTGTTCGGCTGGTACCTGGGCGACCTGCGCCGCGAGGAGCGCGAGGCATGAGCGGCGCCGCGGGACGCTGGCTGCTGGTGGCGGCAGGTACGGCCATGGCGGCCGCGGTGGTCGCCGCCCTCGTGGTGACCGGCGGGCCGGGCACGCAGCGCCAGCTGCGGCTGGATGAGCGCCGCACCTCCGATCTTGCCGCGCTGGAGCGGGCGGTCGAGGCCCATGCCCGGCGCGAAGGGAGCCTGCCGGCGGACCTGGAGACGCTGGTGCGCGCGGCCCAAGGGGCCGGGGAACGGGTCCCCCGGCACGACCCGGAGGGGGCGCCCTACCGCTACGAACCGGTCGACGACCGCCGGTTCCGCCTGTGCGCCCGCTTTGCCGCCGCCAGCCCCGGCCGGGAGGACGACGTGCGCGGCGCGTGGCACCATCCGGCAGGCGACCACTGTTTCGAACGCGCGCTGGACCGGCGCTGAAAGCCGGCCGGCGCGGGGCGGCCCGGGATCGCGTGCCCGGCCGCGCAGGGGGGAAGACGATGGGATGTAGGGAAGGCATCCCCGGTGGTGTCCCGCCCGGCCCCGGGCGGGAGGACGGGGCATCCACGCGCGCATTGGCCACGATCCTCGCGCGCGTCTCGCACGAAGCGCTGCAGGGCGAGGACCTGGAGGATACGTTGCGGCGCATCGTGCGCTGCCTGAGGCGCGACCTGCCGGTGGCGATCGCCAGCATCATCCTGCTCGACGACGAAGGCACGCATTTCGTGCAGGAAGTCCGGGAAGGCGATCTCGACCTCTCCCGGCCGTCCAGGCTGCCATGGCCGGTGACCATCGGGGTCGCCGGACGCTGCGCCCGCACGAGGCAGGCGCAACTGGTGGAGGATGTCGGGAACGATCCCGACTATGTTCCCGGCCACGAGACGGTGCGCTCGGAATACCTGGTGCCGATCCGCCACCGCGACCGCCTGCATGGCGTGCTCAACATCGAGAGCACCGACCGGGATTTCTTCACGCCCTACGTGCGGACGATGTTCGACGCCATCGCCGACCAGGTCGCCGGCGCGATCCACCTTGCGCGCGTGGTCGCCGAACTGGAGGTGGCGAACCGGCAGTTGCGCATGCTGTCCTCGCTGGACGGCTTGACCGGCATCGCCAACCGCCGCTGCTTCGACGAACGCCTCGCCGAGACATGGAGGGCGATGGCGCGCGATGGCAGGCCGGTGGCGCTGCTGCTGGTGGACGCGGATCATTTCAAGCGGCTCAACGATGCCCTTGACCACCAGCGCGGCGACGAATGCCTGCGTGGACTGGCGCGCATCTGCGCGCGCTTCGCCGCTGGCGGGAACGACCTGGTCGCGCGCTACGGCGGCGAGGAGCTGGTCCTGCTGCTGCCCGGGCGCGACCGCGACGAGGCGATGGCGGTGGCCGAGCGCCTGCGCGCGGCGGTGGAGGCGGCGGGGATGGAGCACCCGGCCTCGCCGATCGCCCCGCGGGTCACGGTCAGCATCGGCGTGTGTGCGCTGCGCCCGCGGGAGGGAGAGCCGCCTGCCCTGCTGGTCGCGGGTGCGGACAGCGCGCTGTACGCCGCCAAGGCCGGTGGCCGCAACCGGGTCGAATGCTGGGAGAGGATCCCGGAATAGGCCCGCCCGGTGCGGCAGCCGGACGGGGGCGGGGTGGCGACCCGGGCCGGAGGGTTCCGGGATGCGGGCGGTTCCCCGGATGGCAGGCCGGCGGTGTGCCAGGAGTTCAGGCCCGGGCGGGCGCCGCGCCCACCCGCCTGCGCACCTCGTCCACGTCGCGCACGGGGCGAACCTCGATGCAGCCGTAGCGCGCCCATGGCCACTCCTGCGCCAGGCGCACCGCCTCCTCGAGGCTGCCGGCCTCGACGAGGTTGAAGCCGGCCAGCATCTCCTTGGTCTCGGCGAACGGGCCGTCGAGGACCGTGGCCTTGCCGTTGCGGACGCGCACCGACTTCGCGGCCTTCGGGGGTTCGAGCTGCTGGTAGCCGAGCAGCGTTCCCTGCGCCTGCAGCTCGTCGGCATGCTCGATGCAGCCCTTCATCAGGTGGTCGTATTCGGCCTGCGGGACCTCGTCGAGCAGTTCCTGGTCGATGTAGACGAGCAGCAGGTATTTCATGGACGGGTGCCTCGTACGGGGCTGGCGGCCAAGGATGCCGTCAGCCGGCGTCGTGGGGAAGGGAGGCTTCGCCGCGGCCGAGCGGGTCGGGCAGGGGCTCCCCTGCCGGCACGAAGGCCAGGGCCACCGAGTTGATGCAGTGCCGCTCGCCTGTGGGCGGCGGGCCGTCCGGGAACACGTGGCCGAGGTGGCTGCCGCAGCGCGCGCACACCTCCTCGGTGCGGACCATGCCGTGGCTGGTGTCCGGCACGTACCGCAGGTGGGACGGGTCGAATGGCGCGGAGAAACTGGGCCAGCCTGTGCCCGAGTCGAACTTGGCGCCGGAGCGGAACAGCGGCAGCCCGCAGAAGCGGCAGACGTAGGTGCCTTGGCGCCGGTCGTCGAGGAACACGCCGCAGAACGGCGCTTCGGTGCCGTGCGACAGCAGGACCCGGCGTTCCTCGGCGCTGAGGGAGGCGGTGATCGCCGCGCGCCGGGCGTCGTCGGGCGGGGTCAGGTCGAAGCGGGACATGGCGACGGGCTCCCGGGCAGGTGGCGCGGGCCGGCGGAAGGCTGTTGCCAGCCGGCTGCCCGCGCGGGATGCCACCCGCGCGCGTGCGGATGGCGGCGGTGTCACGGTATCGTGTCACGATACGTCCAGGGGGCGGAACGGCAGGCGAACGGGAGTCCGATGGCGTCGATCGAACTGGTGCTGGCGATGCTGCTGGCGGTGCTGGCCAGTGGTTACCTGCAACGGATCCTGCCGGTTTCGCTGCCGCTGCCGCTGGTGCAGATCGCCCTGGGCGCGGTGATCACCAGCGTGTTCGACGAGGGCGTGGCGCTCCAGCCGGACATCTTCTTCCTGCTGTTCCTGCCGCCACTGCTGTTCCTCGACGGCTGGCGCATCCCCAAGGATGACCTGTTCCGCGACAGCGGCATGGTCCTGATGCTCGCGTTCGGACTGGTGTTCTTCACCGTGTTCGGCGCCGGCCTGCTGCTGCACTGGATGATCCCGGCCATGCCCCTGCCGGTGGCGTTCGCGCTGGCCGCGGTGGTGTCGCCGACCGACCCCGTGGCGGTGGCGTCGATCGCCAAGCGCTCGCCGATCCCGCGCAGGCTGCGCCACATCCTCGAGGGCGAGTCGCTGCTCAACGACGCGTCCGGCCTGGTGTGCTTCCGCTTCGCGGTGGCCGCCGCGCTGACCGGCGGCTTCTCGCTGGCGCAGGCGACGATGTCGTTCCTGTGGGTCGCGGCCGGCGGCCTCGCCATCGGCATCGGCTTCACCCTGCTGGTGAACCGCGCGCAGATGTTCCTGTCACGGCGTCTGGGCGAGGAGAGCGGCACGCCGATCCTGGTCAACCTGCTGATCCCGTTCGGTGCCTACCTGCTCGCCGAGGAACTGCACGCCTCCGGCATCCTCGCCGCGGTGGCGGCGGGCATCACCATGAGCTATGTCGAGCTGACCGGCCGCGCGCTGGCGACCACGCGCGTGCAGCGCGCGGCGGTGTGGGACACGTTGCAGTTCACGCTCAACGGCGTGATGTTCGTGCTGCTGGGCGAGCAGCTGCCGGGCATCCTGCAGGAAGCGGCGGAGTCGGTGCGGGAAGCCGGGCATTCCAACACGTGGTGGCTGGCCGCCTACGCGCTCGGCCTCGGCCTTGGCCTCGGTGCGTTGCGCATGGTCTGGGTGTGGGTGACGCTGCGCTCGGGCGCGGCCGCGGCCAGGCGCCGCGGCATCGAGCCGATGCCGGTCAACTGGCGCGTGGTGATGGTGGCGACCATGGCCGGCGCGCGCGGCGCGATCACACTCGCCGGCGTGCTGTCGCTGCCGCTGCTGCTGCCGGATGGCAGCGAGTTCCCGGCGCGCGAGCTGGCGGTGTTCCTGGCCACGAGCGTGATCCTGCTGTCGCTGGTGCTGGCCTCGCTCGGGCTGCCGAAGCTGCTGGCGGGCCTGGACATGCCCGAGGAGCAGGGCATCGCGGGGCAGGTGGAGCTGGCGCGGCGCGAGGCGGCCGCGGCCGCGGTCGAGGCGATCAACCGCGTGCAGCACTCGATCCCGGACGATGCCGATGACGCGGACCTGTACGCGCAGGCCGCGGTGCGGGTGATGGCGCTGTACGAGCAACGCCTGGCCGAGCACGACAACACTTCCATCGAGGCCGAGACCCTGCGCCGGGCCGACCAGGCCGAGCGCGAACTGCGCCTGGCCGGCCTGGAGGCGGAACGCCGCCGGATCTTCGCGCTGGCGCGGCACCACCGGATTTCGGACGAGGTCGCCCGCCGGCTGGTGCGCGAGATCGACCTGATGGAGACGCGCCTGCGCGCCGATGCCGCCTAGCCGCGATGCGACGGGTCCTCCCCACCCGCCCGCGGCGCCCTGTTCCTCCCGCCGCAGGGCGTGGGAGGGCCGGAAGGGGCAGGGACGCTGCCGCGGTCAGTCGCCGTGCCTTCCGGCGGCCTACTCCGGATCTTCCTGCTTCGGCAGCCTGTACCAGGCCTCGACCGGGCCGTTGAGCCTGATCGTGATCGGCTGGCCGCGGCGGTCGAGCGCCTTGCCCATGGCGACGCGGATCCAGCCTTCGCTGATGCAGTACTCCTCCACGTCGCGCCGCTCCTCGCCGCGGAACCGGATGCCGATGCCGCGCGCGAGCGCGGCCGCGTCGTAATACCTGCTGCGCGGGTCGTTGCTGAGGCGGTCGGGAGGCGAGTCGTTCTCGGTCATGGCGTGCGTGTTGCGTCGTGGTGCGCGGATTCTAGCGTCCGCGTGCGCGTGGCGCCGCGGTCATGGTGCCTCGCGGCGGCCCTGCGCTTTCGCCCGCGCGATCACCCGCCGCACCAGTTCGCGGTCCACGTGGCGCGAGATCGGCACCGCGCCGAGCGCGATCGCACGTTCGCGCAGTTCCGCCGGGACGTCGTAGTGCGCGCCGCTGGTCCTGTCCTGGAACGCGTGCCGGGGGAGCCCGAGGAGTGAGGCGAAGGCGTGAAGCTCGTCCAGCGTGTCGGCCATCAGGTGCGCCCACCTCCGGCCGCGCCAGGGGAAAACGGCATCGTCCACGTACACGGTCATGGCGGCAGGATAGCAACGCCGTGGCCGGGCGGACATGGAAAAGCCCCGGCGGGGCCGGGGCTTTCCGGGATGCCTGCGCGGGCCGTCAGTTGCCGGCCACGCGCCCGCTGCCCAGTTCGTGCCGCAGCCAGTCGTCGATCAGCCGCTTCTCGTAGACCAGCCCGTCGTTGTTGAGGGTGGCCTGGATGTTGTGCAGGTACATCAGGTCGCGCAGGGTGCGCTCGCCTTCGTCGACCAGCTGCCCGTCCGCACCGTAACGGCGGAAGGCCAGCTTGATCTTCGGCGGATAGACGTCGCGCATGATCCGCACGTGGTCGAGCTGCACGCCGCGCCCCGGCTCGTAACTGCCGGCGCGGTCGATGTCGGTGATGGTCACCTCCAGCCGCTCGCCGGGCGGCAGGCGCTTCTCGGCTTCCTTGCGCAGGTGCATGGCCAGGTCGTACACCCAGTTGCCGCGCTGCGCTTCCCAGCGGTTGCCGCTGAACTTCAGCTCGGTGAACTCGGCCGGGTCGGTCCACTGCACCGCGACCGGGCCCTCGTCCGGCAGGCTGCGCGGCGCGTCCGGGTCGGTGACGTTGCGGGGTTTGGCAATGGCCGCCGACGCGGCGAGCAGCGTGGCGGCGAGCAGCAGGCAGGTCTTGCGTTTCATGGCGTTGTCTCCCGTCGGGACCATGCCCCGATTCTGCACCGGGCAAGCTGAATGTCCGGATGCCCGGATTGGCGGCCCGACCGGCGGCCGGCGGCAGCCGCCGGCCGGTGCGGGGTTCAGTCCAGCAGCGGCGCCAGGGCCGGCCAGACGTGGTCGAGGATCCGCGGCTGCGCGGTGGCGGTGGGGTGCAGGTTGTCGTCCTGGAAGGCCTCGCGGTCGAGCGCGACCGGCTCGAGCAGGAAGGGCAGCAGCGCGGTGCCGAACAGCCGCGCCAGGTCGCGGTAGGTCTGCTCGAAGCCTGCCGTGTACTCGGGGCCAAGGTTTGGCGGCAGGCGCATGCCGACCAGCAGTACCTTCGCGCCGACGTGCCGCGAGGCGCCGATCATGCGCGCCAGGTTGCGACGCATCTCGCGCAGCGGCAGCCCGCGCAGGCCGTCGTTGGCGCCGAGCGCGATCACCACCACGGCGGGGCGGTGGCGCAGCACCTCGCCGACGATGCGTGCCGCGCCGCCTGCCGAGGTCTCGCCGCTGATACTGGCGTTGACCACGCGCCAGCCGGGCTTCTCGCGCGCCAGCCGTTCGCCCAGCAGCGCCACCCAGCCCTCGTGCGCGGCCATGCCATAGCCGGCCGAGAGCGAGTCGCCCACCACCAGGATCGTGCGCTGCGCCGGGGCACCGGCCGCGGCGGACGCCGGCGCCTGCGCCGCGCAGGCGAACACCCACAGCAGCAGGCATACACTTGTGGCCCATTGCATCGCGCGGCGCACGCCCGCATAACCCGGATTCATCCGGCCATCCTCCACGTCCGCGCGCCCTGCGCGCGCCTGCCAGAACCTTAGCGGATCCATGATGAACATCGCAGATGCCGGAGCGGCACCGGAACACGTCCAGACGCCCGCGGCCGCCCGCGCCCCGGCGTTGCGCGCCAGCGGGCTGGGCAAGCGGGTGATGCTGCCTTCCGGGGAGCTGACCATCCTCGAGGACGTCTCGTTCGAAGTCGCGACGGGCGAGGTGGTGGCCGTGGTCGGCGCCTCGGGCTCGGGCAAGAGCACGCTGCTGTCGCTGCTGGCCGGGCTCGACACCCCGGGCAGCGGCCGGGTCGAGCTCGACGGCGAGCCCATCTCGGAACTGGACGAGGACGGCCGCGCGCGGGTGCGTGGCGACAAGGTGGGCTTCGTGTTCCAGAACTTCCAGTTGCTGCCGTCGCTGACCGCGCTGGAGAACGTGATGCTGCCGCTGGAGCTGCGCGGGGACGGCGACGCGGAGGGCCCGGCGCGCGAGATGCTGCGCAAGGTCGGGCTCGGTGCCCGCCTCGGCCACTACCCGAAACAGCTGTCCGGCGGCGAGCAGCAGCGCGTGGCGCTGGCACGCGCGTTCGTGACCGGGCCGTCGCTGCTGTTCGCCGACGAGCCCACCGGCAACCTCGACACCGCCACCGGGCAGGCGGTCATCGACCTGCTGTTCGCGATGAACGCGGACGCCGGCACCACCCTGGTGCTGGTCACCCATGACGACCGCCTTGCCGCGCGTTGCCACCGCGTGCTGCGGCTCGATGGCGGGCGGCTGGTGTCGGACACGGCGGTGCGCGGCGCATGAGGATGCTCGCGCTCGCCTGGCGGCAGCTGCGCCGCGACTTCGCCTCCGGCGACATCCGCATCCTCGGTGCGGCGCTGGTGCTGGCGGTGGTGGCGGTGACCTCGGTCGGCTTCGTCACCGACCGCGCCGGGCGCGCGCTGGCGATGGAGGCCAACCGCCTGCTCGGCGGCGACGCGCTGGTGCGCGGCGACGCGCCGGTCACTGGGCCGATCGCCAGGGCTGCGGAAGCGCCGGGCCTGCGCCACACGCAAACGGTGGAACTGGACAGCATGATCCGCGTCGGCAGCGGTCCCGGCGCGCGGCTGCGCCTGGGCGACCTGCGTGCGCTGGGCGAGGGGTTCCCGCTGCGCGGCGCGTTCCGGATCATCGGCACCGACGGCGTCGAGCGCGAGGCCACCGGCATCCCGGAGCCGGGCACGCTGTGGCTCAGCCATGCCGGCGCCGACACCCTGGGTGCGCGGATCGGAGACGACGTCGGCATCGGTGCGCGCACGTTCCGGCTCGCGGCGCTGGTGGTGCAGGAACCGGACGCCGCGATCGACTACTTCAACATCGCGCCGAAGGCCTTCCTCAACCTCGCCGACCTGCCGTCCACCGGCCTGGTGCAGGAAGGCAGCCGCATCCGCCACCGGCTGGTGGTGGCGGGCGATGCGGCCGCGGTCGAGCGCTTCGTGGCGGTCGCGCGCGACAACCTCGGCCGCGGGCAGCGGATCGAGACGGTCGCCGACGCGCGCCCGGAGGTGCGCGCGGCGCTGGACCGCGCCGGCCGCTTCCTCGGCCTGGCCGCGCTGGTGTCGGTGGTGCTGGCGGCGGTGGCGGTGGCGATGGCCGCGCGCAGGCACAGCACGCGCCACCTGCAGGGCGCGGCGGTGATGCGCTGCCTCGGCGCGCGGCAGCGCACGCTGGCCGGGATCCACATCGGCGAACTGCTGCTGCTCGGCCTGGTGGCCTGCGCCGCCGGCGTCGCCATCGCCTTCGCGCTGCAGTGGTCGGTGGCCGGCTGGCTGGAGCGGATGCTGCGGGTGGACATCCCCCCGGCCGGCGTGTGGCCCGCACTGCGGGGCTTCGGCGTCGGACTGCTGGTGCTGCTGGCGTTCGGCGCGCCGCCGGTACTCGCGCTGCGCCGCGTCCCGGCGCTGCGGGTGCTGCGCCGCGACCTGGATCCGACCGAGCCCTCGGCGTGGCTGGTGCTGCTGGCCGGGCTCTGCGGGCTGGCCGCGCTGCTGTGGTGGCAGGCCGGTTCGGCCGTGCTGGCAGTGGCAATGCTGCTCGGCATCGCGGCGACGCTGGCGGCGCTGGCCGCGATCGCGTGGGTGCTCATCCTGCTGGTCCGGCGCGTGCGCGCCCGGTTGCGCGGCCCGCTGCGCTACGGTCTGGCGAACGTGAGCCGCCGCGCGGGCACCAGCATCGCCCAGGTCGGCGCGCTCGGCCTCGGGCTGATGGCGTTGCTGCTGCTGACGTTCGTGCGCACCGACCTGCTCGACCGCTGGCGGCTGGCGCTGGCGCAGGACGCGCCCAACCGCTTCATCATCAACGTGCAGGCGCACCAGCTCGACGCGGTGCGCGGCTTCATCGCCATGCAGGGCCTCGGCGCGCCGGAACTGTTCCCGATGGTGCGCGCGCGCCTGGTCGCGCACAACGGCCGCCCGGTCACCGGCGCCGATTACGCCGATCGCGGCCAGCGCGCGCAGCGCATGGCCGAGCGCGAGTTCAACCTGTCGATGGCGGCCACGCTGCGCGATGACAACCGCGTCACTGCCGGCAGGTTCTGGAACGGCACGCCGGACCCGCCCGAGCTGTCGGTGGAGGAGGGCTTCGCGGAGACGCTCGGCTGGAAGGTCGGCGACCGCATCGCCTTCGACATCGCCGGGCGGCGTTTCGAGGCGGCGATCACCAGCCTGCGCAGCGTGGAGTGGGAGAGCTTCCGGCCCAACTTCTTCGTGCTGGCCTCGCCCGGTGCGCTCGACGGCTATCCGGCCAGCCACATCACCGCGGTGCGGGTGCCGCCGGAGAAGGCGCGCTTCACCGCCGGGCTGGTGCAGGCCTTCCCCAACCTGTCGGTGGTGGACATCGACGCGGTGCTGGCGCAGGTGCGTTCGACCGCCGACCAGGTCTCGACCGTGGTCCAGGTGGTGTTCTGGTTCTCGCTGGCGGCCGGGGTGCTGGTGCTGCTGGCCGCGGTCAACGCCAGCCAGGACGAGCGCCTGCTCGAGGGCGGGGTGATGCGCGCGCTCGGCGGCAGCCGCCGCCAGCTGCGGATGGCGCAGGTGGCGGAGTTCGCGGCGATCGGCCTGCTGGCGGGTCTGGTGGCGGCGATCGCCGCCTCGGTGCTGGCCGGCGTGCTCTCGGTGCGGGTGTTCGACCTGCCCTGGCGCCTGGACTGGGCGATGGCCGCGGCCGGTGCCGGCATCGGCATGGTGGTCACGCTGACTGCCGGGTTGCTGGCGACCCGGCGCGTGCTCGACGCGCCGCCGTCGGCCACGCTGCGCGAGCTGCAGGGCTGAGGCCCCGCGGCCCGCGCCGCGTGCTTACTTCGAGCCGCGCGACAGGTAGTAGGCGGCGAGGTTGCCGATGCCTGTGGCGCCGAGCAGCACGGCGAACACGGCCGGCGACGGCTCTTCCCAGTTGAAGGCCTCGAGCACGCCGAAGCCGATGGCGAGCGCGACCAGGATCACGCCCCAGCGCAGCGAAGACTGCCGGCGGCGGGCTTCCTCGCCCTCGACCAGGGCGCGCAGCATCTCCTCCGAGCCGTGGGACTGGAGCATGCTGCGGCGGGCGCGGGCGTCCACCACGGCCCTGATGGTCAGGAAGATGAAGAGGAACAGGGAAATCGGCACGAGTGCGGTTGGGATGTCCATGGCCAGGTTCCGGTCGGGACGCGGGGATCCGCGGGTTCGGGACTGGAGATACGCCCTGTGCGCACCCGGTTGCAAGCCGGGCGGCCGGCCCCCCGTCCCGCCCTTGCAACCGGGTGCGCACAGGGCGTATCCCTGACCGGCATGGCCGCCCCTCCGGACCGCCGCGACGATCCCCTGCATGACGACCGGGCGCTGGCCGCTGCGGTGGTCGCCGGCGAGCCCGGAGCCTTCGAGCGGCTGGTGCGCGAATACCAGGGGCTGTGCTGGCACGTGATCGAGCGCATGGTGCGGCATCCCGAGGACACCCGCGAGCTGTGCCAGGAAACCTTCCTGCGAGTGCACCAGGCGCTGCACCAGTACCGGGGCGAGAGCGCGCTGAAGTCGTGGATCGCCCAGGTCGCCTGGTCGGTGGCCAGGCGCCACCTGGAGAAGAAGCGCATCCCGGTGGTCGATGCCGGGGCGGAGGAGGACGGCCACCCGCTGATCGAGAACGTGGCCGACGGTTTCGACCTGGAGGCCGCGGCCGCCGACGGGGAGGCGGTGGCCCTGCTCCACGCCGCCATCGAGCGGTTGCCGCCGCTGCAGCGGACGCTGCTGATGCTGTATCACCTGGAAGAGATGCCGATCGGCGAGATCTCGCGCGTCACCGGGCTCGCCGAGGGTACGATCAAGAGCCACCTGTTCCGCAGCCGCAGGCAGCTGCGCGCGCTGCTGGAACCGGCCATGGGAGTCGTCGCCGCATGAACACCGACCGCAACGGCATGCCGCCCGCCCTCGATCCCCGCGACTGGGAAGCCCAGGAAGCGGCCCTTGCCACGCCGCGGCACCGTGCCGACGCCCTGCTCGCCCATGCGTTGCGGACCATGCCGGTGGGCGAGCCGCCCGCGGGTTTCGCCGCGGAGGTGGCGCGGCTGGCCGCGGCGCGCAGGCCGGCCGTGGCGGCGGAAGACGCCGGGTTCGAACGCAGGCTGCTGCAAGGCCTGCTGGCCGTGTTCGCGCTGTCCGCGGCGGCGGTGGTGGCGCTGTTCGGCGGCCAGTGGTGGGCGCAGGCCGCCGGGGCGTTCGGCAGCGGCACGCTGCAATGGGGCCTGGCCGGCGCGATTTGCCTCGGCCTGTCGTGGCTGCTGTCCGATGGCCGCCGCGTGTTCGAGGCCGCCGCGCATCCGGCGTGACGCGGGCCGTGCGCCGGCAGCGGAGCGCGGGTGGCGGCCCCGCTAGAATCCCGGGCCGTTTCCCCGCGCCCGCGACATGGACCATCCCGCCCTCGATGCCCTGATGCTGCCGTTCGCGTCCGGCCGGCTCGGCTGGCCCGAGACCGGCGGGCTGTTCCTGCGCGCGCACGACGGTCCGGCGTTGCGCCGCCATGCCCCGCGCACGCTGGTGTGCGAGCAGACGTTCCGTCCCGGGCACGATGCGCTGGCGCGCGCGGGCTTCGCGGTGCGCGCGGCCGGTGGCGATGTCCACCCGCTGGTGCTGGTGTTGCCGCCGCGGCAGCGCGACGAGGCGCGCGCGTTGTTCGCCCATGCCGCGCTGCGCGCAGCACCGGACGGGATCGTGGTCGCGGCGATGGCCAACGATGCCGGCGCGAAGTCCGGGCAGGCCGACTTCGAGGCGCTGTTCGGCACCGCCACCGTGCTGGGCAAGTACAGGTGCCGTGTGTTCTGGTCACGCGCGGGGAATGCCGATCCCGCGCGCCTGCGCGAGTGGGCCGCGCTGGACGCGCCGAGGCCGATCCTCGATGGCCGGTACACCAGCCGTCCCGGCGTGTTCGCCTGGGACCGGATCGACGCCGGCACCGCCCTGCTGCTGCGCCACCTGCCGGACTCGCTTTCCGGGCGCGGCGCCGACCTCGGCGCCGGCTGGGGCTGCCTGTCCGACGCGGTGCTCGAACGCTGCCCCGGGGCGGTGGCGCTGGACGTGGTCGAGGCGGAGCTGCGCGCGCTCGAATGCGCGAAGGAAAACCTCGCCCGCCACGCCGGGCGCGTGGCGCTGTCGTTCCACTGGCTCGACGCCACCGCGGGGCTGCCCGGGCGCTACGATTTCATCGTCACCAACCCGCCGTTCCACGCGCTCGACGGCGCGCCGCGCCCGGACATCGGCCGCGCGTTCATCGCCGCGGCCGCGGCGGCGCTGCGGCCGGGTGGCACACTGTGGCTGGTCGCCAACCGGCACCTGCCGTACGAGGAGGCGCTCGGCGCGGGTTTCGGCGAGGTGCGCACGGTGGCGCAGGAGCAGGGCTACAAGGTCGTGGCCGCGACGAGGCGGGCGCGATGAGGCTGGTGAAATACATCGCGAACCTCGGTTACGGCAGCCGCCGCGAGGTGGAATGGCTGTTCGGCGAGGGGCGCGTCACCGATGCCGCGGGTGCGCCATTGTCCCCGGACGCGAAAGTGGAGCACGACGCGATCCGCATCGACGGCAGGCCGCTCGACCCGCCGCCCGGCTCCCTGCTCCTGCTGCACAAGCCGGTCGGCTACACCTGTTCGACCCGCGACGCGGGCAGGCTGGTGTACGACCTGCTGCCACGGCGCTTCCGCGCGCGCAGGCCGGTGATGTCCACGGTGGGGCGGCTCGACCGCGACACCAGTGGCCTGCTGCTGCTGACCGACGACGGCCAGCTGCTGCACCGGGTCATTTCGCCGCGCTCGCATCTGCCCAAGGTGTACGAGGCCACCCTGGCGCAGCCGCTGCGCGGCGACGAGGTGGCGCTGTTCGCCAGCGGCACGCTGCTGCTGGAGTCGGAGAAGACGCCGCTGAGACCCGCCAGGCTGGAGGTGCTGGACGCCACGCACGTGCGGCTGACGATCACCGAGGGCCGCTACCACCAGGTGCGGCGCATGTTCGCCGCCGTGGGCAACCGCGTCGTCGCCCTGCACCGCAGCCGGATCGGCGGGCTGGCGCTCGACGGCCTGGCCGAAGGGCAGTGGCGCATCGCGGATGCCACCGACCGCGCCCGCCTGTTCGCGGGCTGAAACCCGGTTTTCAACGGAACAGCGCTTCCCAGCCTTCCCGCCCGAGCCGGCGCAGGGTGGCGATGTTGCGCCCGACGATCACGTCCGGGTCGGGGAAGGCCTCGACCGCGCGCGCCACGCTGTCCTCGCGCAGCAGGTGCAGGGTCGGCCACGGCGAGCGGTTGGTGAAGTTGGCGATGTCGTCCGGCCCGCTGCCTTCGAACCGGTACTGCGGGTGGAAGCTGGCCACCTGGAACACGCCTTCCAGGTCCAGCGCCTGCAGCAGCGCGTCCGCCTCGTCCAGGAAGTCGTTGAAGTCGGCGAAGTCCTGCAGCACGTGCGGGTGCACGAGCAGTGTGGTGTCGGTCTCCTCCGGAGGCGTGTCGCGCAGCAGCACCAGCTCGGTGCCGAGGTGTTCGAGCAGTTCCCCGCGCGTGGTCGCGGGGCTGTGGACGAAGCGCACCTGCCCCTTGACGTACACCGCCTTGGCGAACGGGCACAGGTTGAGCCCGATCACCGCCTTCTCCAGCCAGCGGCGGGTGTCCTCCAGGCAGGACTCCGGGGTGACCGCGGCCATGGCGGGATCATCGGGCCGGGTGCTGGCGTTGCCGTCCGCAGGCGCGTCGGAACTGGACATGGCGTGATCGACCGGTCGGGCCCGGCATTCTAGCGGCATGGAAGTTTCCGCCCCGGCGGCTTTGGCGACGGCGGGCTTCGGTATAGCATTCGCGCCATGCCTCGCCCCCGCAGGAAGAGCACCGCCCCGCGGCCGGCGACGGGCCGCAGCCTGACCATGGCCGACCTGGCCCGGCTGGCCGGTGTCTCCGCCATCACGGTCTCGCGCGCGCTGGCCGGCAATCCCCTGGTCAACCCGGAAACCGCGGCGCGCATCAAGGCGCTGGCGCGCGAGCACGGCTACGCCTTCAACGTCAACGCGCGCAACCTGCGCCTGCGCCGGAGCATGACCGTGGCGGTGGTGGTGGAGATGACGCCCAGCGTCGAGCGCCAGATGTCCGGCCCGTACCCGCTGGACCTGCTCGGCGGCATCACCCAGGAGCTGACGTCCTCGGGCTACAGCGTGCTGCTGACCTCGCTGGCGGCTTCGCCGCTGCCGAGCGTCAAGGCCGCCGACGGCGTGATCCTGCTCGGCCAGGGCGCGCATGAGGACGCGATGCACACCGTGCGCGAATGGGGCCGGCCCATGGTGGTGTGGGGCGCGGTCAGCCGCCACGAGTCGCAGGTGGTGGTCGGCAGCGACAACCGCCGTGGCGGGGCGCTGGCCGCGGAGCGCTTCCTGGCGCTGGGCCGGCGGCAGCCGGTGTTCCTGGGCAGCCTCGCGCACGGCGAGTTCGCCGAGCGCCTGGAGGGATTCGCCGAGGTGCTGTCCCGCCACGGGCTGGAGCCCCGGGTGGTCGAGGTCGAGGGACTGACCGTGAGCGCCGGCGCCGACGCGGTCGGGGGGCTGCTGGCCGGCGGCGGCCCGCGGTTCGACGCGCTGTTCGCCGCCAGCGACCTGCTGGCGATCGGTGCGATCCGCGCGCTGACCGGGCACGGCCACCGCGTGCCGGAGGACGTGTCGGTGATCGGCTACGACGACACGCCGCTCGGTGCGACCTACGTGCCGCCGTTGACCTCGGTGCACCAGAACTTCGCCGACGGCGGGGTGCTGCTGGCGCGCAAGGTCCGCGACCTGATCGAGGGGCGGCAGGTGGAATCGGAGATGCTGCCGACCCGCCTGGTGCTGCGCGCGACCTGAGGGGCGGCGCCCGCGCAACAGCCATGCTGCACCGCAGTGTGGCCGGGCCTGCGCCGGGCCGGGCCGCGCCGTGCCTGGTTGTTGGCAAATATTTGATCAGAAAAGGATTTTATGCCGGCTGGCCAAGCCTGGCATGGTCCTGGATCCGGCCGCGGGCAGGCCATGACATCGATAACTTGACATCGATAACAGGGGCTCCCTAAGTTCCGCCGCCAGTCGAACTGGAATCTGCAAACGGATGGGCCCGCACGCGCCCGGGACACTTTCCTTCGACGCCGGCGACGGCTGGCAACTGCGGCAGACCGCGCTGCGTCCCGGGCACCGGGAAGCGGACGGGACCCTGTTCGCCCTGGCCAACGGTTCGCTGGGCGTGCGCGGCGGTCTCGAGGAAGCCGATGCCGAGGGCCACGGCTGTTTCCTCGCCCAGGTATACGAGCGCCATCCGATCCACTACCACGAGCGCTTCCCGGGCTTCGCGCGCCACAGCGACACGCGCGTGCCGGTGGCCGACGGCTGCCGGTTCCGGCTGCGTCTGGACGGCGAGCCGCTGGACCCGGACGCATGCGAGTGGCTGGACTTCGAGCGCGTGCTCGACCTGCGCCAGGGCGTGCTGCGCCGCCGCCTGCGCCTGCGCACCCCGCAGGGGGCCACGCTGCGCATCGAGAGCGAGCGCGTGGTCGCCCACGACCGGGACCTGCTGTCGATCCGCTACCGCGTGACGTCGGAGGACTGGCGCGGCCGCCTGCAGCTGGATTCGGTGATCGAGGCCGGTCGCCGGCCGGCCGGGCAGGGTCATGACCCGCGCATCGGCGCGGCCGGGAGCCGGGCACTGCAGCCGCTGGCGCGCCACGCCGATGAAGATGGCGCGCTGCTGGCGCAATGCACGCACTACAGCAACATCACCGTGTGCTGCGCGCAGGTGCAAAGGCCGGTGTCCGGCGGGCTGCGCTTCGCGGGCGTGGAGGTCAGCCCGGAGCGCGTCGCGCAGTGCTACGAGGCGGAGCTGGCGCCGGGCGGTGCGGTCGAGCTGGAGAAGTTCGTCGCCTATCGCAGCGACGGCAGCAACGGCAGCGTGCAGGCATTGTGCGAGTCGGCGCGCGCGCAGGCGCGCGCGGCGGCGGAGCAGGGCCACGCGGCGATCGCCGCCGCGCGCTCGGACTGGCTGGCGCGGTTCTGGGAGGACGCGGCGATAGACGTGCAGGGCGATGCCGACAGCCGGCTGGCGCTGCGCTTCAACCTGTTCCACGTGCTGCAGTCGGCCGGCCGGGATCCCGCGCACGGCACCGCGGCCAAGGGCCTGACCGGCGAGGGCTACGAGGGCCACTGCTTCTGGGACACCGAGGCCTTCGTGCTGCCGGTGATGGTGTTCACCGCGCCGGAAACCGCGCGCGCCATGCTGCTGTACCGCCACCGGCTGCTGGACGCGGCACGCGCCAACGCCCGCGAACTGAACCACGCCCGTGGCGCGCTGTACCCGTGGCGCACCATCGGCGGCGCCGAGTGTTCGGCGCACTATCCCACCGGTTCGGCGGCGTACCACATCAACGCCGCCATCGCCTACGCCATCGGCCTGTACCACGATGCCACCGGCGACGACGCCTTCCTGCTGGAGGCCGGCGCGGAAATGCTGTTCGAGACCGCGCGCATCTGGCCGCAGGTGGGGCACTTCGACCCGGCGCGCGGCGGCGCGTTCGGCATCCACGGCGTGACCGGGCCGGACGAATACAACGTGCTGGTGGACAACAACTTCTACACCAACCGCATGGCGCAGCGGCACCTGCAGCGCGCGGTGGCGGTGTGGGAGCACCTGCGCCGGACCAGGCCGCAGGAACTGGAAGCGCTGTGCGGCCGGATCGGGCTCGCGCCGGAGGAAGTGCGCGAGTGGGCGCGCATCGCCGCGGCGATGCAGTTGAACGTCGACCCGGAACTGGACATCTACGCGCAGGACGACACCTTCCTGCGCAAGCCGCGCTGGCCGTACCCGCCGGCGCGCAACGGCCGCCCGTTGCTGCTCGACTACCACCCGCTGACCATCTACCGCCACCAGGTGGCCAAGCAGGCCGACACGGTGATGGCCTTCGTGCTGGCCGGCGACGGGCTGGATCCGGTGCGCATGCGCCGCAGCTTCCAGTACTACGAGGCAGTCACCACCCACGACTCGACGCTGTCGGCGGCGATCCACGGCATCGCCGCGGCCGAGTTCGGCCTGCAGGAGAAGGCCTGGCGCTATTTCTCCGAGGCGCTGCGCGTGGACCTGGACGACCTGCACCACAACACCGCGCATGGCGTGCACATGGCGGCCATGGCCGGCAGCTGGCTGGGGCTTGCCTGGGGCTTCGCCGGCCTGCGCGTGGTCGACGGGGGGCTGCACCTTGCGCCCCGGCTGCCGGCGGCGTGGCAGGGCTATGCGTTCGGCCTGCACTGGCGCGGGCGCCGGCTGCGCGTGGAAGTGGATGGCGATGGCGCCACCTGCAGCCTGCTCGAGGGCGGGGCACTGGAAATCACGCATCCCGGCGGCCGCTTGCTGCTGGAGCCCGGAAGCCCGGCGCGGATCCCCCTGGACAGCGCCGCCGCGCGCCGCTGCCGCGCGCCGTTCCCGCGCCGCTGCAGGGCGCTGGTCTTCGACCTGGATGGCGTGCTGACCGATACCGCGAACCTGCATTACCACGCATGGAAGCGGCTGGCGGACGAGATCGGCGTGCCGTTCGACCGCAGGATCAACGAGCGGCTGAAGGGCGTGGACCGCGCCACATCGCTCGACATCATCCTCGGGCACGCCGGACGCACCTGTTCGGAGGAAGAGAAGCGCGAGCTGGCCGAGCGCAAGAACGCCTACTACGTGGCACAGATCGGGCGTTTCGGCCCGGACGACCTGTTCCCGGGTGTGGCCACGCTGCTGGAGGAGGCGCGCGCGCGCGGGCTGAAGCTGGGGCTGGCCTCGGCAAGCCGCAACGCGCCGCTGCTGCTCGAGCGGCTGGGCATCGCCCGCTGGTTCGACTACATCGCCGACGCGTCGCGCGTGCCGCGCGCCAAGCCGGACCCGGCCATCTACCTCGATGCGGCCGCCGGCCTGGGCGTGGCGCCGGCGGATTGCATCGGCGTGGAGGACGCGGTGGCCGGCATCGCCGCCATCCATGCCGCCGGGATGGCGGCGGTGGGTATCGGCGACGAACGCGTGCTGGCCGGCGCCGACCTGGTGCTGCCGGAGATCTCCCGGCTGCGCCTGGACGAACTCGTGGAGGCATGACCGCCGGCCACCGGCGCGGGCAACTGCCGGCCGGCAACGACGATCAAGAGCGAGCAACAGGAGTGGAGGGAGCAACATGCAATCCAGAACGTCACGCAAGCCCGGCGCCGTGATGGCGCGCTACGCGCTGTCGGCCGCCATCGCCGCGGTCCTCGCGGGGCCGGCCCTGGCACAGGAGCAGGACGAGGGCGCGAGGTCCCAGCAGGACAACCAGAACGTCACCAGCCTGGACACCATCGTGGTCTCCGGTACCGCCACCAGCGGCGGCGTGAAGAAGCTGGAGGCCAGCTTCAACATCGTCACCGCCACCGCCGAGCAGATCCGCATGGCCAACCCGAAGAGCACGGCGGACCTGCTCAAGATCTCCCCGGGCATGTGGCCCGAATCCACCGGCGGCCAGACCGGCGCCAACATCGAGATCGCCGGCTTCCCGGGCGGCGGCGACGCGCCGTACTTCTCCACCCTGCTGATGGGCTCGCCGCTGTACGGCATGCCCACGCTGTCGTTCTTCGAGACCACCTCGATGTTCCGGCTGGACGACACCATCGAGGCGGTGGAGATCCTGCAGGGCGGCCCCTCGGTGGTGTTCGCCGACGGCCAGATCGGCGCCACGGCCAACTTCTTCCTCAAGACCGGCACCGAGGTGCCGAGCGGCAGCGTCGGCCTGACCTGGGGCAACGAGGGCCTGTGGCGGCTCGACGCGTTCTCCGGGTTCAAGATCGCCGAAGGCTGGTACGGCAGCATCGGCGGCTTCTGGCGCGAGTCCGACGGCGTGCGCGACCCGCAGTTCAAGGCCGACAAGGGCGGCCAGCTGACCGCGACCCTGGCGCATGACTTCGACCGCGGCAACCTGGTGCTCTACGCGCGCTACCTCAACGACAAGAACCAGTTCATCACCCCGATCCCGCTGATCCAGCACGGCGAGGACCACTTCAGCGCCTACCCGGGCTTCGACCCGCTGACCGGCACCTACTACAGCCACGCGCTGCGGCACGTGTTCCTGCCCTCGTACCCGGGCGGCGGCAAGCACGCGGACCTGGCCGACGGCCGTGGCGCGGACGTGGCCTTCTTCGGCGGCAACTTCGAGTACAGCTTCGACAACGGCTGGTCGCTGAGCGACCGGTTCCTGTACACCGGCGGCGACATGGACACCAATGCGCTGTTCTCCGGCAACAACCCGGCGTCGCTGCAGGACATGCTGTACAACCCGGATACCCCGGGCGGCTTCGCGTTGCCGGCCGGGTCGGCCACCGCCACCTACGTCGTCGGCGGCGCCGTGCCGCTGGACCAGAGCGTGATCCAGCAGGGCTGGTGGCACATCCACAAGCGGCTGACGAGCCTGAACAACGACCTGCGCCTGAGCCGCGAGCTGTTCGAGGGCAACACCCTGACCGTCGGCCTGTATGCCGCGCACTACACGATGCGCGACCACTGGTCGCTGGGCAACCAGATGCTGATGACCAACGAGCCGAACGCCCGCCCGATCACGGTGACCTACACCGGCACCGACGGGGTGACCTACAGGCGCACCGACGACCAGGGCTTCGCCGACTTCGGCGGCTACCACATCACCCAGCGCGGCAAGGGCACCAACATCGCGGTGTACGTGTCCGACATGTGGCGCGTGGGCAACTGGCTGCTGGACCTGTCGGCGCGCCTGGAGCAGCAGGACGCGACCAACCGGATCTGCAACCTGGTCAACCGCGACCTGGACGGCGACCCGACCACCCTGTACGACAACGCCGTGCCGGTCTGCGACGGCACCTTCACGGTGGTGGAGTACCGCAAGAGCCACCCGTCGTTCACCGCGGGTGCCAACTACAGCTTCAACGACCGCATGTCGGCGTACGTGCGCGCCAACACCGGCGGCCACTTCCCGGACTTCGACAACGGCATGCGCAGCGGCAACGGCGACGTGCCGATCCAAAAGATCCGCAACTTCGAAGTCGGCTTCAAGTACCAGTCCGACCTGCTGTACGCGGACATCAGCGCCTACCGCCGCGACTTCTCCGGCCTGCTGTACCAGCCGACCGACGGCCTCGGCACGCCGGTGGGCGACCCGAAGGTGTACGGCTCGGAGTCGGTGGGCGTGAACTTCATCGGCGCCGTGACCCCGACCGACAACCTGCGCATCCAGCTGGTGGCCAACTACCTGGACGGCGAGTACACCGACTACGACGCCTGCTTCCCGTACGTGGACATCAACGGCCAGCCGAACTGCGCGCCGATCCAGGGCAAGCAGCTGCAGCGCCAGCCGAAGCTGCGCTACATGCTCACCCCGAGCTACCGCTTCGACACCGGCTGGGGCGACATCACCGCGTACGTGACCTACACCTACGTCGGCGACCACACCCAGGACCAGTCCGGCCTGCAGCAGCTGGGCACGTACGAGACCATCGACTTCGGCGTGACCGCCAACGTGGGCGAGCACTGGCAGTTCAACCTGCGTGGCACCAACATGACCAACGAGCTGGGCCTGACCGAGAGCAACTCGCGCATCTTCGGCGCGGCGTCGTCGGCCGGTGGCGTGCTGCTGGCGCGCCCGCTGGAAGGCCGCGAGGTCAACTTCCAGGTCAAGTACATGTGGTGACCGGCCCCGGGCGGCGCCCGCCCGGGGCGCCGCCCGCGGCTTTCCGCCGGCGGCGGTAGAGTGCACGGTGCCGGAGCGAGGCGCCGCAGGGAGCGGACATGAACCAGCGAACCCGCATGGTCGTGGGGATGACCCTGACCTACATGATCTTCGCCATGCTGCTGAACTCGGTCGGCACGGTGATCCTGCAGTCCATCCAGGGCTTCGGCGTCGGCAAGGCGGAGGCCAGCACGCTGGAGGCGTACAAGGACCTGCCGATCGCGGTGGCCTCGTTCCTGGTGGCCTCGGCGCTGCCGCGGCTGGGCTACCGCAGGGCGATGATGCTCGGCCTGGGGCTGGTGGCGCTGGCCTGCGCGGCCATGCCGCTGCTCCAGGCCTTCTGGGCGGCCAAGTTGCTGTTCGCCACGGTGGGCGTGTCCTTCGCCCTGGTGAAGGTGGCGGTGTATTCCAGCATCGGCCTGCTGACCGGCGATGGCCGCGCGCACGCCGGGCTGACCAGCACCATCGAGGGCTGGTTCATGGTCGGCATCCTCGGCAGCGCCTGGCTGTTCGCCGCCTTCATCGATCCGCATGCCCCGGGTTCGCCGTCGTGGCTGAGCGTGTACTGGGTGCTGTGCGCGCTGTGCGTCGTGGTGATCGTGCTGCTGGCGGGCACGCGCATGGACGAGAGCGCGGCGGACGACGGGCGCGCGCTGCGAGACTCCTTCGCCGACATGCTGCGGCTGCTGGCGCTGCCGCTGGTCGGCGTGTTCCTGGTGTCGGCGTTCCTGTACGTGCTGATGGAGCAGGCGGTCAACACATGGCTGCCGACCTTCAACCGCGAGATCCTGCACCTGCCGACCACGCTCAGCGTGCAGGCGGCCGGCCTGTTCGCCGGGTCGCTGGCGCTGGGACGGCTCGCCGGCGGGGTGCTGCTGCGCCGCCTGCCGTGGTTCCCGGTGCTGGCCGGCTGCGTGCTGGCGATGGCGGCGCTGGTGCTGCTGGCGCTGCCGCTGGCCAGCGGCGTACAGCCGCGCGCGGACGCGGGCTGGTTCAACGCCCCGCTGGCGACGTACGTCTTTCCGCTGATCGGGCTGTTCATGGCGCCGGTCTACCCGACGATCAATTCCGTGGTGCTGAGCGCGCTGCCGAAGGCGCGCCACGCGGGCATGACCGGCCTGATCGTGGTGTTCTCGGCGCTGGGTGGCACCACGGGCTCGTTCATCACCGGGCAGGTGTTCGCGCGCTTCGACGGGTCGCGCGCCTTCTACCTGCTGCTGCTGCCGATGGCGCTGCTGCTGGCCACGCTGGCGCTGCTCGACCGCAGCGCGCGCCGGCAGCGGCCATTGCCGGCGGCCGTGGCCACGCGGGAGGGACATGCATGAGGACGACAGGACGGCTGCGCCGTGGCGCATGGCTGGCCCTGCTGCTGGCCGGCGTGGCGTGGTTGCATGCGGCGGTTGCCAGGGCCGACGCGCTGCAGTTCCGCATCGTCGAAGGTCGGATCGAGAACGCCTTCCACCAGGAGGGTCCGGTGGCCGCGCACCTGCTGCTCAGCTCCGGCGCGCAGCCGCGGCTGCTGGTCGCCTTCCCGGCGGGCAACAGCGGCGTGGGCCTGTGGTTCGAGGACAGCGCCACGCCGGTGCGCTGGACGCTGGAGTCCGTGGAAGCCGCAGGCGGCGGCGACGCGGACCGCGTGCTGCACGGCATCCGTGCCCGCGCGCGCCTGGAAGGCGGGCCACTGCGGCTGCGCGACGCGGTGCTCGGCAGCGTGCGCGTGCTGCGCGACTACCAGCTGCTCGGGCGCTATCCGCCGGAAACCGCGGCCACGCCGGAGGTTTCCACGCGCCGCATCGCCTGGCGCCGCGACCGCCTGGACGGCGCGCCGGGCTATGCGCTGGAGCTGGAACTGGAAGGGGGGAGCTTCGCGCGTGGCGCGGACGGCGTGCTCGAGCTGCGCCCCGACCGCGAGGGGCGGCCGGTGCAGGTCCGCCTGACCGCGCTGACCGGCGAGACGCCACTGACGCCGCTGGCCGAATCCGAGCTGCTGAATGCCGGTGCCGGCGCCGACCGGCGCAGCCGCGACGCGCTGCGTTTCCTCAGCTACCGCGAGAAGTTCCTGGCCGGCTCGTGGCGCTTCAATACCTACTTCGGTCGCGACACGCTGATGTCGCTGCGCCTGCTGCTGCCGGTGCTGCAGCCGGAGGCGGCCGAGGCCGGGCTGGCGGCGGTGTTGGAGCGGCTGGACGCGAACGGCGAAGTCGCGCACGAGGAGGACATCGGCGAATTCGCCGTGCTGCGCCGGCGTGAAGGCGATGGCGGCGCCGCGCCGCTGTACGACTACGGCATGGTGGACGACGACTACATGCTGGCGCCGGTGGCCGCCGCCTACCTGCTCGACCGCGCGGACGGGCGGGCACGCGCGGAGGCGTTCCTGGCGCGGCGCACGTCCTCGGGCGAACCGCTGGGCGCGGCGCTGGTGCGCAACTTCGCCTTCGTGCTGGACAGCGCGCGGGCCTTCGCGCGGTCGCCGGAGCCGCGCCACCTGGTGGCGATCAAGCCCGGGCGCAACACCGGGCAGTGGCGCGACAGCGAGGAAGGGCTCGCGCATGGCCGCTACGCCTACGACGTGAACGCGGTCTGGGTGCCCGCGGCGCTGGAGGCGATCGCGCGCCTGCATGCGCAGGGCTGGCTGGATGCCTATGCAGACGCGGACCAGCGCCGCGAACTGGCGCAGGCCGCGGAGCGGGCGCGGGTCTGGGCGGAGCATGCCCCGGCGCTGTTCGAAGTGGACATCGACGTGCGGACGGCGCGCGAGCAGGTCGCGGCCTACGCGGCGGCGGCCGGCGTGGACGCGGAGGAGGCACTTGCCTGCCTGCCCGATGCGCCGCTGCGCTTCCCAGCGCTGGCGCTGGACGGGCAGTTCCGGCCGATCCCGGTGCTGCACTCGGACGTGGGCTTCGCCCTGCTGTTCACCGACCCGGCGCCGGAGCGCCTGGACGCGATGGTGGCGGCGGCGCTGCGGCCGTTCCCGGCGGGATTGCTGACCGGCATCGGCATGCTGGTGGCCAACCCGGCGTATGCGGATGCCGGCGTGCAGGCGATGTTCGGCCGCAATGCCTACCACGGGACCGTGGTCTGGTCGTGGCAGCAGGCGCTGATGGCGGCCGGGCTGCAACGCCAGCTGGCGCGCGACGACCTGCCGGAACCGGTGCGCGCGCGGCTGCGCGACGTGCAGGCGCGGCTGTGGGCGGCGATCGATGCTACCGCCGCGCTGCGCACCTCCGAACTGTGGACCTGGGAATACGCCGATGGCGGCTACCGCATGCTGCCGTTCGGCCAGGGGCGCGCCGACGTGGACGAATCCAACGCCGCGCAGTTGTGGAGCACGGTCTACCTGGCCCTGCCGCACCCGTGAGCCTGCCGCGTGCGGCACTCCCGGGGGAATGCGGGGGGCTGTTCCCTGCGCCTTGCCGGGACTTGCGGCGGGCGGCCGCGCACATCCGGCCATGGCGGGATGAACGGGCGCGGCTGACCGCCGGGCGCGATTGCGCGAAGATGCGCGTCCCCGTCCACAGGATGCAAGGATCGCCATGGCCCAGGTCCCCGCCTATGCCGCTGCCGCAGCCGCCGCGCCGCTGGCGCCGTTCACCATCGAACGCCGCGAGCCCGGCCCGCGCGACGTGCAGATCGACATCGCCTACTGCGGCGTGTGCCATTCCGACATCCACCAGGCGCGCGGCGAATGGGGCAACGGGATCTTCCCGATGGTGCCCGGCCACGAGATCACCGGGCGGGTCAGCGCGGTCGGCGCGGAAGTGACGAAGTTCCGCGTCGGCGACGCGGTCGGCGTGGGCTGCTTCGTCGATTCCTGCCGCACCTGCGAGCAGTGCCGGGCGGGCCGCGAGCAGCATTGCGACGAGGGCATGGTCGCCACCTACAACGGCCGCGAGCGCGGCACCGGCGCGCCGACCTACGGCGGCTACTCCGCGCGGATCGTGGTGGACCAGGACTACGTGCTGCGCATCCCCGGCGGCCTGCCGCTCGATGCCGCCGCGCCGCTGCTGTGCGCCGGCATCACCACCTACGCGCCGCTGCGCCGCTATGCGGTGAGGCCGGGCGACCGGGTCGCGGTGGTCGGCCTCGGCGGGCTCGGGCACATGGCGGTGAAGTTCGCCGCCGCGATGGGCGCCGAGGTCACCGTGCTCAGCACCAGCGGGTCCAAGCGCCGCGACGCGATGGCGCTCGGCGCGCACGACTTCGTCGCCACCGGCGACGGTGCGGTATTCCGCAGCCACCGCCGGCGCTTCGACCTCATCCTCGACACCGTGTCCGCGCCGCACGACTACAACGCCTGCCTCAACCTGCTGCGGGTCGGCGGCACGATGGTGCTGCTGGGCATCCCCGAGCGCCCGGCGCCGGTGGCCGCGGGCGTGCTGATCGGTGGCCAGCGCAGCCTCGCCGGCTCGGCCATGGGCGGCATCGCCGAGACCCAGGAGATGCTGGATTTCGCCGCGCGGCACGGGATCGCCGCCGACATCGAGCTGATCGGCATCGCCGGGATCAACGAGGCTTGGGAACGGGTGTTGCGCAACGACGTGCGTTACCGCTTCGTGATCGACATCGCCACGCTGAAGGCGGAATGATGCGGACGCAGGCGGTGGCGGACCGGCCGGGCGCGGCCGCGGCGTGGATGCTGCTGGCCGGCTTCCTGTTCGCGCTGATGGACGCGGGCATGAAGTGGATCTCGGCCGGGTACCCGCCGTTCCAGGTGGCGACGCTGCGCAGCGTGTCCGCGCTGCCGCTGGTGCTGGCGTGGATCGTGCTGCGCGGGAAGGCGGGCACGCTGCTGCGCGTGCACTGGGGCCTGCACGTGCTGCGCGGGCTGCTGGGCGTGGGGATGATGGCCGGCTTCGTGTACGGGCTGGCGCGGATGCCGCTGTCGACCGCATACGCGATCGTGTTCGTCTCGCCGCTGCTGGTCACCGCGCTGGCGGTGCCGCTGCTGGGCGAGAAGGTGGGCCCGCGGCGCTGGGCGGCGATCGTCGTCGGGCTGGCCGGGGTGCTGGTGGTGCTGCGCCCCACCGGCGAGGGCGTGGCCACCGCCGCGGGCCTGTCGGTGCTGCTGGCGGCGCTGAGTTATTCGCTCGCCGCGATCACGGTGCGCAAGCTGGCGCTGCGCGACAGCCCGGAGGCGATGGTGTTCTGGTTCCTGGCGCTGCTGGCGGTGTTCGCCGGCGCCGTCGCCGCGTTCGACTGGCGGCCGGTCCGCGGCGGGGACCTGGGCGTGATCGCCGGCATCGGCCTGACCGGCGCGCTCGGGCAGGTGGCGCTGACCCATGCGTTCCGGCTGGGCGAGGCCAGCCAGATCGCGCCGCTGGAGTACGCCGCGCTGGTCTGGGTGGTGGTGCTCGACCTGGTGGTGTGGAACTCGCTGCCCGACGGCATGACCTGGCTGGGCGCGGCGATCATCGTCGCCAGCGGCCTGTACCTGATCCGCCGCGAGCGCGTGGTCGCCGCCCGTCGCGACGACGGGTCGCCGGCAGGCCACTGAAATTGTGTAACCCCGCGTCCACGCACTAGCCTGCGCGGCGGCAACACCACCGGAGCGAGGCATGGGGGCCGGACACGACCACGGCTTGTCGGAGATCAGGCACGAGAAGCCGCTGTGGTGGGCGCTGGGGCTGACCGCCGCGTTCATGCTGGCCGAGGTCGCCGGTGGCCTGCTGTTCAACAGCCTGGCGCTGCTGTCGGACGCGGCGCACATGATGACCGACGTGGTCGCGCTGGCGGTGTCGCTGGCCGCGGTGCGGATCAGCCGCTGGCCGGCGGACGCGCGGCGCAGCTACGGCTACGCGCGCATGGAGGCCATCGGCGCGCTGGTCAACGGCGGCCTGCTGTTCGTGGTGGCCGGGGTCATCCTGTGGGAAGCCCTCGGCCGCTTCCGCGAGCCGCAACCGGTGGCATCCGCCGGGATGCTGGCGGTCGCGGTGCTGGGACTGGTGGTGAACCTCGTCGCGATGCGCCTGCTGAAGGCGGGCAGCGGCGAGAGCCTCAACGTCAAGGGGGCCTACCTCGAGGTCTGGAGCGACATGCTCGGCTCCCTCGGCGTGATCACCGGCGCGGTGCTGATCCGCATCACCGGCTGGACCGTGATCGACCCGGTGATCGCGGTGCTGATCGGGCTGTGGGTGCTGCCGCGCACCTGGGTGCTGCTGCGCCAGGCCGTGCACGTGCTGATGCAGGGCGTGCCGGAGGGCATCGACCTGGAGGAGATCCGCCGCGCGCTGCAGGCGCCGGCGGACGTGGCCGGGGTGCATGCCCTGCACGTCTGGGCGCTGGGCTCGCGCCAGCCGGTGCTGACCGCACACGTGGCCCTGGCCGCGGACGCACGGGACCCGGAGCGCGTGCGCGTGGAGCTGGTGCGCATGCTCGACGAGCGCTTCCATATCCACCACGTCACCCTGCAGATCGAGCGGGATGCCTGCGGCGACGGGCATGGCCACGACCATGGCCACGCCGCCCACGCGCATCCCCGCGTGCATTGACGGGGCGGCCGCCGCGGCGGGACATCCCGCGTGTGTCGGGTCAGGACCGCCGGAATGCAGGGCGTGCCGGTTCCGGGCGGCGGGCCGTGGTGCGCCGGGCAGGCATGGCGAAGGCATGCCGCCGGCAATCCGGCCACCATACTCCCCTCCATGGTGGTGTTCCGCGCGCCGGTGCTGTCTTCACGCGTGGTCCACAGTTTCCCGGCGGGTCCGACGATTGGCGCGCGCAGGACATGCGCGCCACAATAGGCATTCCTGTGTCGTGAGGAGGGCCGCATGGCCGAACTGAAGGAAGCGAAGGTACCGGACATCGGTGGCTACGAGAACGTGCCGGTGATCGAGGTGCTGGTCGCGCCCGGCGACACGGTGGCGAAGGACCAGGGTCTGGTCACGCTGGAGTCGGACAAGGCGACGATGGAAGTGCCGTCGCCGTTCGCCGGCGTGGTCCGCGAGCTGAAGGTGAAGGTGGGCGACACGCTGTCGGAAGGCTCGCTGGTCGCCATCATCGAGGTGGGCGAAGGCGGCGCCGCGGAGCAGGCGGCCGCGCCGAAGGCCGGGGCCGCCCCGGAACAGCCCGCACCGCCCCGCGAGGACGCCGCGCCCGCCGCGGCGGAGGCCCCGGCCGTGCAGGCGCCTGCCGGCGTGCCCGCGGGCGCGCCGGCGTCCGCCCCGGTCAGCCCGCCGCTGCGCTTCGAGGCCGACGCCCTCATCCCCGGCAAGGTGCCCTACGCCAGCCCTGCGGTGCGCCTGTTCGCGCGCGAGCTGGGCGTGGACCTCAATGCCGTGACCGGCACCGGCAAGGGTGGCCGGATCACCAGGGAGGACGTGCAGAAGTACGTCAAGGGCGTGCTCTCCGGCGCGGTCGCGGCGCCGGACGCCGCGGGCGGTGGCGGTGCGCTCAACCTGCTGCCGTGGCCGAAGGTGGACTTCGCCAAGTTCGGCGAGATCGAGGAGATGCCGCTGCCGCGGATCCGGAAGATCTCCGGCGCCAACCTGGCGCGCAACTGGGCGATGATCCCGCACGTCACCCAGCACGACGAGGCCGACATCACCGACCTCGAGGCGCTGCGCGTGCAGCTGAACAGGGAGAACGAGAAGGCAGGCATCAAGCTCACCATGCTCGCCTTCCTGGTCAAGGCCTGCGTCCATGCGCTCAAGCGGTTCCCCGAGTTCAATTCCTCGCTCGACCCGTCGGGCGAGAAGCTGATCCTGAAGAAGTACTTCCACATCGGATTCGCCGCCGACACCCCGAACGGCCTGGTGGTGCCGGTGATCCGCGACGCCGACCGCAAGGGCGTGCTCGAGATCGCGCGCGAGACCGCGGAGCTGGCGAGGAAGGCGCGCGAGGGCAAGCTCGGCCCCGCCGACATGCAGGGCGGCTGCTTCTCGATCAGCTCGCTTGGCGGCATCGGCGGCACCGCGTTCACGCCGATCGTCAACGCGCCCGAGGTCGCGATCCTGGGCGTGTCGCGCTCGGCGATGAAGCCGGTGTGGGACGGCAAGCAGTTCGTGCCGCGGCTGATGCTGCCGCTGTCGCTCAGCTATGACCACCGCGTGATCGACGGCGCCGCCGCCGCGCGCTTCACCTCCTGCCTCGCCCAGTTGCTCGCGGACATGCGCCGCGCGCTGCTGTGACCACGGAGGAATGGCGATGGCGAACACGATCGAGGTGAAGGTCCCCGACATCGGCGGCTATGCGGACGTGCCGGTGATCGAGGTGCTGGTCGCGCCCGGCGACACGGTGGCGAAGGACCAGGGTCTGGTCACGCTGGAGTCGGACAAGGCGACGATGGAGGTGCCGTCGTCGCATGCCGGCGTGGTGAAGGAGCTCAAGGTCAAGGTCGGCGACACGGTGTCCGAGGGCAGCGTGGTGGCGGTGCTCGAGGTCGAAGGCGCCGGCGATGCGCCTGCCGCGCAGACCGAAGGCGCCGGCGCGCGCGGCACGGCGCAGAAGGTCGCGCCGGGCAGCAGGCCGCCGGTGGCGCCCTCGCACCGCGCGCCGGCCGAACCCGTTTCCGCGCCGCAGGCCGCCGCGCCCAGCGGGCGCAAGGCCGACATCGAGTGTCGCATGGTGGTGATCGGCGCCGGCCCCGGCGGCTACACCGCCGCGTTCCGCGCCGCGGACCTGGGCCTGGACACCGTGCTGGTCGAGCGCTACCCGACCCTGGGAGGCGTGTGCCTCAACGTCGGCTGCATCCCGTCCAAGGCGCTGTTGCACGCGGCCGCGGTGATCGAGGAGGCCTCGCACGCCGGTGAATTCGGCGTGGAATTCGGTGCCCCTAGGATCCACCTCGACCGGCTGTGCGGATACAAGGAGAAGGTGGTCGGCCAGCTGACGAAGGGCCTGGCCGGGATGGCGAAGCAGCGCAAGGTGCGCACCGTGCAGGGCGTGGCGAAGTTCGTCTCGCCCAACGAGCTGGAGGTCGCAGGCGCCGACGGCAAGGTCCAGCTGCTGCGCTTCGAGCAGTGCATCATCGCCGCAGGCTCGCAGCCGGTGAAGCTGCCGAACTTCCCGTGGGACGACCCGCGGGTGATGGACTCCACCGACGCGCTGGCACTGGCCGAGGTGCCCAAGAGGCTGCTGGTCGTCGGCGGCGGCATCATCGGCCTGGAGATGGCCACCGTGTACAGCGCCCTGGGCGCCAAGGTCACCGTGGTCGAGTTCATGGACCAGCTGATGCCGGGCGCCGACCCGGATCTGGTCAAGCCGCTGGCCGACCGCCTGAAGAAGCAGGGCATCGAGGTGCACATGAAGACGAAGGCAGCGGGCGTGGAGGCCGGGAAGAAGGGCATCACCGTGACCTTCGAGTCGGCGGTGGAAGGGCAGAAGCCGGCACTGGAGTCGGGGACCTGGGACCGCGTGCTGGTCGCGGTCGGCCGCACGCCGAACGGGAAGAAGCTCGACGCGGAGAAGGCGGGGGTCCACGTCAACGAGCGCGGCTTCATCCCGGTGGACGCGCAGATGCGCACCAACGTGCCGCACATCTTCGCCATCGGCGACATCGTCGGCCAGCCCATGCTGGCCCACAAGGCCACGCACGAGGGCAAGCTGGCCGCGGAAGTGGCCGCGGGCTGGAAGAAGGAGTGGGTCGCGCGGGTGATCCCGTCGGTGGCCTACACCAGCCCCGAGGTCGCCTGGGTTGGCGTGACCGAGACCGAGGCGAAGGCCAAGGGCCTGAAGGTCGGCGTAGGCAGGTTCCCCTGGGCGGCCAGCGGCCGCGCGATCGGCATCGGCCGCACCGAGGGCTTCACCAAGCTGATCTTCGACGAGGACACCCACCGGGTGATCGGCGCGGGCATCGTCGGCGTGCATGCCGGCGACCTGATCTCCGAGCTGGCCCTGGCGATCGAGATGGGCTGCGAGGCCGCCGACATCGGCCACACCATCCACCCGCATCCCACCCTCGGCGAGACCGTGGCGATGGCGGCCGAGGTCTACGAGGGCACCGTCACCGACCTCTACATCCCGAAGAAGAAGCCCTGAACAGGCATGAAGCCCCGGCGGGCAGGGCCGGGGCTTCCGGGAACGCCGGCCGGGTGACGAGGAGGAGCCCGGCAGGCCCGGCTCAGACCCGCCCGGGGGCAAAAGGTTCCCCGGGCGTCCGGAAACGGAGGACGGACGGCCCGTTGTGCGCTGCACAAGGTTGCCGGGAAAACCGGCCGGCTGCTATACTTTTTCGGCTTTTCAGGGCCGTTTCACTGGCCCACTGGCCATTCCAGCAGCGAACCGGGACCAGCGTTTGCACGATCCCATCCAGACCCACCGGCGCACGCTCGTGCGGGCACTGGTGCCGCAGGTTGCGATCGTGGCGCTGGCAGCGGCGATCGCCCTTGTGGCCAAGGGCGGCGCGTGGTCGCTGGGGGTACTGGCCGGGGGCGGCGCCGTCGCCGCCGGGAGCTGGGTGTCCGCCCGCATTGGCCTGGGCGGGGGCGTGGCTCCGGGGGCGGTGGCGCTGGCGCGCATCCTGGCCGGCATGCTGGCGAAGTGGATCGTGGTCGCCGGCGTGCTGGTGGCGGCCGTGGCCGTGGCCGGGCTGCCGCCGGTGGCGGTGCTGCTCGGCGCACTGGCGGCGCTGGCGGCCTGGAGCGTGGCGCTGGCAAGGCGTTGATCCCGAAGGCAGTCACAAACGAAGACGAGTCGAGACATGGCGGGCGAGTCGGAACTGACCCCAACCAGCTACATCCAGCACCACCTGCACAACCTGACCGCGCAGGTCGGCGAGGGCGGTTTCTTCACCCTGCACGTCGACACCCTGGTCACCTCGGTGCTGATGGGCCTGCTGATGGTGTTCGTGTTCTGGCTGGCCGCGCGCAAGCCGACCGCGGGCGTGCCGGGCAAGTGGCAGGCCTTCGTCGAGATCCTGCTCGAGTTCGTGGACAAGCAGGTCCGCGACACCTACCACGGCAGCAGCAAGCTGGTCACGCCGATCGCGATCACGCTGTTCTTCTGGATCCTGCTGATGAACATGATCAAGTTCATCCCGGCGGATATCATCGCCAGGCCGCTGGAGTGGCTGGGCGTGCCCTACTGGAAGCCGGTGCCGACCGCGGACGTGAACGCGACCCTCGGCATGTCGATCAGCGTGTTCTTCCTGATGCTGTTCTTCGCCCTGCGCGCCAAGGGCATGGGCCACTTCACCAAGGAGTTCCTGACCGCGCCGTTCGGCAAGTGGATGATGCCGTTCAACCTCATCCTCAACACCGTCGAATGGCTGAGCAAGCCGATCTCGCTGGCGATGCGACTGTTCGGCAACATGTTCGGCGGCGAGATCGTGTTCCTGCTGATCTGGGTGCTCGGCGGCGCGGGCCTGCTGGGCATGCTCGGCGGCGCCGCGTTCGGCCTGGGCTGGATGATCTTCCATCTGCTGGTGATCCCGCTGCAGGCGTTCATCTTCATGATGCTGTCGGTCGTCTACCTCAGCCTGTCCGAGGACTCGCACTGAGCCGCGGCCGCGTCCAAACCCGTTTCAATCCACCCAACCTTTGCTGCAACCAGTTCCGGAGAAAACCATGGAAACTTTGACCGCCCTTGCTTCCGTCCAGGCCTCGACCGTCCTGGCCATCGGCATCATGATCGGCCTGGCCGCGCTCGGCGCCGGTCTGGGTCTGGCCATCATGGCCGGCAAGTTCCTCGAGTCCGCCGCGCGTCAGCCGGAGCTGATCCCGGTGCTGCAGGTCCGCATGTTCATCACCGCCGGCCTGATCGACGCCGCGTTCATCATCTCGGTGGCCGTCGGCCTGCTGTTCGCCTTCGCCAGCCCGTTCCTGGTCGGCGGCCTGGCCCCGTAACTGCCGGTCCGTCCAAAGGCGTCGCCGGCGGGGCCTCGAAATTCCCGCCGGCGTCATGTGGGCAGCCCGGCCGTGAAGGCCGCGGCGCCCTGAGCACAGGCAGAGCGCACCCATGAGCATCAATCTGACCCTTTTGGCCCAGGCGCTGGCGTTCGCCATCCTGATCTGGCTGATCGCCACCAAGGTCTGGCCACCGCTGCTGAAGGCGATCGAGGAGCGGCAGCAGAAGATCGCCGAGGGCCTGGCGGCCGCCGACAACGCGCAGCGGAGCCTGGCCCAGGCCGAGGAAAAGGTCGCGGAGGAGCTGAAGGCAGCGCGCGCCAAGGCCAACGAGATCATCGAGCAGGCGCACCAGCGCGCGAACCAGATCGTCGAGGCCGCCAAGGCCGAGGCGATCGCCGAGGCCGCGCGCCAGAAGGCCCTGGCCGAGAGCGAGATCGCCGCGGCGACCAACCGCGCGCGCGAGGAGCTGCGCCGGCAGGTGTCGGCGCTGGCGGTCGCCGGCGCCGAGAAGCTGCTGCGCCGCGAGATCGACGCCAGCGCGCACAAGGCGCTGCTGGAAGAGCTGGCTTCGGAGATCTGACCGATGTCGCAGGCCCTCACGCTCGCCCGTCCCTATGCCCGCGCCGCCTTCGGCCTGGCGCGTGACGCCGGCGCGCTCCCCCAGTGGTCGGCCGCGCTGGGCTTCGCCGCCCGCGTCGCCGCCGACCCGGTGGTGGCGCACCTGCTCCACGACCCGAGGCTGCAGCGCACCGACGCGGTCGAACTGCTGCTGCCCCCGGACGGCGCCGGCGGCGAGGCCTTCCGCGACTTCCTGGCGCTGCTGGCGGACAACCGCCGCCTGCAGTTGCTGCCGGAGATCGCCGGGCTGTACGAGGAGCTGCGCGCCGACGCCGAGCGCATCGTCAAGGCGAAGGTGACCGCGGCCAAGGAGCTGTCCGGGGACGAGCTCGAAAGCATCCGCGCGGCGCTGAAGCGTCGTTTCGGGCGCGAGGTCGAGATCGAGGCGGCGGTCGACGAGAGCCTGATCGGCGGCGCGGTGATCGCCGCCGGCGACGTGGTCATCGACGGCTCGCTGCGCGGCAAGCTCTCGCGCCTGCAGAACACGCTGACGCACTGATCCAAGGTAATCCCGGGCGGGCCTGGCCCGCCGAACGATGACGGGCCGGGGCCCGCCCTACAGGAAACCAACATGGCAACCACGCAACTCAACCCGTCCGAAATCAGCGAGCTGATCAAGAACCGCATCGAGAAGGCCAAGCTCGGTGCGGAGGCCCGCAACGAAGGCACGGTGACCTCGGTCTCCGACGGCATCGTGCGCATCTTCGGCCTGGCCGACGTGATGCAGGGCGAGATGATCGAACTGCCCGGCAACACCTACGCCCTGGCCCTGAACCTGGAGC
>CALLKI010000053.1 GCA_938008415.1 uncultured Luteimonas sp. | reverse complement strand
GCCACGGCGAAGAAGGCCACGGCGAAGAAGGCCACGGCGAAGAAGGCCACGGCGAAGAAGGCCACGGCGAAGAAGGCCACGGCGAAGAAGGCGGCCGGAAAGACGGCAAAGAAGACCGTGAAGAAGGTCGCCCGGAAGGCCCCGGCCCGCAAGGCGGTGAGGAAGGCCGCGCCGAAGAAGACCGCCCGCAAGGCGGTGAAGAAGGCGGCGCCGAGGAAGACGGCGCGCAAGGCCCCGGCGAAGAAGGCAGCGAAGAAGGCGGCCCGCAGGACCGCCCGGCGCTAGCCAGGAGGCACCGTCGCCGCGCCACCCCGGCGCGGCGATGCCAACCCAGGAGGGAGGAGCACGCAGATGGCAACGAAGAAGGCAGGCACCCGCAAGGCTGCGAAGAAAACCGCCAGGAAGGCCGCGAAGAAGGCCGTCCGCAAGGCCGCACCGAAGAAGGCGGCGCGCAAGGCGGTGAAGAAGGCCACGAAGAAGGCCACCCGGAAGGTTGCCCGCAGGACTGTCCGCAAGGCCACGCCGAAGAAGGCTGCCCGCAAGGCTGCGAAGAAAACCGCCAGGAAGACCGCGAAGAAGGCCGTCCGCAAGGCCGCACCGAAGAAGGCGGCGCGCAAGGCGGTGAAGAAGGCTGCGAAGAAGACCGCCCGGAAAAAAACGGCGCGGAAGAAGTCCCGCCGCACCGTGATGTATTCCAGCGCCGGCAAGAAGCTCTACGCCGTGCGCAATGCCGACGGCACGTTCAAGGACATCCAGTCCTACCAGCGTGCCCACGCCGCCGACCTGCGCCGCAAGGGCACCAGCTCGGACAGATGAACCACCCGGTCCCTCCCCGCGGGGAGGGGCCTTCCTTCCCCCACACCACTGAACCAGATACCGCAGGAACCGCTTCAATGGCCGTCAAGATCGACAAGAAAATCAAGGCGTATTCCGTCGTGACCCCGGAGGACAGGGAGAAGGCCGCCGCGGCCCCCGCCCCGGAGAAGGCGGCCGAGCCGGAACTGCCCAAGGCCGAAGTGATCCAGATGCACGAGCGCATCGAGCGTCCGGACGTCCTGGTCGGCCGCACCTACAAGATCAAGTCGCCGCTGGTCGAGCACGCGATGTACGTGACCATCAACGACATCGTGCTCAACCCCGGCACCGAGCACGAGCTGCGCCGCCCGTTCGAGATCTTCATCAACTCCAAGTCCATGGAGCACTTCCAGTGGATCGTCGCGCTCACCCGCATCATGAGCGCGGTGTTCCGCAAGGGCGGCGACGTCACCTTCCTGGTGGAGGAGATGAAGGCCGTGTTCGACCCCAAGGGCGGCTACTTCAAGGCCGGCGGCGTGTACATGCCGTCGCTGGTCGCCGAGCTCGGCTGCATCGTCGAGGAGCACCTCAAGTCCATTGGCCTGCTCCATGACCCGGAGATGACCCCGGCGCAGAAGGCCCTGATCGCCGAGAAGCGCCGCCAGCTCGAGCTCGAGTCAAAAAAAAACAGTGAAGCGAGCGCCCCCGCCGCGGGCGCGCGCGAAGAGGACATCGCCGTCACCGGCGAGGGCACCAGCTTCCCGCCCAGTGCCACCATGTGCCACAAATGCAACACCAAGGCGCTGGTGCTGATGGACGGCTGCGCCACCTGCCTGAACTGCGGGTACAGCAAGTGCGGGTGAGCCGCTGGGGAGGGCCAGGCTGTTTGCCTGGCCCTTCCTTGCGGGAAGCGGATGGTTGCGGTGAGGCAAGGGCTGGCGGCGGTACAGACGGGGTAACGGCATCGGGACGCTGTGCCCGCCCAGACCAGCCTGGTCCCGCGTGGCGCCTGATCTCCGGTCTCCTGTAAACCCCCATCCGGGGGGTGCGTGGCTGCCGGCCCCGGGTTAGGATCCGGCTTTCACACCCAGGGGGGATTCACCATGCGGCTGCCCGGCAGGCTCCTGCTTGTTTCGTTGCTCGCGCTCGCTTTCCTCGTCCCGCAGGCGGCCTCCGCCCAGTCGCGGGGCACCATCTCCGGCACGGAGGCCTTGCAGATCCTCAAGAAGCTCGGCCTGTCGCCGGAATACGGGAGGGACAGATACGGCGACCCGCAGATCATGTTCCAGATGAGCGGGCTGTTCTGCCGGATGAACTTCTTCGACTGCAAGCAGGGCCGCTGCGGTTCGATCCAGCTCGAGACCGCGCTGGATCTGGCCAATGGCACGACCGTGCAGGTCATGAACGAATACAACAAGACGTACCGCTACGGCCGGATGTACCTGGACGAGGAGATGGACCCGTACCTGCAGTTCGATTTCGAGCTGCCGATCTCGCACGTCGAGGAATACATCACCAGCCAGCTCGACACGTTCGAACTGCTGCTGGAACACCTCACCGAGGCGGTGGAGTACTACTGACCGGCCCGGCCCGTGCCTGCGCCGGCCACCGTCCGGCAGGCACGCGGGGGCCGCGGGCTCACCGGCCCGGTGCGCCCGCGCCCCGGCGCAGCAGGGCGTTGAGGGCGATGGCGCCGAACGTGGCGGTGCCGATGCCGCCCAGGGCGAACCCGCCGAAGCGCAGGGTGAAGTCGCCGGTGCCCAGGATCAGCGGGATGGCGGCCACCATCAGGTTGCGCGGGTCGGAGAAGTCCACCCGGTTGTCCACCCAGATGCGCGCGCCGGCCACCGCGATCAGGCCGAACACCACGATGGACACACCGCCCATCACCGGCAGCGGGATGGCCTGGATCAGCGCGCCGAACTTCGGCGAGAAACCCAGCAGGATGGCGATCGCCGCCGCGCACACGAACACCGCGGTGGAATAGACCCGTGTGGCGGCCATGACCCCGATGTTCTCGGCATAGGTGGTCACGCCGGTGCCGCCCGCGGCGCCGGAGACCATGGTGGCCACGCCGTCGCCGATGAAGGCCCGGCCCATGCAGCGGTCCAGGTCGCGGCCGGTCATCGCCGTCACCGCCTTGATGTGGCCCAGGTTCTCGGCCACCAGGATGATCGCCACCGGCACGATCAGACCCATGGCGCGGGCGTCGAACACCGGCGTATGCAGCCTGGGCAGGCCGAACCAGGGCGCGGCGGCGATGGCCGCGATGTCCAGCGGCTTGCCCAGCCCGAGCCCGTTGGCCAGCACCGCGTAGGCCGCGGTGGTGATGGCCAGGCCCGCCAGGATCAGCAGCCGTTGCAGCATGCCGCGGGCGAACACCGCCACCAGCGCCACGCACAGGAAGGTCAGCGCCTGCATCCAGGCGTCGAAGTCGCCGGCGGCCATGTTCTTCACCGGCACCGCCGCCAGGTTCAGGCCGATCACCGCCACCACCGCGCCCGTGACCACCGGCGGCATCAGCCGCTCGATCCAGCCGCTGCCGGCCAGGTGCACGGCCACGCCCACCAGCGCGTACACCAGCCCGCAGGCGACGATGCCGCCCAGCGCCGGGCCGATGTCCGCGGGCGTGCCCTGGCTGGCCACGTAGCCGGTGACCGCGTTCACCACGCCGATGAAGGCGAACGAGGAGCCGAGGTAGCTGGGCACCCTGCCGCCGGTGGTGAGGAAGAACAGCAGCGTGCCGATGCCGCTCATCAGCACCGCGAGGTTCGGGTCGAAGCCCATCAGCAGCGGCGCCAGCACCGTGGCGCCGAACATGGCGACCACGTGCTGCACGCCCATCAGCGCGGTCTGCGGCCAGGGCAGGCGCTCGTCCGGTGCGATCACACCGCCATCGCGCAGCGCCGTGGCCGGGCGTTTCTCCCATGCGAACAGGGCCATGTGCAGGCTTTCCCCGGTATGCCGGTGCGCATCTTATGCGCACGGGCGGGGCGGGGGCGAGGACAGGTGGACCCGGCGTGCCGCGGGGTTTCCGCGCGCGGGCACCGCGAGGCGTATGGGCCGTTGCGTGTGGTTGCGGCCCGCCCTGAAAAACAGGCCCGGCTTGATCGGGATCAAGGCCCCGGGGCGCGGGGAGTCCAATCGTCCCGGGCAGACGATTGGGAACCCGTCCGTGGAGGACACATGATCCGTGAAGTCGAAGGCGACATCCTGCTCAGCGAGGCCCAGGTGATCGCGCATGGCATCGCCACCGCCGATCCGTTCGATTCGGGCCTGGCGCTGGCGCTGCGTGAGCGCTTCCCGTCCATGGTCAGGGATTACCGCCATGCCACGCACTCCCGCCAGCCCGACACCGGCGACATCTGGGTGTGGAAGGGCGTCGACGGGGACGGCAGGGTGCGCTGCATCGTCAACCTGCTGACCCAGGGCATGCAGAGCCAGGACAAGTCCGCCCGCCCGGTGAAGGCGAAGCTGGAGGACGTGAACCGCGCGCTGCGCAGGCTGGCCGACTTCCTCCGGGATGAGGGCGTGCGGAGCGTCGCGCTGCCGCGCGTGGCCACCGGTGTGGGCGGGCTGGACTGGGCCGACGTCAAGCCGCTGATCCGGCAGCATCTGGATGGCCTGGGCATTCCGGTCGTGGTCTACGAGGTGTACCGCAAGGGCGTGAAGGCCGACGAACAACTGGACTGAGCGCGTCGTCGGTTGATCCCGGCCGCGCCGAAGACACCCGGCCGGCGGGGCTTTCGGCTTCCGGTGCGCCGATGGCCCTGCTGCCGGCGCGAGGCGGAAACGTTGTAGATTCCCCTGCATCGCGATGTCCGGGGAGGGTGGTCATGCGCAGCGCCTGGTGGATGGTGTTGGCCCTGCTGGCCGGCAGTGTGCTGCCCGGCACGGTGCAGGTGGCGCCCGCGCAGCCGCGCGATGGCGAACAGGTGGCCGCGATCCGCAAGGCGATTCCCGAGGTCGACCGGATCTTCGCCGATTTCCAGCTCGACGCGCACGTCCCGGGGCTGGTCTATGGCATCGTCGCCGATGGCCGGCTCGTCCACGTCAAGGGACTGGGCGTGCAGGACCTGGAGCACCGGCGCCCGGTCACCGCGGACAGCCTGTTCCGCGTCGCCTCGATGACCAAGGCGTTCACCGCCCTGGCGATCCTCGGGCTGCGCGACGAGGGCAAGCTCTCGCTCGAGGATCCGGCCGAGACCTACGTGCCGGAGATGCGGGACTGGCGGTACCCGACCAGCGACTCGCCGCGCATCCGCATCCGCGACCTGCTCAACCACACCGCGGGCTTCGTCACCGACGACCCGTGGGGTGACCGCCAGCAGCCCTTGCCCGACGGGGAGTTCAGCGCGCTGCTGCGCGAGGGCGTGCCGTTCAGCCGCCCGCCCGGCACCGCGATGGAGTACTCCAACCTGGGCTATGCGCTGCTCGGCCGGATCATCGCCAACGTCAGCGGCATGCCCTACGACGCGTACATCCGGCAGACCCTGCTCGCGCCGCTGGGCATGGATTCGAGCGGCTACGACGTTCCCGGCTCGCCGGTCGAACGGCGGGCCATCGGCTACCGCTGGGAGAACAACGCCTGGAGCGAGGAGCCGACCATGGCATACGGCGCGTTCGCATCCATGGGCGGCCTGCAGACCAGCGCCAACGACTACGCGAAGTACGTGGCCTGGCTGCTGTCGGCATGGCCGGCGCGCGATGGCGCCGAAAGCGGTCCGCTGCGCCGGGCGACCGTGCGCGAAGTGGCGCAGGGCTCGAACTTCGTCCGCCTGCGCGCGCGCAGCGGCCGGACCGGCGCGACCGCCTGCAAACAGGCATCCGCCTACGGCATGGGCTGGATCTCCGCCCTCGACTGCGATCTCGGCGCCACCCTGAGCCACAGTGGCGGCTATCCGGGCTACGGCTCGCACGTCCTGCTGCTGCCCGGGCATGGCATCAGTATCTTCGCGTTCGCCAACCGCACCTATGCCCCTGTCTCCGGCCCGGTGTGGGATGCGGCGATGGCGCTCCACGGCGCGGGGGCGCTGGTTGCGCGGAAGACGCCCGTGAGCGCGGCGTTGGAAGCCGCGTACGCGAAGGCCGGCGCGATGTACCGTGCAGGTGATGTCGCCGCCGCCGGCGACGCGCTGGCGATGAACTTCCTGATGGACCGCCCGGCGGACGACTGGAATGCCGAGCTGGCGCGGCTGAAGCGGGAAGTCGGCGATTGCGACACCGGCGCCCCGGTCCGCGCGACCGGGGCGCTTTCGGGCACGTTCCGGTGGCGCTGCGCGACCGGACGGATCGAAGGCTCGATCCTGCTCGCGCCCACGTCGCAGCCGGCGATCCAGAAGCTGGAACTGGGGGTCATCCGGCCCTGATGCATCCCGCTCCGGGGTTCCGCCGGGCGGGGAAGTGGCCTTCGTGATCGCGGACCACTACGGCTTCCCGCGCTTCGCGCACGGAACGGCATGCACTGCTGTTCGCCGCCTCGGGCGGCAACGGGAAGTGGCTGCACTGGCCCCGGGGCATCGGCGTGCACCATGCCCGCGACGGGGCGTGGCCCTCATGCTTTGGCACCGGGAGCAGGTGCGGCTGGCCGGATTGAACTGGATGGCGCGCGGGTTCTCCCCGCCACGGATGGGGCCGGACAGGGTTGACCGGCGTGCCGTTCCCGCCACCCGGCGCCGACAGCGCTGGACATCCGTCGGGAACCGCTTCCACGGCGCGCGATGTGGCACCGCCGCAAGCTGCTTTGCGTTTACACCGTTACACTTGAAATCAAGTGTTTTCGGCCGGCGGACGGGCCGGCGCACGGGAGGATCATCGATGAACGCTGTACCGCGCCCGGACGCCGGGCCTGCGCAGGGAAGCCGTCTGGCCGCGCTCAACGCGTGGGTCGCCGAAGTCGCGACGCTCACCCGGCCCGACCGCATCCACTGGTGCGACGGCAGCGATGCCGAGTACGCCGCGCTGGTCGCGGGGATGGTCGAGGACGGCACGCTGCTGCCGCTCAACCAGGAGACACACCCGGGTTGCTACCTGCACCGCTCGCACCCGGAGGACGTGGCGCGGGTGGAGCACCTGACCTTCGTGTGCACGCGCGAGCGCGAGGACGCCGGTCCGAACAACAACTGGATGGCGCCGGACGAGGCGCACGCGAAGATGGACGCGCTGTTCTCCGGCTGCATGCGCGGGCGCACGATGTACGTGGTGCCCTACTGCATGGGGCCGATCGATTCCCCGCTGGCACGCTGCGGCGTGGAGATCACCGACTCGCCGTATGTGGTCGCCAACATGCGGCTGATGACGCGCATGGGCGCGGCGGCACTGGCGCGGATCGAGCGCGAGGGCGAACAGGGCGTGCCGTTCGTGCGTGGCCTGCACTCGATCGGCGAGCTCGATCCCGGGCGCCGCTTCATCATGCATTTCCCCGAGGAGCTGACGATCAAGTCGTACGGCTCCGGCTACGGCGGCAACGCGCTGCTCGGCAAGAAGTGCCACGCGCTGCGCATCGCCTCGTGGCAGGCGCGGCAGGAGGGGTGGCTGGCCGAGCACATGCTGATCCTCGGCCTGGAGACGCCGGAGGGTGAGATGCACTACGTCGCCGCCGCGTTCCCGAGCGCCTGCGGCAAGACCAACCTGGCGATGCTGATCCCGCCCGGAGGCTACCGTGCGCAGGGCTGGAAGGTCTGGACCATCGGCGACGACATCTGCTGGATGCGCCCGGGCGAGGATGGCCGGCTGTGGGCGATCAACCCCGAGGCCGGGTATTTCGGGGTGGCGCCGGGCACGTCGGCGAAGACCAACCCGAACGCGCTGGCCACGATCCAGCGCGACACCATCTTCACCAACGTCGCGCTCACCGCGGACAACCAGCCGTGGTGGGAAGGCCTCGACGACCGCGTGCCCGCGTACGACTGGCAGGGCCGCCCGTACGACCCGGCCAACGGCCCGGCGGCGCATCCCAACTCGCGATTCACCGTCAGCGCGAGGCAGTGCCCGAGCTGGTCACCGCGAGCGGAGGACCCGCAGGGCGTGCCGATCTCGGCGATCATCTTCGGTGGGCGCCGCGCCTCGGTGATGCCGCTGGTGTTCGAGGCTTTCGACTGGACCCACGGCGTGCGCGTGGGCGCCTCGATGGGCTCGGAGACCACTGCCGCGGCCACCGGCAAGGTGGGCGTGCTGCGCCGCGACCCGATGGCGATGAAGCCGTTCTGTGGCTACCACTTCGGCGACTACTTCGCGCACTGGCTGTCGTTCGACCGCCCGGGCATGCGCCTGCCGAAGATCTTCCACGTCAACTGGTTCCGCAAGGGGGCCGACGGCAGCTTCCTGTGGCCGGGCTTCGGCGAGAACATCCGCGTGCTGGAGTGGATCATCGGCCGGGTGAAGGGGACCGCCGCGGCGGTGGAGACGCCGATCGGCCTGCTGCCGGCGGAAGGCGCGCTGGCGCTGGACGGGCTGGACCTGTCCGACGGTGCGAAGGCGCAACTGCTGTCGGTGGACCCTGCCGAATGGCGCGCTGAGTACGAGGCCGTCGCCGCCGATCTGGCCCGGTACGGCGACCGCCTGCCGAAGGCGCTGGTGGAGCAGCTGGAGCAGGCGAAGGCGCGGCTCGGAGTCTGAAATACCCCTCCCCGTCAGCAGGGGGAGGCTCCCGGCACCGGCATTCGTGCGATCCGAGCGGCCGTGCAACGTCGGCGGATCGGCAAGCAGCCGAGGGTGATCGGCACATTCCCCATGGGGGCTCGCGGACGAAAACCCCACCCCGGGTCAGGGGTGGGTTCCGCCATGGCCTGCCGGTGGGGCCTGCCCCGCCATCCGCCCGGCAATGCCCGGCGGATGGCGCCGGACCGGGGATCAGTTGGCTTCCTTGCCCACCGGACGGGCATCCAGTTCGCGGCCGAGCTCCTTGGCGGCGCGTTCGCGCGCTGCCCACTGCTCCGGGGTGAGGCAGACGCGCTTCTTCAGGCGGCTGCCGGTGACGACTTCGTAGGTGCAGACCTTGCCGCTCTTGCCGGTCTTCGGCGTGGCTGGAGCGGCGGAGGCATCCGTGGCTGCCGGGTCGCTCGCCACGGCCTGACCCAGCGCCAGCAGGCCGGCGGCGAGCATGGCCAGGGACAGTTGTTTCCTGGAAAGGAGGCTGGCGGCGAAGCCGCGCCGCTTCGCCTGGGCAATCGCGGTCATGGAGGTCTCCCCGGGGGTCAGGCCTGTGCCAAACAGGCAACCGGATTTTGCTTGATCGCAGGGCCGTTTCCAGCGGCCCCGGGCCGCTTCCAGGCCCGGGTTTCGGATGGATTCATGCAAGGCCCGGGTCCGGGGGCGTCCCGCGGGCGCGCTGGACCGGGTCAGGCCGGCTGCACGTCGAAGGCGATGGTCATGCGCGGTTCGCCTTCGTGGAACGGGACGGTGCCGTGCCACATGTAGGACGGGAACAGCGCCAGGTGGCCGGGTTGCGGCCGCACCACACGGCGGGGCGGCAGTCCCAGCCCCAGTTCCTCCAGCGGCTGCCCGAACTGCAGCCAGCCCTCGCGCGTGGCCTCGTCCGATGCGAGCACGCTACCGGGCACGGAGACGTAGAAGGCGGAGCTGGTCCAGCCCTTGCCGTGGAAGTGGTTGGAATGGTGCCCGCCCGGCAGCAGGCGGATCGACCAGGAGCCGCTGAAACGGATGCCTTTCCCCTTGCGCGAGAGGTACGGGTGGGTCGGGTCGTCGGGCAGCGTGGCCAGCCAGGCCTCGACCGCGCGGCGCAGGGCGGCCTCGGCCGCGCGGATGACGGGGGCGTCGCGCCCGAACAGCAGCCCCGCTGTCTGCGTGCCGCCACGCACGCTCTGGCTCACCGGCTCGCGCCGCGCGGTGTGCAGGGCCTCGAGCGTGGCCTTCAGGTCGGCAAGGAAGGCAGGCAGGTCGCGATACCCCGGGGGCGGCTCGATCGCGGAGAAGCCGACCAGCCGCTCGTAGTCGAACAGCCAGTATTCGCGCCCGTCGCCGAGCAGCCGCCAGGCGGTGCCGAGGTAGCACCAGCCTTCCTGGTCGGTGGGATCGATCTCGACCGCCCTGCCGGCGCAGGCCGCCGCCAGGTCGAATTGCCGGGTGCGGAACGCGTGCCGTGCCCGGGCGTTGAGGAAGGCAGGCAGGCCGGCCAGTCCGGCGCGTGCGGCGGCCTCGAACAGTTGCGTGGCGCGCGCGTGCTCCCCCAGCAGGTCGAGGGCCTCGGCCACGTACCAGTCGAGCAGGGGGTCGCCGGGCGTGTCCCGGCGCAGCGGCTGCAGGTGCTCGAACGCTTCCTGGCCGCGCTTCGTCGCCAGCAACATGCGCACGAAGGCCAGCTGCAGGTCCCGGTTGCCGGGTTGGGCCAGCGCCGCCGCGCGGAAGGTTTCGAGCGGATCCTCGCCCGGTGCCAGTTCCGTGCCGTATTCCCAGAGCAGGTGGCCCAGGGTCTCGTGGGCGGGCGCGAAGCCGGGGCGTTCGGCCACGAGCCTGCGGGCGTGCGCCAGTGCCTCGGCAGGCCTTCCCGCGTCGGCCAAGGTGCCGCTGATCGCGTCGCGGACCCCGGAGCTGTCGGCGCCGCGCCGGTCCAGCAGTCCACGGGCCTCGTGGAACGCGGCCAGCGCGTCGTCCACGCGCCCGAGCATGCGCAATACCGTGCCGAGGTCGGCCCACGCGTAGGCGAGGTCGGGTGAGAGCGACACCGCCCTGCGCAGTACCGGCTCGGCATCCTCCGGGCGACCCCGGGCGAGCAGGGACCTGCCGTGTCCCGCCAGCGAGACGGCGTAGTTGCGCTGCACCGTGGCGTTGCCCGGCAGCAGGGCGAGCGCACGCTCGAACGCCGTGTCCGCCTCCTGCTGGCGGCCATTCGCAGCCAGGCACATGCCCAGCAGTTGCCACGCGTCTGCCGCCTGCGGCGCCTGCGCGGCGAGGGCCTCGGCGATGACCAGCGCCGAGTCGTGTCGTCCGGATTGCAGCAGGCCAAGTGCCTGCCTGAAACGCGCCGCCTGCGCCGTGTCCAACGGTTTGGCGGGAGGCGCGTCCATCCTAGCCTCACCTCGTGCGGCGGACCCGCACCACGATGCCGTTCGGCATCACCAGGTGGTAGCCGCCCAGGATCGCCTTGCGGATCCGGACGGTTTCGCCTTCGCGGAGGTGGCCCCGGTTGTCATCGTCGGTCTGGGTCCAGACCTGGCCGTTGTCGAGGGTGAAGCGGCGCAGCCCTCCGCTGATGGAATCGACCCGGACCACCTTGCCTTCGATCTGGTCGGGGGCGGGCGTCGCGCTGGCCTGCTTCGGCTTCAGGAAGTCCAGGCCGAAGCGGGACCGGGCCTGTTCCTTGGCGGCTTCGATCGTTTCCTGCGGCGGCGGGAATGCCTTGTCGTAACAGGCGAGGCGCTCGTCGGGATCGGGCACGGTGGCGCAGGGATGGCTGGCCTGCTGCGCGAGCGACACCGGCGGCAGCAGGGACAGGAACGCAAGCAGCAGGAGTCGCCTGGGTATCATGCGGGAATTCGTCATTGGGTCGTCGTGGTTCCGGCCTGGGCGTCCGACATGCGCCAGTCGCGCATCGCGGCGGCCAGTTCGCGGGCCATTTCACGCTCGGCCTGGCTGAGCAGCGGGTTCCAGACGTCGAACATGAGGATCACGCGCAGCCGGTCGCTGTCGTTGCGTGCCTCGTGTTCGATGGTGTCGTCGAACACCCAGCACTTGCCCTCGCGCCATTGCCGCCAGTCGAAGCCCACCCGGTAATGGCAGCCCTCCGGCACCACCAGCGGGAGGTGGCAGACAAGGCGGGCATTCGTCTCGCCGGTGTGCGGAGGGATGTGCGCGCGCGGCGCGAGCGCGGAGAACATCGCGTTCGGGCACAGCCCCGGGATGTCCACCAGGTCCACCAGCTGCAGCGCCTCGGCGGTGCGCGGGCAGCGGTCGAGGTTCTCGTGCACGGGCTTGCCGTGGGCGTAGAGGTGGAAGCTGCTCCAGTCGCGCGAGTGGTTGAGCTTGTCCCACTGGTTCACCGGGTCGCCGGGTCCGTACTGGATGTAGGGCACGAACCTGTCGCCGTGGCTGGCGAGCAGTTCCTGCAGCTCGTCCTTGATCACCCCGGTCCGGGATTCCAGCTCCTGCATCCACGGAAACAGTTCGTCGTCGTAGAAGGTGATGGCCGGCAGGCGCGGCACGTGCAACTGGTTGCACTGGGAATGGTAGGGACGGGTGCGGCCGGCCAGGATCGAGACCGCCTCGTCCCAGCGCCCGGACAGTGCCGCGTCCACCGCGCCGCGCTTCGGGCGCAGGCGCTCGTGCAGGTAGTCAATCAGCTCCTGCGTGTCGCGCTCGACCACTTCGCGCGCATGCTGCAGGCGGCGGCGCAGCGCCGGCGGCCAATCCGCTTCGGACGGTGCGACCTTCAGGACGTTGCGGAAGGCGGCGGCGGCCTCGTGCGGCCGGTTGATGCGCTCCAGGTGTTCGGCCTTGGAGAGCAGTGCGGGGACGAAGTACGGGTCGATTTCCAGCGAAGCGTGGATCCACTGCCACTCCAGCGGCAGGTTCCCCGCCTCGCGGTGCACCCGGCTGATCGTCAGCGGGATCATCGGGTCCCGCGGCGCGCGCTGGCGCGCCTGTTCGAGGAACTCTAGCGCCGCCTTGAGGTCGGCCCGCTGGAAGGCGTGCACCCCGAGGCTGAAGAGCGCCTGCACGTTGTCCGGGTCCAGCTCCCGCACCTGGGCCCAGAGGCGCTCGGCTTCCGCCCAGCGCCCGGTCGAGGCGGCGGCGCCCGCGGCCCGGACGAGTTCGGCGACACGTGACATCGAACCCCCCTCTCCAAAAGGTCCGTCCGTGAGGTTTCAAGTGTGGCACGGAATCGCGTGCTGGCAACACCCGTGCAATGCGGGATTCCGGCGGGCGGGTCGCTGCAGGGGAGAGCGGGCCAGGCAGGCAAAAAAAAGGTTCTTCTCCCAACTGAGGGGAGAGAGGCGCACGGCCGACCCGGCAGAATTGTTGTTCTCGAGGCA
>CALLKI010000052.1 GCA_938008415.1 uncultured Luteimonas sp. | reverse complement strand
TGGTCGGGGTAGAGGGATTCGAACCCCCGACATCCTGCTCCCAAAGCAGGCGCGCTACCAGGCTGCGCTATACCCCGCCGGTTCCGGACGGTCGTCTTGCCGGGCTCCGCATCCGGCTTGCGCCCGATGCGGAACCGCGAATTGTCCGGCCCGGCCCCGGGGCTGTCAACGCGGCTGCTGGCGGCGCCACCGGGAATCGGCCAAAATAGCGCGTTCCGCCGGCTCCCCCGGCCCGGTTCCGGGCGGCGCCGGCCCGACTGTCCATCCCGGAAAAAGCGTAGGCCGCCGCCATCGACGCGGCGGCAGGAGTGAATATGCAAGTTTCGGTCGAATCCACGGGCAACCTCGAGCGCCGCATCACCTTCCGCCTGCCGGCCCAGGCCATCGAGAGCGAGGTGGGCGGACGCCTGCGCGAGATCGCGCGCACCGCCCGGATCAAGGGCTTCCGTCCGGGCAAGGTCCCGGCGAAGGTGATCGAGCAGCGTTTCGGCCGCCAGGTGCGCGCCGAGGTGCTCGACAGCATGCTGCGCGACCGCTTCAACGAGGTCGTCCGCGAGCACGACCTGCGCATCGCCGGCCAGCCGCTGATCGAGCCGGGCGGCGAGGGCGGCGAGGGCGAGCTGGCCTATGTCGCCACCGTCGAGGTGGTGCCGGACTTCGGAGAGATCGACGTCTCCAAGCTGAACGTCGTGCGCCACGTCGCCGAGGTCACCGAGGAGGACATCGACCGCATGATCGAGAACCTGCGCCTGCAGCGGCGCAGCTGGGCGGAGGTCGAGCGCGCCGCCCAGGCCGGCGACGCGGTGACCGTCGAGACCTGGTCCGAGGTGGACGGCGAGCGCCTGCCGGCCGAGGGCGCCGAGCGCGGTACCACCGTCCTCGGCTCCGGCGCGATGCTCAAGGAGATCGAGGACGCCCTGGTCGGGACGACGAAGGACGCCGAGAAGGCCGTCGAGGTCACCTTCCCGGCGGAATGGCACGCCCCGCGCCTGGCCGGCAAGGCCGCCACGGTCCACCTGAAGGTGGTGCAGGTGTCCGAGCCGCGCCTGCCGGAAGTGGATGCCGCGTTCATCCGCAGCTTCGGCGTGAAGAGCGGCGAGATGGCCCAGTTCCGCGCCGACATCCGCACCAACCTCGAGCGCGAGCTCAAGGGCGCGCTGATGAACCGCCTGCGCCGCGAGGTCGGCGAGCAGCTCGTGGCCACCTACGCCCACGTCGAGATGCCGCCGAGGCTGGTCGAGGCCGAGGCCCGCGCGCTGCTGGCCCAGCAGGTCGACCAGATGCGCCGCGCCGGCCGCGACCCGGGCCAGCTGCCGGCCAACGCCCACGAGCAGTTCCTGGAGCCGGCGCGCAAGCGCGTGCTGATGGGCCTGCTGATCGGCGAGGTCGCGCGCCGCAATTCGCTGGTCCTCGACTCCAGGCGCCTGAACGAGCACCTGAACCTGATCGCCTCGACCTACGAGGAGCCGCAGCAGGTCATTGACTTGTACCGCAACGATCCCCAATTGATGGCGGGACTGCAGGCCCGGGTGATGGAAGAGCAGGTGATCGACTGGATCGCCGAGCACGCCCAGCACACCGAGAAGCGGTTGACGTTCCAGGAGGCGATCCTGTCTCCGCAGTGAGGCGGGACCGCCGCTCCGGCCCTCCCGGGGCTGCCATGGCCACATACCGGAAACGACCATGACCGACAACATCACCAAGGCCCTCAACCTCGTCCCGATGGTGGTCGAACAGACCAGCCGCGGCGAGCGCGCCTACGACATCTACTCGCGCCTGCTGAAGGAGCGGGTGATCTTCCTGGTCGGGCCGATCGACGACTACGTGGCCAACCTCGTCGTCGCCCAGCTCCTGTTCCTCGAGGCCGAGAACCCCGAGAAGGACATCAGCCTCTATATCAACTCCCCGGGCGGCATCGTCACGGCGGGTCTGGCGATCTACGACACCATGCAGTTCATCAAGCCGGACGTGAGCACCATCTGCGTCGGCCAGGCCGCCAGTGCCGGCTCACTGCTGCTCATGGCCGGGGCCAAGGGCAAGCGCTACGCGCTGCCCAACTCGCGGGTGATGATCCACCAGCCGTCCGGTGGTGCCCAGGGCCAGGCGACCGACATCGAGATCCATGCGCGCGAGATCCTGGCGCTGCGCCAGAGGCTCAACGAGCTGTACTCGCTGCATACCGGCCAGCCGATCGACCGGATCGAGCGCGACATGGAGCGTGACCGCTACCTCAGCGCCGAGGCCGCCCGGGAATACGGGCTGGTGGACCACGTCATCGCGCGCCGCGCCGACGACACCGTCCAGCCGGCATAAGCAGTTGATTCAATTGGAATTCCGGCGCGTCCGGGCGCCCCGTTTGCGGCGCCCGGGGCTGTGCTATTCTCGAACCGTGACCGCAGCAGAACCGACCAAGGCATGAGCGACGATCGTCAGGGCCGTTCCGGCGACAGCAACAAGATCCTGTATTGCTCGTTCTGCGGGAAGAGCCAGCACGAGGTCCGCAAGCTGATTGCCGGCCCGAGCGTGTTCATCTGCGATGAATGCGTCGAGCTGTGCAACGACATCATCCGCGAGGAGCTCGAGGAGAAGGCCCAGTCGGCGCGCAGCTCGCTGCCCAAGCCGAAGGAGATCATGGAGGTCCTCGACCAGTACGTGATCGGCCAGCAGCGGGCCAAGAAGACCCTGGCGGTGGCGGTCTACAACCACTACAAGCGGATCGAGAACCGCCAGCGCAACGACGACGTCGAACTGGCCAAGTCGAACATCCTGCTGATCGGCCCGACCGGCTCGGGCAAGACCCTGCTGGCCGAGA
>CALLKI010000051.1 GCA_938008415.1 uncultured Luteimonas sp. | reverse complement strand
GACGCCGCGGCCGCCGCCGGCATCAAGGCGGTGATCCAGCCCGGCGGCTCGATGCGCGACGCCGAGGTGATCGCCGCCGCCGACGAGCATGGCATCGCCATGGTCTTCACCGGCGTGCGCCACTTCCGCCACTGACCCGCATGGAGCGGCCCATGTCCGCGGACACGAACCGCCTGCGTTTGGCCATGGTGGCGGCAACCCTGTCGGCGCTGGCCGCCTGCGGCGGCGGCCAGGCCGAACTGCGACAGGCCCGCGACGCGCTCGCGGCAGCGCTTCCTGCGCCCTACTACGAGGACCTCGTGACCGAATCGGTGACCATCGAGGGCAACCGTCTGGTGCTGGTGGTGCGCAGCCCGGAAGGCACCGCCGCGAAGACCCGCGGGCACCCGCGGTTCGACGAGCTGCGGCGCAGCGAACAGCAGCAGATGCAGGACCTGTGCGGACTGCCCGCGCTGCGCCCGCTGCTCGCCTCGGATGCCATGCTCGTGCGCCGCTTCGTGGACCGCTTCGACGACGTGTTCTTCGAGACCGAACTGCCCGCGCGCGAATGCGCACGCGCCGCAACGATGGAGGCAACCCCATGAAGATCCTGGTCATCGGCTCCGGTGGCCGCGAACACGCGCTGGCCTGGAAGCTCGCGCAATCGCCACGCGTGTCCGGGGTGATCGTCGCACCCGGCAACGCCGGCACCGCCACCGAGGACAAATGCCGCAACGCCGCGGTCAAGGCGACCGACATCGACGGCCTGCTGCAGCTGGCCCGCGACGAGGGCGTCGCGCTGACAGTGGTCGGCCCCGAGGCCCCGCTGGTCGCCGGCGTGGTGGACCGTTTCCGCGCCGCCGGACTGCGCATCTTCGGGCCGACCGCCGCGGCCGCGCAGCTGGAAGGCAGCAAGGCCTTCGCCAAGGATTTCCTCAGACGCCATGGCATCCCCACCGCGCACTACGCGGTGTTCACAGAGGAAGAACCAGCGCTGGCCTATATCCGCGGGAAGGGCGCGCCGATCGTGGTCAAGGCCGACGGCCTGGCCGCGGGCAAGGGCGTGGTCGTGGCGACCTCCGTGGAGGAAGCCGAGGCCGCGGTGCACGACATGCTGGCCGAAAACGTGTTCGGGCTGGCCGGCACCCGGGTGGTGGTCGAGGAATTCCTCGAGGGCGAGGAAGCCAGCTTCATCGCCATGGTGGACGGCAGCCACGCACTGCCGATGGCGACTTCGCAGGACCACAAGCGCGTGGGCGACGGCGACACCGGCCCCAACACCGGCGGTATGGGCGCGTACTCGCCCGCGCCGGTGGTCACGCCGGAAGTGCACGCGCGGATCATGCGCGAGATCATCGAGCCCACCGTGCGCGGGATGGCCGCGGAGGGCACACCGTTCACCGGCTTCCTCTACGCCGGCCTGATGATCACGCCGGGTGGCGCACCGAAGGTCATCGAGTTCAACGTGCGCTTCGGCGACCCGGAGACGCAGCCGGTGATGATGCGCCTGCAGTCCGACCTGGTGGACCTGGTCGAAGCCGCCATCGATGGCCGCCTGCACGAGGTCGAGGCGCGATGGGACCCCCGCCCGGCGCTGGGCGTGGTGATGGCCGCGGAAGGCTACCCGGGCGCCGCGCGCATCGGCGACGTCATCAACGCCTGGGACGCGCCCGACGTCGAGGGCACCAAGGTCTTCCACGCCGGCACCCGGCTCGAGGGCGGCCAGGTGCTCACCGCAGGCGGGCGCGTGCTGTGCGTGTGCGCGCTGGGCGACGACGTCGCCGACGCGCAGCGCCGCGCGTACGCCGAGGTGGCCGGCATCTCCTGGCCCGGCGAGTTCCACCGCCACGACATCGGCTGGCGCGCGATCGCGCGCATGCGCCAGGGCTGAAGCGGGGCGGGCGTGCCGGCAACGGCACGCCCGCTTTCCCGTTCACTGCCCCGCGAACGGCACCAGCATGTCACGATGTCCCTGCGGCGCGGCGCGCAGGTACTGCGGCGCCACCGCGATCCGCTCGCCCAGCGCCGCCGCCGCGTGCCAGGGCCAGCGCGGGTCGTAGAGGATGCCGCGCGCCAACGCAACCGCGTCGGCGCGCCCATGCCGCAGGATCTCCTCGGCCTGCGCGGGCTCGGTGATCAGCCCCACGGCGATCACCGCCATCTTCACTTCGCGCCGGATCGCCTCGGCGAACGGCACCTGGTAGCCGGGGCCGTCCTGCAGCTTCTGGCGCGGGTCCAGCCCGCCGGTCGAAACGTGGATGAAGTGGCAGCCGCGCGCATCCAGCGCCTTCGCCAGTTCGATGCTCTGTGCCAGGTCCCAGCCGCCCTCGACCCAGTCGGTCGCCGAGATGCGCACGCCCAGCGCGAGGTGGCCGGGCAGCGCCTCGCGCACCGCGTCGAACACGCGCAACACCAGGCGCATCCGGTTCTCCAGGCTGCCGCCATACCCGTCGGTGCGCCGGTTCGACAGCGGTGACAGGAACTGGTGCAGCAGGTAACCGTGCGCGGCGTGGATCTCGACCAGGTCCAGCCCCAGCCTCGCGGCGCGGCAGGCACTGCCGGCGAATGCGGCAACGACGGCGTCGATCCCGTCGGCATCCAGTTCGCGCGGCGCGGGATCGCCTTCGCGGTAGGGCTGCGCCGAAGCCGAGACGGTCTGCCAGCCGCTCGGATCGCCGGGCGGGATCGCGGCACCACCATCCCACGGGTGATGGGTCGAGGCCTTGCGCCCGGCATGCGCCAGCTGCACGCCGATCCGCGCGCCCGGCGCGCAATGCCGCGCCACCGCCAGCGCGTCGGCGAACGCGCGTTCGGTGGCGTCATCCCACAGGCCGATGTCGGCCCAGGTGATGCGCCCGGCCGGATCGACCGCGGTCGCCTCGAGGATGGTCAGCCCGGCGCCGGACAGGGCGAGGTTGGCCCAGTGCGCGTGGTGCCAGGGGCCCGCGCGCCCATCGTCGGCAGAGTACTGGCACATCGGCGCGATGACGATGCGGTTGGGAAGCGTCAGCGGTCCCAGTTCGAGGGGAGAGAACAGCAGGCTCAAAGGGGCCTTCGGATGCAATGGATCGCTGCCTTCCATGTTGGCGGTGCCGGCGTCCGCTTCAACGCCACCGCCGGAATACAGACGCACGGCGCGCGCAACACGCGGCGGTATTGTGGCGATCGCGGGCCCGCGGCATTCAGATGTTGGCGTCTTCCGGCGGCAGGCGCGTGCCGATCGGCGCGGCACCCCTGCCCCCGGCCGTCTCCGGGCAGTGCACGCCGAGGGTGTACGCGGTCATCGACAGCGAACCGTAGGCGTAGCCGTCCACCAGCACTTCCGCCGGGCGGCCCGCCGCAGCCGCCATGCCGGCGAGGTACAGCAGCGGCAGGAAATGGTCCGGCGTCGGCGCCGCCATCCGGAAATCCAGGTGCGCCACCAGCGAAGGCGCGTCGTGCGGCCGCTCCAGCATGATCTTCCGCGCGTGTTCCCCGAACCTGCGCGTCCAGTCGTACGCGCCGTCGGGACTGTTCCAGTCGAGCGCACGCAGGTTGTGCACCACGTTGCCACTTCCGACCACCAGCACGCCGCGCTCGCGCAGCTTCGCCAGCCTCGCGCCAAGCTCGAAGTGCCACCCGGGCGGACGGCGCAGGTCCAGCGACAGCTGCACCACCGGAACGTCGGCGGCCGGGAACGCGTGTACCAGCACCGACCAGGCGCCATGGTCCAGGCCCCAGCCGTCCACGTCGGCGCCGACGCGGTCCGGCTTCGCCAGCTCCGCCACCTCCCCGGCCAGCTCCGGCAGGCCCGGTGCCGAATACTGCAGCTCGAACAGTTCGCGTGGAAACCCGAAGAAATCGTGGATCGTGCGCGGCCACGGCATCGCCGTCACCGCCAGCACCGGCACGTACCAGTGCGCGGACACCACCAGGATCGCGCGCGGCCGCGGCACCGACGCGCCGAACGCGCGCCAGGCATCGGTGTAGCGGTTGCGCTCCAGCGCGTTCATCGGGCTGCCGTGGCCGAGGAACGCGGCTGGCATCAGCGGCGTGGACATGGGCTGCATCCCCGGGAACCTGCCCGCACTGTAGCGCTCCCCGTGCGGGGCGGGGATGGCGCGGCTGGAACGGTGCGTGCGGGCCGCGGGAGCGGTGATCTTCGATCCTGGATGCCTATTCGTCCTGCAACGCCACCGACCAGATACGTTTCAGTGGCAGTTCGGCTCTGATGTCCTCATCGAGCCTGTCGTAGTTCTGAAACAGCTGCTCGAGCAGGTCCTGCTGGCTCCACAGCCGCAACCGGAAGAAACTGCCAGCCAGCTCTCTCTGTACATTCGACTTGAACCCGCCCCACGACACGAACAGCCCCTCGTTGGCGCCAAACTTTGTCATCGCTCCAAGCAGCTTGTCCACCGTCGGGCGATCGATCGGGGTCTGTTCCGACTTGACTTCCACGCAGAGCCGTGGCGAACCGAATCCCAACGGACCTGCGCCTGCCAGGATGTCCGCACCGCCATCTGCGCCTTCCGGGCTGCGCCAGGTCGTGTATCCCTGCGCCCGCAGGATCGCCTCGACGAGCCGGGTCAGGCCGTGCCCCTTGAACTTCGCCATGATCAGGCGTGCGATCTGGTCGCGCGCCAGCTCTTCCAGATCGGTTTCGGCGGCTTCGCCGTCCGTGATCCCGAACCCCTGCTGGGTCGTACCCGGGGACATCACCGCCGCCATTGATTCCGGCTTCCAGCCATTTTTCTGCATCGCACTCAGGCGTGCCTCGGCATTGTTGCGCTGGATCCGGCAGATGGTCATGAAGGCCCCGAACGAATTGAGCAGGTCCTTGCCGAAATGCGAGCGGGGAATCGCGTCACCAATCCACTTCACGTCACGCCAATGGAAATATGGGTCCGGATTGGAAGGCTCGAAGCGGTAGGGCCCACTGATCTCGCCGATCTGGATCGCACGTTGCCTCTTCAGGGGCAGGACCACCCAGTCACCCGTCTTGATCTCGTGAGCAAACGGCCAGATCTGGCTGGCCCAGTTCTGGATGGTTCTGGTTTTGGCTTCTGGATAGTCCTGCTGCAGCGCCAGGATCAGGCCCTGGCGGTCAACGATCTTCGACAGGTCCCGCGCAAACCCATCCCAGGTCAGGTACACCCGGGATTCCTCCAGGAATTTCTGCTCGTATTCGCCGTGCGACCCCGCCCGGACCAGCCAGACCGCCATGCGCACCTCCCTCCGGTTCCGCCCATTCTGTCCAGACTGAGGATAGCCGCCCTGCACGGAATCCGGGGCCCCGCGGCACGGAATGCCGGACAGCCCCCCGCTGCGCGCGGCCGGCCGGGACGGCTAGACTCCACCGGTCCATCGCGCGGAGCCCGCATGGCCCACAGCCAGTTCGACCTGCTCAGGCAGAGCCGCTTCCTGCCCTACTTCGTGGTGCAGGCGCTGGGCGCGTTCAACGACAGCGTGTTCCGCCAGGCGATCATCGGCCTGCTGGCGACCATGGTCGCCGCCGGCGCGATCGACGAGGGCACGCGCGGCATCTACACCCAGCTGGCGCCGGCCATCTTCATCCTGCCCTACTTCCTGTTCTCGGCCACCGCCGGGCAGATCGCGGAGAAGCTGGAGAAGTCACGGCTGATCCGCATCACCACGGCGATGGAGATCGCGATCATGTCGTTCGCGGCGGTCGGCTTCCTGCTGCAGAGCATGCCGCTGCTGCTGGTGGCGCTGTTCGCGACCGGCCTGCAGTCCACGCTGTTCGGCCCGGTGAAGTACTCGATCCTGCCCTCGGTGCTGGCGCCCGAGGAACTCACCGGCGGCAACGGCCTGGTCGAGATGGGCACCTCGATCTCGATCCTGCTGGGCATGCTGTTCGGCGGACTGATCTTCGCGGTGGCCGGCGAGCACGGCGCGCTGGTGGCCTCGGTGTCGGTGGTCGCGCTGGCGGTCGCCGGCAACCTCACTGCGCGCGCGATCCCGCGGGTGGAGGCGGGCGCGCCGGACCTCGCGGTCAACTGGAACCCGCTGCCGGAATCGATCCGCGTGCTGCGCCTGGCGCGGAAGCAGCCGGCGGTGCGCAACAGCGTGCTCGGCGTGTCGTGGTTCTGGTTCGTCGGCACCATGCTCACCGGCAACCTGCCGGTCTACGCCGAGACGCACCTGGGCGGCACGCCGACGCTGTACGTGTTCGCGCTGGCGCTGTTCTCGGTCGGCGTCGGCATCGGCTCGCTGCTGTGCGAGAATCTGTCCGGGCGCACGGTGGAAATCGGCCTGGTGCCGCTGGGCGCGTTCGGCATGAGCGCCTGCATCCTGCACCTGGCCTTGGCCCAGCCCGATGTGTCGCCGAAGGAAGGCCTGGACGTGGCCGGCTTCCTCGCGCGCGATGGCGCGTGGCGCGTGGTGCTGGACCTCGCCGGCATCGGCCTGTTCGCCGGCTTCTTCGTGGTGCCGCTGTTCGCGCTGATCCAGTCGCGCACCCCGCGGGGCGAGCTGTCGCGGGTGATCGCGGGCATGAACATCCAGAACGCGGCGTTCATCGTCGCAGCGGCGGTCGGCGGCGTGCTGCTGCAGTCGCTGGCCGGCTGGACGATCCCGCGGCTGTTCCTGGCGCTGGGCATCGCCAGCATCCTGGTGGCGCTGTGGATCTTCACCCTGGTGCCCGAGTTCTTCATGCGCTTCGTCAGCTGGCTGATGGTGCGCACGCTGTACCGGCTGGAGCTGCACGGCATCGAGAGGCACGTGCCGGACGAAGGCCCGGCGCTGGTGGTGTGCAACCACGTCAGCTACATGGACGCGCTGATCCTGGCGGCGACGATCCCGCGGCCGGTGCGGTTCGTGATGTACCACCGGATCTTCGACATCCCGGTGATGCGCTGGATCTTCCGCACCGCCAGGGCGATCCCGATCGCCGGCGCGCGCGAGGACCCGGAACTGCTGCAGCGCGCGTTCGACGCGATCGACGCGGCGCTGGCCAAGGGGGAGATCGTCGGCATCTTCCCCGAGGGCGGCCTGACGAAGGACGGCGCAATCGCGCCGTTCAAGTCCGGTATCGAGAAGATCGTCCAGCGCGCGGCCGCGCGCGGGCAGGCGGTACCGGTGGTGCCGATGGCGCTGCGCGGGATGTGGGCGAGCATGTGGAGCCGGCGCGACTCGCGGCTGGGCCGCATGCGCGTGCCGCGGCGCTTCCGCGCCCGCGTCGCGGTGGCCGCCGGCGAGCCGGTCCATGATCCCGGCGTGCGCGCATCGGAGCTGGAGGTGCGGGTACGCGAGCTGCGCGGGGACGCGCCCTAGCCCGGCCCCGGCCCAGGCGGACGCTGCCGCTCATGCGCCGGGCGGACCGAACCAGGTCGCCAACGCCTCCCGCAAGCCCGCGTCGCCCCCTTCGCCGACCCAGGCCACGTGCCCGTCCGGCCGCACCAGCAGGGCGGCCGACGCCGGCACCACGCCGTCAGCCGGAAGCTCCCACGGGCCATCGCAGCGGGCCTCGACCAGACACACCCGGCCGGCCCATGGCCCCGGGTCGATGCTTCCCGCCCCGCCGAGGTCGAGCAGCACGGGCCGCGCCGCATGCAGCAGGGCATGCGCACGCACCGTTCCTGCCGCCGTGGCCAGATCGACGTCGGGCATGCGGCAGCCGAGCAGCGGGTGGCCATCGCCGAAGTCGTAGCGGATGTCCAGCCCCGACATGCGCGCGCCGAAACGCCTGCGCACCACGTCGATGCGCAACATCCCGGCCACCACGGCCCGCAAGGCTTCGGTGCGATCGTCCGTGCGCAGCAACGCCACCTGCGCCAGCGTGTCCGACAGCACGCGCGCGGCCACCGGGTGGCGTTCGGCCTGGTAGCTGTCCAGCAGCGCATCCGGCGCGATGCCCTTTGCCACCAGCGCCAGCTTCCAGCCGAGGTTCACGGCATCCTGCATGCCGAGGTTCAGACTCTGGCCGCCCACCGGCGAATGGACGTGTGCGGCGTCGCCCGCCAGCAGCACGCGTCCGGCGCGATAACGTTCCGCCTGCCGCGCCATGTCGGTGAAGCGCGAAAGGAACCGCGGGCTGTGCATGCCGAAGTCCGTGCCGAATGCCTCCACGACGCCGCGCGCAGGTCCTCCAGCGTCGGTGGTTCCCTGCGCGGCTGTGGTTCGGGCACCATCACCCGCACCGGGCCGCCTTCGGCGTATTCGATCCGGCCATCGTCGCGGATGCGGTACTCCAGCCTGCCGAAGGCATACAGCCCCCGGGCTTGCGGTGGATGCCCATCGGCGGCTGCGCGGTCATTTCCACCTCGCCGATCAGCTGGCTGGTGCTGGCGTCCCACCCGGGGAACGCGATCCCGGCCGCCTTGCGCACGGTACTGCGCCCGCCGTCGCATCCGACCAGGTAAGCGGTGCGCAGGCGGCCTCCGTCCGCGAGCAGGACATCCACGCCGTCCGCATCCTGGACGAATCCCGTGACTTCGTGGCCGTGGTGGACCGTCACCCCGAGCCCGGAAATCCACTCCGCGAGCAGGCGCTCGACGTGCTCCTGCCACAACGCCAGGCCGTACGGATGGCGCGTGGACAGGTCGCTGATGTCGAGCCGGATGCCACCGAACCCCGCGACCTGCGCGACCTGTCCCTCCGCGAGGAAGCGATCGACGATGCCGCGCTGGTCGAGCAATTCGAGCGTACGCGCCTGCAACCCGCCCGCGCGCGCCGCGGCACGCCTGTCTCCCGCGCCGCGTTCGACGATGGCCACGTCCACGCCCGCCAGCGCCAGTTCGCCGGCCAGCATCATGCCGGTGGGGCCGCCACCCGCGACCACGACAGCATGTCCGCCCGCCAACGGTTCGCGCGCACGGATATCGCGCGGGGATCCCTGCCGCCGCGGCAATTCGCGCATGGCCTCGCCTCCTGCCCGTTCGGCCGGCGATTGGACCGCATGGCGGAGGCCTTGCCGCAAGCCCCCCTCGTGATACGATATTGGAACGGGAAGCGGCGGGTTCGCCCTTCCCGTTTTTCATTCCATCGCGGCGTACGCGGCAGGCCGGGCGCTCACGCGCCGCGCGCGGATCCACCGGCCGAGTACCAGGTCTCGATCAGCCAGCGCGAAATGGACAGCCGCGGCGACAGCAGCAGTCCGGCCGTTTCGTCGCGCAGGGCGGCGCCGATCTCGTCGCGGCTGAACCAGCGCACGTCCTCCAGCTCGTCCGGGTTCGCGCGCGGTACGTCGGGATGGGCCTCGGCGACGAAGCCGAGCATCAGAGACGAAGGGAACGGCCACGGCTGCGAGGCGAGGTAGCGGCAGCGCCGGATGCGTACCGCCGACTCCTCGAACACCTCGCGCACGACCGTCTGCTCGAGGGTCTCGCCGGGCTCGACGAACCCGGCCAGCGTCGAGTAGCGCCGCGGCGGCCAGCCCGGCTGCCGGCCGAGCAGCAGCCGCCCGCCGTCGCTGACGGCGACGATCACCGCCGGGTCGGTGCGCGGGTAATGCTCGCTGCCGCAGCGGGTGCAGCGCCCCAGCCAGCCGGCGCGCCCGTAGGCCAGCGCGCCGCCGCAGGCGCCGCAGTAGCGGTGCCGCGCGCGCCAGTGCAGCACCGCGCGGGCCTGGGCGAAGGCGGTGGCCTCGCGGACCGGCCAGTTCGCCGCGGCGCTGCGCAGGTCGATCCGGGGCGCATCCCTGCCGGCATCCGCGTCGGTGAGCGCGAACCAGGCACGGCCAGCGGCATCCAGCCCGAGCAGCACGGCATCCGGATCACGTTCGCCGCGTTCCGCGCCGGTGAGCGGGAGCGGCCCGCCGTCGGCACCGGCCAGGGCATTGCCCTCGGCGTCGAGCAGCAGGAGGCGCGCCTGCGGCCACAGCGCCGCCAGCCGCGCCTCGTCGTTGCGGAGGTGCTCGGCGCGGTCCAGCGCGCCGTCGACGAAAGCGAACGGCGTGGCCGCCACGGCAGCCGCTCAGACCGTGAACGACGACCCGCAGCCGCAGGTCGACCTGGCGTTCGGGTTGCGGATGGTGAACCGCGCCCCGTGCAGGCTCTCGGTGTAGTCGACCTCGGCGCCGATCAGGTACTGCAGGCTGAGCGGGTCGACCAGGAGGGTCACGCCGTCGGTGGTGACGGCGAGGTCGTCCTCGGCCTGGTGCTCGTCGAACTCGAAGCCGTACTGGAAGCCCGAGCAGCCGCCGCCCTGGATGTAGACGCGCAGCTTGAGCCCGGGATTGCCTTCCTCGGCGATCAGTTCGCGCACCTTGCCTGCGGCCGCGGGCGTGAACACCAGCGGGCGGTCGAGCGACTGGTAGCCGGGGGCGTCATGGGAAACGGACGGTTCCATGTGCTCAGGATGGGGCGGCACGGCGCCGAGTTCAACCGGTCTCACCGGCGCGGACGGCATCCGTCCATGGGAAGGACTGTTCGACAGGCGCGCCTCCCTGCGGGACCAGCCGCACGTGCACGCGCAGCGGCACGAAGCCCTCGGGCAGCACGATGTCGCCCTCGACGCGCTGGAAATACTTGAATGCGTACTCGCGGCCGGGGGCGTCCGGCTGCTGCCGGAGGTCCGACCAGGACAGCCTCTGCAGGCGGCCGTCGCGTGTGCCCTCGACCGAGAGGGTCAGCCGCCCCTGGCTGGGTGCATCGCGGTTCAGGGTCTGGGTCAGGGTGGCCACGAAGTGCCAGGCGCGCCCATCGGGCTGCGGCCGCAGCACCAGCTCGTGCACCGCCAGCCCGCGCCGCTGCGCGGTGGGGCCGACCAGGCGCTCGTAGAAGGCCACGTCGGCGCGCAGGCCGGCGATCTCCTCGTCGCGCTCGGCCAGGGTAGCCTGCAGGTCGCGGTTGGCGTTGCGGCTGATCTGGTCCGACCGCGACAGCGTGGCGACCTGCTGCTCGAGCTGCTCGACCTGCCCGCGCAGCCGTGCGACCTCGGCGTGGTCGGTGCCGGACGCGGTGACGACGGTCCATACGCCCCACAGGCCGAAGACCAGGGACAGCACGAGGACCGCCAGCAGCCCGTAGGCCCACCAGGGATGCTGCTCGCGGAAATGCAGGGCGGCCGCAGCCGCATCCTCTTCCACGGCGGGCTTGGAATCGGTCATTCCGCAGGGTATAGCCAGCGGCTTAAGCCTGCGTCAAGCCGGACCGGTCCATATACTGCGCCCGTCCACGGCCGCACCACGGCCACGGGAGCCGCGCCATGTCCCAAGCCCACCTGTTCGCGATCGGGGTGCTGCTCGCCTGGCTGGCGGGGATACGCGTCTACTTCACCGTCTTCGGCATCGGCATCGCCGGCATGCTCGGCTGGCTGGACCTGCCTCCCGCGCTGGAGCCGGCGGCCTCGCCCTGGGTGGTCGGCGTCTCGGGCGTGCTCGCGCTCGCCGAGTTCTTCGCCGACAAGATCCCGGGCGTGGATTCGGCTTGGGACCTGCTGCAGACCCTGGCCCGCATCCCGGCCGGCGCGTTCCTCGCCGCGGCCGCGCTCTCGCCCGACGGCGAACTCGGCGCGGGCATGCTTGCCACCGGCGCCGGCGTGGCCCTGACCAGCCACCTGCTCAAGGCGGGATCGCGGGCATTGATGAACACATCGCCGGAACCGGTGAGCAACTGGACCGCCTCGGCCACCGAGGACGCCGCCGTGGTCGGCGCGCTGGCGCTGGCGTTCGCCCATCCCTGGATCGCGCTGGGGATCGTGGTCACGGCCAGTGTGCTTTTTGCACTTGCGGTGTGGTGGGTCTGGCGCAAACTGTTCCGCCGTACGCCACGCCCGGCGGCTTGATGAACGTGACCGGGCGCCACGCGTTGGCCGCCGACAGATCGCCATGACGTGATTCCCGGTGCCCCCGCGTGGTCCGGGCGGCACAGGGGATGCGACACGATGGACAGCATGGCCCCCTCGGGCGAGGGCGGGATCGAACGGGAACTGCTGCTGGAGCTGCACCGGCACGTCGATGCCGTCGTGGCCCGCCTGCGCGCCACCGGGTCGCCGGATGCCGATTTCCTGGCCCGGCTCGATGCCGAGACCGGCACGCTGCACGTCAAGGTTTCCGTCCTCGACGCACCCTGGGCGGGTGCGCTGGGCACCTTGCTGTCGGCCATCCACAGCGCGCGCCGCACGCAGCACCTGCCCGGCCCGCTGCTGGCGGCACGGCTGCTGGCAGCCGCCGAGCGGACCAGAAAAAAGTTGCCTCCGCCCGGCCATCCCGGCACAGTGTCGCGGATGTCCAACGCCGACAACCGCAACCGGGCCGAGTTCCCTCCGGCGCACTACTGGCGGCGCTGGGGCGCTGACGCTCCGCCGCCGCAACTGCCGGAGGAGGAGCAGGCCGAACAGGTCGCCGCCACGCTCGCCGAGGCGCGCCTGCCGGCGCCCGCGGGCGCCGTCGCGGCACAGCCGGCCGCCGGGGCCTCCGGCGAGCGGTACCGCGTGCTGGTGGTCGAGGACGACCCCAGCCAGGCGCTGTTCGCCGAAACCGTGATCAACGGCGCCGGTATGGAGGCAATGGTGGCCCTGGTGCCGCACGAGGTGCTGGGCTACATGGAATCCTTCCGCCCGGACGTGGTGCTGATGGACCTGCACATGCCGGGCATCGACGGCGTCGAGCTGACCGGAATGATCCGCAGCCACCCGACGCTCGGGAACGTCCCCATCGTGTTCCTCACCGGCGACCCGGACCCCGAGCGGCGGTTCGAGGTGCTGGGCGTCGGCGCCGACGACTTCCTGACCAAGCCCGTGCGCCCGCGCAACCTGGTGCTGACCCTGCAGAGCCGCGTGCGCCGTGCCCGTGCCCTGCAGGCCGCGTCCCCCCAGGCCGGGGACACTGCCGGCACCCACCCTGCCACCGGGCTGCGCACGCGTCCCCAGCTGTTGCAACTGCTGGCATCGGAGATCCCCTCGACCCGCAGTGGCGCCCTGTTCTTCGTGGAGATCGAGGGCGTCTCGGCGCTGCGCGACCGCTACGGCTACGCCACGGTCGAGGACATCCTGACCGGCGCCGGCCGGCACCTGCGCAGCCTGGTCGGCGACGCTCCCGCCACGCGGCTCAACGACAACACCTTCCTGGTCTATGTCCCCGGCATGGACGCGGCCGGGTCGGAGGAGTTCGCCCGTACCCTGCGTGACGGCCTGGGACGGCAGCCGTTCCAGGCGAGGGACCAGGCCATCCGCCTGCGCGCGACGGTCGGGCACGTCGCGCTCGCCCACGGGTTCGAGGACGCGGGCTCCGCGCTCGCCGCCGCCGAGCAGGCGCTGCGCGCTGCGCGCAACAGTCCCATCGGCATCGCCGGGTGGATGCCCGCGCCGGCCGAACCACGGCAGGACACCCCGCTGCTCGACATGGTGCGCGAGGCGATCGAGGGCGGTGGCCTGGAACTGGCCTTCCAGCCGATCGTGGCCGTGGCCGGGGGCAACGAAGCCCAGTACCAGACCCTGGCGCGCATGCGCGACCGCCAGGGCCGGCTCTATACCGCCGGCGAGTTCCTGCCCGCGGCCGACGCCGCCGGCCTGCTGCACGAGGTCGACCGCCGCGCGCTCGAGATGGCGATCGACACGCTCGCGCAACGCCATGCGGAAGGACGCCTGGTGCGCCTGTTCGTGTCGCAATCGGCGCAGACCCTGGTCCGCGACGGCTACGCGGCCCACCTGCTCACGCTGCTGTCGTCCTCGGGTATCGAGGGACCTTCGCTGGTGGTGGACGTGCGCCAGGACGACGCCGTGATCCATGCCCTGTCGCTGCAGGAGTTCTGCCGCGCGATGGTCCCCGCCGGCGTGCAGCTGTGCCTGAGCCAGTACCGTCCCGACGCGGAAGGCCGGGCGCTGCTGGCGCAGTTGCCTCTCGGGTTCGTGCGGCTCGCGGCGAAGTACTCGTCAAGCCTCGACGACCCCGGCGTGCGCGACGAGATGCGCGAGGCCATCGAGCTGGCGCACCGGCACGGGCTGCTGGTCGTGGGCCAGCAGGTGGAGAACCCGCAGGCCGCCGCGACGCTCTGGATGAGCGGCGTCGATTTCATCCAGGGCAACCTGGTCCAGCACGCCGCCGAAGGGCTCGATTTCGACTTCCACCATTCCGTGCTCTGACACAGGACCATGGCCGGTCGCACGCTTCCCGTCACGCAGGTATTGAAATGGTTGGCGCCGGGGGCCGCCGGCGGGACCGCGGCGGCGATCGGGCTCCAGATGCTGGGGGTGGAGGGCCCCTGGGCGGCAATCGCGCTCGGGCTTTCGCTGCTGGCGTTGGCCGCGCTGGCCATGCTCGTCCGTGACATGGGGCGGCGGGAACTCGAATTCGAGGACGTCCTGGCGCGCTGCCACCACAGCGAGGAGCAGCTGGCGCAACTGCAGGGCGAGCTGGAGCAGCACACCCGGCTCGAGCAGGAACTGCGCGAGGCCAAGCAGGCCGCCGAGTCGGCGGTCATGGCCAAGGGCGAGTTCCTGGCGACCATGAGCCACGAGATCCGCACGCCGCTCAACGGCATCGTGCCGATGCTCGATCTGCTGATGCACGCCAGGCTCGCACCCGACCACGCCGAACTGGTGCGCACCGCCTACCTGTCGGCGCAGCAGATGCTGCGCATCGTCGATGACATCCTCGACTATTCCAAGCTCGAGGCGGACAAGCTGGAACTGGAAACCACCAGCTTCAACCTGCGCGAGCTGCTCGAAGGGGTCATGCAGCTGATGGAACGGCCCGCGCAGAGCAAGGGCCTGCGCATGTACCTGCAGATCGACCCCTCGGTGCGCCTGCCGGTGCGCGGCGACCCGGTGCGGCTGCGCCAGGTGCTGGGCAACCTGGTCAGCAATTCGGTCAAGTTCACCGAACGCGGCTCGGTCACGGTCACCCTGCGCCGCATCGGCGAGACCGCCGCGCAGCACCTGTTGCGCTTCGAAGTGCGCGACACCGGCATCGGCATCCCGAAGGATGCGCAGGGGCGGCTGTTCCAGGCCTTCACCCAGGCCGACGCCTCCACCACACGGCTGTATGGCGGCACCGGCCTGGGCCTGGCGATCTCCAAGCGCATCGTCGACCTGATGGGCGGCCGCATCGGCGTGGAGTCCGAACCCGGCGTCGGCTCCACCTTCTGGTTCGAGATCCCGCTGCTCAAGGTGCAGGGTGACATGCCGGTGGAGGAAAAAACGGCGCCGACCGGCATGCGCCTGCTCCTGCTCAGCTCCGACCCCCGCCTGCGCCTGCGCCTGAGCATGCTGCTGCCGAACTGGGGCCTGCGGGTGAGCACGGCCGAAACCACCCAGGAAGCCCTGGACCGTGTGCGCACCGCCGCCAACCAGGGGCCGCCCTGGGCCTATTCCATCGTCCTTGCGGACCTGGCCGGCATGCGCGGCCCCAGCGCGCTCGCGCTGTACCGCAACCTCAGCCGCCAGTCGGTGTATGGCAACCTCCGGCTGGTCTGCCTCTACGGAGATGAAACGCCACCCGAGGAACTGCTGCGCAACGTGACGCTGCTCAGTCGGCAGGCCCCCGATGCCGACCTGCGCGAGGCGCTGCTTGGCACCCCCCGCCCGCAGGAAGACCAGGCCATGCACGACGAGCATCCCACCACCGGCCCCGTCCAACCCGCACCGGGCGAAAGGCCCGCCGCAGCCACGCAACCCCAGGCACAAGCGCGCAAGCCGCGCGTGCTGCTGGTCGAGGACAACCCGGTCAACCTGATGGTCGGCCAGCGCCTGCTCGGCATGCTGGGCATCACCTGCGACACGGCCAGCAACGGCGAGGCGGCGCTGATGCGGATGTCGGCCTCGCGCTACGACATCGTGCTGATGGACTGCCAGATGCCGGTGATGGACGGCTATACCGCCACCCGCCGCTGGCGCGAGATGGAGGCCGCCAGCGGCTCCGGCCGCCGCCTGCCGATCATCGCGATGACCGCCAACGCGATGGCCGGCGACCGCCAGAAATGCCTCGACGCCGGCATGGACGACTACCTGGCCAAGCCGGTGACCCGCAGCGAGCTCGAGCGCTGCCTGCACCGCTGGTTCGAGCACGCGCAGGCCTCCATGCCCGAGGAGTTCGCCGAAATGCTCGAGCAGGAAGTTCCCGGCGGCGCGGCCGCCGCCCCGCCGCCGGTGGACGCAGCGGCCATGCCGACGGATCACATGCCGCCACAGGCCGGTTCCGTGGCCCCGCCTGCAGCCGAGCCTCCCGCGCCGGCCACGCCCTCCACGACGGCCGCACCCGGTGCCGCCGCCCCTTCCGCCCCGGGCCCGGCCGCGCAGGACGCCGTGTCCCCCGGCGCGACACAGGCGTCCGCCGCCCCGGCCCCGCAACCATCCACGCCCGTGCGCCGTCCCCAGCCGCCGGTGCTGGACATGGCCATCCTCGACGACCTGCGCTCGATGCTGGGCGACGAGGTGGGCCGGCTGGTCGACGTGTTCCTCGAGGACACGCCGCGCCTGATCGCGCTGCTGGAAAACGCCGCCGCTGGACCTGACTACGACGCGCTGCGCGACGCCGCGCACTCGCTCAAGTCCTCCAGCGCCAACCTCGGCGCGATGTCGCTGTCGGCTGCCGCCAAGCGCGTGGAGCTGGCCGCGCGCGAACGATCGCTCGAACGCCCGGCCGTCGCCGTCGCGCTGATCGCCAACGAGTTCGCGCGCGCGCGCCAGGCCCTGCTGGGCCTGCGCCGCGAACAGCAGGCCTGAAGGCGGAACGGAAAGCCCGCGCTGTGCGCGGGGAAGGCGGGGTTCAGTCCCCTTCGCCTTCCATCCAGCTCTGCAGGTAGTTCTGCTCGCCGATCCGCCCGACCAGGTCGAGCTGGGTCTCGAGCCAGTCCACGTGTTCCTCCTCGTTTTCGAGGATATCGGCGAAGAGCTTGCGGCTGACGTAGTCGCCGACGCCCTCGCAGTACGCGATCGCCTCGCGCAGCAACGGGATGCCTTCCATCTCCAGCGCCAGGTCGCAGCGCAGGATCTCGACCGGGTTTTCGCCGATCTTCAGCTTGCCCAGCGCCTGGAAGTTGGGCAGGCCCTCGAGGAACAGGATGCGCTCGGACAGCATGTCCGCGTGCTTCATCTCGTCGATCGATTCCTCGTACTCGTGCCTGGCCAGCCCGGCGAGCCCCCAGTTCTTCAGCATCTTCGAATGCAGGAAGTACTGGTTGATCGCGGTCAGCTCGTTGTAGAGGGCCTTGTTGAGGTACTCGATGACCTTGCTGTCGCCTTTCATCGTCGTGTCCCGCCGGACGTGTACGGGCGGACTCTAGCGCCTTCGCGGCGACGATGGCGTAACGAAAATCGGATGCATTCCCGTCCGCGACGGGGACAGGCTCATGCGGCGCGGGCGACCGGAAGCGGGATCACGTTGCCGTGCGGCGCATCCGCGGACGGCCGGCTGGCCTCGAGCAGATCGCGCGCCATGTCCAGGCAGGTGCCGCAACACGCCCCGCAGCCCGTGCGCATGGTCAATTCGGACACGGAAGTGCAACCGGCCGCGGCCGCCGCGCGGATATCGGATTCGGTGACACCGTTGCAGATGCAGACGTACACGGGCAGGCAACCGGACCGGGACCGGCGCCATTGCGCCATAAATGAGAATCAGTGTCAATCTCAGCCGCGTTCAGGCCGGGCCGGGTCGCCACCCTCGCGCCCGGCCCGCCGCGTCCCGGGGCGGCCCGACCCGCGCGGCCGCTTGCGGTGGCGGCCCGGGCCATGGCGCCGGTTCTCGAAGGACATCGGCGGGATCGCACCCGGCCCCACGACCTGACGCGCGTACGGGGCCAGGTGTCGCAGGGCGCTGGCATAGACCCCGCGCTTGAACGTGACCACGTGGTCGATCGGGTACCAGAAATCCACCCAGCGCCAGTGGTCGAACTCGGGCTTGTCGGTCAGGTCCAGGCGCAGGTCGCTTTCCCGGCCGATGAACTGCAGCAGGAACCAGACCTGCTTCTGGCCGATGCACACCGCGCGGCCGTCGCGGCGGATGGCGCGGCGCGGCAGCCGGTAGCGCAGCCAGCCCGGGGTCACCCCCAGCACGGCCACGTGCTCGGGCAGCAGGCCGGTCTCCTCGCGCAGCTCGCGGTACATGGCCTCGAGCGGCGTCTCGTCGCTGTTCATGCCGCCCTGGGGGAACTGCCAGCCGTCGCGGCGCACCCGGCGCGCCCAGAACACGCGCCCGTCGGCATTCATCAGGACGATGCCGACGTTGGGGCGATAGCCGTCCGGATCGATCACGATGCGGACTCCGAATCCACTGCCCCCGACTCTGCCACGGCCTCCCCGCGGGGAGCAAGCCGAGCCGGGCGGCGTTGACGCGGCCCCCCGATGCCCGGAAAATGACCGGCCCGCCGCGGTCTGCGCGGCCGGATGACGGCTATGTAGCTCAGCCGGTTAGAGCACAGCACTCATAATGCTGGGGTCGGTGGTTCGAGTCCACCCATAGCCACCAGATTCTTCCCGGCCCCTGCCGGAACGGAACCCGCCGCATGGCGGGTTTTCGCTTTTTTCCGTCCCCGGGCCCGGCACAGTCCAGGGCCGGGACGCCCTCAGACGAACTCGAACTGGCGCAGGATCCACGAGACCTGGTAGGCGAGCGCCAACACCGCGAACGCGCCGTGGTACAGGGGGCTGCGCGTCGCGATCGCGACCAGGGCAAGGACGACGTGCGCGATGTTGCGCACAAGGTACTCGGTGCCGAACGCATGGAAATAGCCGGCCCCCTTGATCCACGTGTCCCCAAGGTCGACGAGGTAGACCAGCGCCAGCACGCCGAAGAACCAGTGCCGGCGCGAGTAGTAGTAGTCGCGGTAGCCCGGGTACTGGTCGGCACTGCTGGAGAAGGTGAAGGCGCACAGCAGGTACAGCAGCAGTGCGTACAGCGAGATGTACACGTAGATGTTGAAGTTCCAGCGCGCCACGTGGACCAGGCGGAATTCCCACCACCAGAAATGGAGCAGGTAGAGGAAGACGAACATTGCCCAGGCCAGGTGCACCCAGTAGACACGCCGGTGGCCGGGGCGCTCCATCAGCTCGGCGAAGTTTCGCAGCAGATGGGTCAGGCCCAGGCCGACGATCATGCCGACCAGGATCCGGACGTGGACGAAGATGTCGGCAAGGTGCTGGCTGCCGGGTCCGGGCGGGAGCAGGGACATCGACATCGTGTTCATCCAGCATGGAGACCCGGAGGCCGTCGGCAGCCATTCTGGCGGGCTTGTCCCGGGCAGGGAACCCCGGGCCACCGCGCCCCGTGCACCTGCCCGGGCGGCTGTGGCGCCCGCCATGGGGGGAATTGCCAAGACGGTGGAATGCCCGGAAACTGTGACCGATTCCCTTCACGCCGGAAGCGCACTTCGGGAATCTCGCACCGGGTTTCAGCAATCTAAGGGGGGGCATGAACCCGAAGCTGGGGCAGTGGCTGCTTGCCGCGGGCATCGCGGCGCTTCCGTCCATCGCGGTCGCGGCCGAAACGCTGCCACCGGTCGACCATTTCTCCTTCTCCTTCGGCGCCTACCGCGCCGGCAACGACGTCGACATGCGCTGGGACCGTTCCGACGGTTCCTCCCAGGGCACCCGGCTCGACGTCAAGCTCGACCTGGGCATCGACCTCGACGGTACCGAACCCATCTTCGAGATCGGGGCCTCCTTCGGCCACGGCCGCCACGGCCACCGCCACAGGCTCGAGGCCTTCCGCTACGGCTACGACGATTCCGCATCCAAGGTCCTGACCGGTACCTACCGGATCGGCGACGAGGTGTTCGTCGAGGACGCCGACCTCGATGGCCGGATGGAGGTCAAGCTGCTCGGCCTCTCCTACACCTGGTTCTTCCATCACGACGGGCACAGCGCGTTCGGCGTCGGCCTGGGCGCGATCCGCTATGACGTCTCGGCCGCGCTGGCCGCGACGGCCGAGACCGGGGAGGGCATCCAGACCGCCTCCGCGGCCTTCTCCGAGGCCGAATGGGTGCCGCAGCTCCACGCCGAGTACGTGAAGTCGCTGTCGCACCGCTGGCGGGTCGGCGTCGACGCCTCGTACGTGAAGAAGTCCGGCGGGTCGTTCTCGGGCAAGGCGGTCGACCTTGGCGTGAAGGCGGAATACTTCCCCTGGCAGCACTTCGGCCTGGGGCTGCGCTACAACTTCAACGACATCAGCCTCGACATCGAAAGGCACAGCTTCACCGGCGGCATCGACATCCGGACGCACGGGCCGCAGCTGGTCGGGACGTTGCGCTTCTGAGGCACCGGCCATGGACGCCCTGCGCACGCTGCCGCTGGCCGTCCTCCTTCTCCTGTCCTCCGGTCCGGCCGCCGCGCGGCCGGACGCGGCCGGGGAGGAAGCCCATCCCCCCGCCGGGGAACGCCCGAAGACATGCCTGGTGCTGGGCGGCGGCGGCGCACGCGGCGCCGCCCACATCGGGCTGCTGCGCGTGCTCGAACGCGAGCGCGTCCCGGTGGACTGCATCGTCGGCACCTCGATGGGCGCGATCGTCGGTGGCATGTATGCCGCCGGCTACAGTGCCGACGAGATCGAGTCGATCCTGGAGAGGATCGACTGGAACGACGTGCTGCTCGACCGCACGCCGCGCCGGGAACGCAGCGTCCGCCGCAAGGAGGACGACCTGCGCCGGCTGGGCGGCATCGAGCTGGGCCTGCGCGACGGCCGGATCGCGCTGCCGCAGGGCGTGATCCAGGGCCAGCGGCTGGAACTGCTGCTGCGCCGGCTGCTGCTGCCGGCCTCGCAGGTCGAGCACTTCGACCAGCTTCCGATCCCGTTCCGCGCGGTCGCCGCGGACGTGGTGACCGGCGAGAAGGTGGTGTTCGCGCGTGGCGAGCTGGCCATGGCGATCCGCGCCAGCATGTCGGTGCCCGGCATCTTCGCCCCGGTCCGCATCGACGGCCACCTGCTCGTGGACGGCGGCGTGCTCGACAACGTGCCGATCGACGAGGCCCGCAGGCTGGGCGCGCAGCGGCTGATCGTCTCGCGCGTCGGCTCCCCGCTGATGGACGAGGAGCAGCTGGACTCGCCGTTGGCGATCAGCCAGCAGACCACGCGCATGCTGATGAAGCGCATCGTCGATGCGCAGATCGCCACGCTCGGTCCGGACGACCTGCTGATCACGCCGGAGCTGGGCCACCTCGGCGCGCAGGAATTCAACCGCGCGGCCGAGGCTTCCGCGCGCGGGCTGGCGGCGGCCGAGGCCGCGGTCGCCGGGATCCGCCGCTACTCCGTGGACGAACGCAGCTACGCCGCGTTCCGCGGGCGCCACCGGCTGCCACGCTACGACGCGCCGCAGGTCGCCTTCATCGACGTCGCCCGCGACCGTACCCGTACCGCCGATTACGTCGAGCGCAAGCTGGAGGACATGCGCGGCAGGCCCCTGGACCCGGGCCTGCTCGAGCAGCGGATCGCCGAGGTGTACGGCGAAGGCCGCTACCAGCAGCTGCAATGGCGCGAGGAAACGCGGGACGGCGCCACAGGGCTGCGGATCGAGCCCGAGGACAAGCGCTGGGGCCCGGATTTCCTGCACGGCACCCTGCGCCTGTCCAGCAACTTCGACGGCGACAGCGACTACCAGCTTGCGGTGGAGCTGACGAAGACCGGCCTCAACGGCTATGGCGGCGAGGCGCGCGTGCACCTGGGGCTCGGCCGCGTGGACGGGCTCGCCGGCGAGTTCTTCCAGCCGTTCGGCCCGCGCATGGCGCAGGCGGCGTGGGCGTGGGCGGGATACCGCGCGTTCGACCTGCCGGTGCTCGATCCATCCACCGGCAACCACTCCGCGGCACGGTTCCGCCACGATTCGCTCGGCGCCAGGGTGGGCTGGCGCTTCCAGCCCGACTACCGCTGGGCGTTCTCCGCCGACATCGGCCGCCACCGCGAACGGACCTGGCTGCTCATCGGCGATCCGGATGAATGGGCGGCGGGACGGGCCTACCTGGGCGACCTCACGCTCGGGCTGCGCTACGACACCCTGGACAGTTCCGCCTTCCCCACCCGCGGGCAGCGCCTGTCCCTGGACCACACCCGCTACCTGCGCGCGCTCGGTTCGGATGTCCGCGCGGATGTCACGCGGCTGTCGTGGGACGGCGTGGCCTCGCGCGGGCCGCACCACCTGCTGGCCGGCGTGGCGCTGTCCACGGCATCGGACGAGGGACGGCGGATCCTCGGCGCACACACCTTCCTCGGCGGGCTGGGACGCCTGTCCGGCTATGGCGAGGACGTGATCTTCGCTCCGCAGACGGCGCTGCTGCGGGCGGTGTACTACCATCGCCTCGGGCACGCCGACGGGTTGATGAAGATGCCCCTGTACCTCGGCGGCAGCCTCGAGCTTGGCGGCTTCTGGCAGACCCGCGACGACATCGACCGCGACGGCTGGATCGGTGCCGGCAGCGCCTTCCTCGGGATCGGGACCGGGCTCGGTCCGATCCTGTTCGGCTACGGGCGCGCCGAAGGCGGCATCGAGTCGTTCTACCTGCTGTTCGGTTCGCTCCTGCAACGGAGGGACGGCCCGTGAACCACCGGCTCCTCCACGCAGCCCCCGCCCTTCCCCACGCCCAGGGACTACGCCCAAGGAGGAGACCATGCAAACCAGAATGCTCGCCACCACACTCCTGCTGGCCGCCGGCCTGACGGGAACCCCAGGCCAGGCCGTCGCCGCGGACGGCGCCACCGTCGAGTGCGTCTCGCACCACTACCAGTACAACGAATGCTACGCGCCGCTGAAGGCGCCGTAGCTGATCTACCAGAGCTCGCAGAGCGCGTGCATCCTCAACCGGACCTGGGGCTTCAATCCCAGGACCAGCCGGATCTGGGTGACCGACGGCTGTTCCGGCGTGTTCGCCGACCCGGGCGGCTACCACCATGGCGCGGCCGGGACCGCGGATCCCAATGCCCGCCAGTATGACCATCGCGGCCACGATACCGGCGCACTGGTCGCCGGCGTGATCCTGGGTGCCCTGCTCGAAGGCGCAGCGCACCATGACAAGAAGAAGCACACCACCTCGAACCACTACGTCCATACCGGCCAGACCGGCTCCGGCTACACCGGCTGCCATGGCGTCGGCTGCATCGTGGACAACCCCGACGAGACCGCGCAGTCCTCGTCCAGCTACGATGGCTGCCACGGCATCGGCTGCATCGTGGACAACCCGGACGAAGACAACTGACGACGGGGGACCGCCATGACCACCCGCATGCACCATCCCCTCGCACTGTCCTGCCTGGCCACGTGCGCAGTGTTGGCGCTGGCGGCCTGCCGCCAGCCTGCCGCGCCTGCCGACACCACCTCCGCCGTTCCCGCCGAGGCCACGCCGGCCACGGCGGGGACGGACGCCACGCCGGAGGCGGGCGGCCCGGCACGGGAGGCGACGGACGCGGACGAGGGCGCTTCGCAGCCGGCGGGGGAATCCACGCCGGCCGTGGCAGCCGAAGACGATTCCGCGATCAACCAGACGATCGACGAGGTGCTCGGCGACCATGCCGCCTACCGCGACGCCTTCGACAGGTTGCAACGCGGCGTGGCCTCGGGTGACAAGGAAGCCGTGGCCGCGCTGGTGTCCTACCCGATCGAAGTCCAGGTCGGCGGCAGGAAGATGGAGATCGCCGACGCGAAGCAGTTCGTCGCCCACTGGGACCAGATCATCACGCCCGACATCGCGAAGGTGATCACGGAGCAGAACTTCTCCGGCGTCACCGTGAACTGGCGGGGCATGATGCTTGGCGACGGCCAGGTCTGGCTCAACGGCGTCTGTCGCGACAGCGCCTGCAAGGACAGCGACGTCCGGGTGGTGGCGATCCAGCCGGCCCCCTGAGGCGGTCCGCACCGGGGCCGTCTGGCGGCGGCCCCGGCGATCCGGAGGAACCCCCATGAACACCCATTCCATCCGTTCCCCCGCCCTTGCGGCGCTGCTGGCCCTGGCAGGTTGCGGCGGGAACTCCGCCCCTGCACCGCAGCCCACCGCGGTCCCCGACAACCCGCCCGCCGCGGACGACGGCCCCTGCAGCGGCATCAACCGGGAGCTGTCCGACGATCGCAGGCGGGAATACGCCGCGCTGGTCGCCGGTGCCGTGGAAGGCGGCACCGGGGCCGGGCAGGTCGACGTGGCCGCCTTCATGGAGGAAGGCGACTGGAGCATCGTCCAGGCCTCGCTCCCGGTCGCCGATCCCGGCTACTTCTTCTTCCGCCACGAGGACGGCGGCATGCGCTTCGTGGACGTCTGGGGCGGCATGGCCGGCGCCGACGAACGCCCCGGCATCGCGGAATGGGCGAAGTCGCTGGGCGTGCCGGAACGCATGGCCGCCTGCTTCGCCGCGTCCGTGCCCGCCGCGGAATGACCCGTCCATCCTTCACCGGCACGCGCGGTTGCCGGTCCCCGTTCCAGGAGGCTGCGATGTCGACGAAAACCGCAATCCTCGCCAGTGTGCCGCTGTGCGCGCTGCTGCTGGCCTGCTCCGGTCCCGCCCCGCAGGAGGACGCAAGCGGCGATCAGGCGCCCACGCCAGCGGAACCGGCCGCCTTCGCCGTGGACGTGACCCTTTCGGACGCGGCGCGCCAGCAGTTCGCGCATTCGGACGAGACCGTCATCGTCTCGGCCCGTTACTACGGCGAACCGGCGGAAGGCATCCCGGCCAACGCCGTGAACGAGGTCGGCCAGGTGGACCTCGGCCACACCGAGGTCGAACTGCATGGTGGCGGCCGGGCCCGCTTCGACGGCAGCGCGATCCTGCCCTCGCGGCGCACCTGGATTTCCGGCGGCCCGCAGGTCGAGGTCAGCGTGTTCTCGGGTCGGAACTCGTCCCCCGACAACCTGCTCGACTGCGATCCCTACCAGGGACCGCTGCCGGGCGAACCACTCGCGATCAATTGCCGCCTGATCGGCGGGGAAGAATCCGCCGCGGCGCAGTGACGCCCGACTCCGGCCGGGCGGGTGTACCGCCGCACCGCCCACCCGCGGGGCGTCTGGCATAATCCCCGGCCCCGCGACCGCCGGGCACGCCGGCATCCGCCCGCAACCCGCGCCGGCGGCGGCGCCTGCCGTCGGGCAGGCACACCCGGACACCCGCCCCGCCCATGGACATCTTCAAGGTCTTCACCCTCGAGGCCGCGCACCGGCTGCCGAACGTGCCGCCGGGGCACAAGTGCGCCCGGCTGCACGGGCATTCATTCCGGGTCGAGATCCATGTTTCCGGCGAGCCCGGCGGGGATACCGGCTGGGTGATGGATTTCGCCGACATCAAGGCCGCGTTCCGGCCGCTGTACGAACAGCTGGACCACCACTACCTCAACGAGGTCCCCGGCCTGGAGAACCCGACCAGCGAGCGGCTGGCGATGTGGATCTGGGACCGGCTCAAGCCGGCCCTGCCGCAGCTGAGCGCGGTCGTGGTCCACGAGACCTGCACCTCCGGCTGCCGCTACACCGGCCCGGCGGCCTGAGGGTCAGGCACAACCATCTGATTTGAAAGGTATTTTTGGCAATGCCTGAACGCCGCCCCGCCTGGCCGCCCCGCCGTTGTTGCAATGCAGCATGAGCTGGCTTATGCTGCACCGCACAAACCGGCAATCCCTGCCGGGCATCAGCAGGAAGCCAAGCCATGACGACCTACCAGTTCAACGAGCAGTTCACCGCTGCGGCCCGTCAGTTCGCCGACACCGCCGCCCAGATCAACAAGCTGGCCCTGGAGAGCCTGCACAAGGCCTTCGGCGTGCAGCTGGCCACGCTGGAAGAGAACGCCGAAGCCACCTTCGCCTTCCTCGGCGAGGCGGCCGAAGTGCGCGACCTCGACGGCCTGAAGGCCCTGCTCCCGAAGGGCATCCAGATCGCCCGCGAGAACGCCGAGCGCGCCTTCAACGCCAGCCAGGAAGTGTTCGGCACCGCGGTCAAGGCCAACGAGGGCATCCTCGGCATCGCCAAGGCCCAGGTCGAGGCCGTGACCTCGCAGGCCAGGGCCGAGGCCGACAAGGTGGTCAAGGCGGCCGCCCGCAACGGCAAGCGCGCCTGATCCGCCGCAACGGGAATTCCCTCTCCCTTTTGCGCGACGCAGGACCCGGCAACCGTCTGGTTGCCGGGTCTCTTTTTGTCCGCGCGCCGGCGCATGCACTCCCATGAAAAAGGCCCGCCCCGTCACCGGGGCGGGCCTTGCCGCGTGCGGCTGGCCACGTGGGCCGCGGGTCAGTGCGTCCCGGACGCCTTGCCCGGCAGCGGTTCGTCGAGCTTGTCGCCGAGCACGCGCCGCACCGAGACGAAGAACACCGGGATCAGCAGCAGGCCGAGGAAGGTGGCGAACAGCATGCCGCCTGCCACGCCGGTGCCGATCGCATGGCGCGCGTTGGCGCCGGCGCCGGTGGACAGGGCCAGCGGCGTGACGCCCATGATGAACGCGAACGAGGTCATCAGGATCGGGCGGAAGCGCAGGCGCGCGGCCTCGACCACCGCGTCGTGCAGGGTCCTGCCGGCGGCGCGCTCGAGCACCGCGAACTCGACGATCAGGATCGCGTTCTTGGCCGCAAGGCCGATCACCGTGACCATGCCGATCTTGAAGAACAGGTCGTTCGGCAGGCCGCGCAGCATGGTGAACACCACCGCGCCGAGGATGCCCAGCGGCACCACCAGCAGCACCGACACCGGGATCGACCAGCTCTCGTACAGCGCGGCGAGGCACAGGAACACCACCAGCACCGACAGCACCAGCAGCAGCGTGGCGGCATTGCCGGCGAGGATTTCCTGGTACGACATGCCGGTCCAGTCGAAGCCGATGCCGTTGGGCAGCTCGTTGGTGACGATCTCCTCCATCGCCGCCATGGCCTCGCCCGAGCTGCGGCCCGGGGCGGGCGAACCGTTGATGTTCACCGCCGGGTAGCCGTTGTAGCGGGTCAGTGAGGGCGTGTTCATCCGCCACTCCGCGTGCACCACGTTGCTGAGCGGGATCATCGCCGGATTGCCGTCCTCCGAACGCGTGGACGAGGGCGAGTAGAAGTACGAGAACGCCTCCGGGCCCATGCGGTACGGCGCGTCCGCGCGCATGATCACGCGCTTGACGCGGCCCTCGGAGAAGAAGTCGTTGACGTACACCGGGGCCAGCATCAGCTGGATGGCGTTGTAGACGTCACCGACCGACAGTCCCATGGCCTGCGCCTGGGCACGGTCCACCTTCAACGTCAGCTGCGGCGCGTCCTGCAGGGTGTTCGGGCGCACGTTGCTCAGGATGTCGGGCCGCTGGGCCGCGCTGGCGACCAGCATGTCGCGCGCCTGGCCGAGCACCTCGCGGCCGAGGCCGGCGCGGTCCTGCAGGTACATGTCGAAGCCGCCGAACTGGCCCAGGCCCTGGATGGTCGGCAGGTTGACCACGAAGATCATGGCCTCCTTGATGCCGAACAGGGCCTGGTTGGCACGCTGGATGAACTCGTCGACGGTGACGTCGCGCTCGTCCCAGTGCCTGAGCTTCACGAACGCCATGCCGACGTTCTCGCCCTGGCCGACGAAGCTGAAGCCGGCGATCTGCATCATGCTCTCGAAGCCCTCGATGCCACCGAGCGTCGCGCGCACGTCCTCGAACACGGCCTGGGTGCGCTGCAGGCTCGCGCCCGGAGGCAGCTGCACGATCACCAGCGCGTAACCCTGGTCCTCCTCCGGCACGAAGCTGCCGGGCAGGCGCGAGTAGAGCACGCCACACAGCACCGCGATCGCCACGAACACCGCCATCCAGCGCGGCGCGTGCCGGACCGCGGCGCTGATATGGCCGACGTAGGTCCGGCTGACCCGCTCGTAGACCCGGTTGAACAGGCGGAAGACCACGTTCTGGTCCTTCTGTTCGCCCGGGGGCGCATGCTGCCTGAGGAAGGTCGCGCACAGCGCAGGGGTGAAGCCGAGGGCGAGGAACGCCGAGAAACCCATCGCCATCGCGATGGTGATCGCGAACTGCTTGTAGATCTCGCCGGAGGCGCCGCCCTGCAGCGCGCTGGGGATGAACACCGCCGCCAGCACCACGGTGATCGCGACCACCGCGCCGGTGATCTGGCCCATCGCCTTCTCGGTGGCCTCGACCGGCGGCAGGTGTTCCTCCGCCATGATGCGCTCGACGTTCTCGATCACGATGATCGCGTCGTCCACCACGATGCCGATGGCGAGCACCATCGCGAACATCGTCAACTGGTTGACGGTGAAGCCGATGATGCTCAGGCCCAGGAAGGTGCCCAGCAGCGCCACCGGGATCACCAGCGTCGGGATGATGGTGGCGCGCAGGTTCTGCAGGAACACCAGCATCACCAGGAACACCAGCACCACCGCCTCGATCAGGGTCTTGACCACCTCGTTGATCGAGATCCGGACGAAGGTGGTGCTGTCGAACGGCGAGAACCACTCCACTCCCGGCGGGAAGGTCGCCTGCAGCTCGTTCATGCGCGCGGTGACCGCCTCGGCCACCGACAGCGCGTTGGCGCCGGGCTGCAGCATGATCGCGACCGCGCCGACCGGCTGGCCGTTGAACTTGGCGTCGAAGCCGTAGCCCTGGGAGCCGAGCTCGACCCGCGCCACGTCACCCAGGCGCACCAGCGCGCCGTCGGGATCGGCACGCAGGATGATGTTGCGGAACTCCTCCGGCGTGCTGAAGCGCCCCTCCGCCGCCACGGTGGCGGTGAAGCCCTGTCCCGGCGGTGCCGGGTCGGAGCCGATCGAACCGGCCGCGAACTGCGCGTTCTGGCCGCGCACCGCGGCCAGCACCTGGGACGCCGAGAGGCCGTAGCCCTTCAGCTTCTCCGGGTCCAGCCAGATGTTCATCGCGTACGACGAACCGAAGTGCTGGGCGTTGCCCACGCCGGGCACGCGTGCCAGCGGCTCGAGCACGCGCGAGGCGATCAGGTCGTTGAGCGCGTTGCGGTCGATCGCGGGATCGCTCGAGCGCAGGCCCACCACCATGAGGAAGCCGGAGTTGGCCTTGGCCACCACCACGCCCTGCTGCACCACCTCGCTGGGCAGGCGCGGCGTGGCCAGCGACACCTTGTTCTGCACCTGGACCTGGGCGATGTCCGGGTCGGTGCCGGACTCGAAGGTCAGGGTGATCGACACGCTGCCGGACGAGCTCGAGGTCGAGCTGAAGTACAGCAGGTTGTCGATGCCGGTGAGCTGCTGCTCGATCACCTGGGTGACCGCCTGCTCGGCGGTCTGCGCGTCGGCGCCCGGGTAGGTCGCGCTGATCGTCACCTGCGGCGGCGCGACGTTCGGGTACGACTCCACGCCCATGTTCAGCAGCGCGATCACGCCGCTGAGCGAGATCAGGATCGCGACGACCCAGGCGAAGATCGGGTGGTGGATGAAGAATCTTGGCATGGGGGCTCAGTCCCGGGTTTCCGTTTCCTCTGCACCGTCGCCGTCCGCGGCCTGCCCGGCGCCGACAGGCTGCGCCGCCGCGGCCTGGCCGCTTCCCTGCTTCCAGGGCACCGCCTTCGCCGGCGCGCCCGGCTGCACCTTCTGCACGCCGGCCACGATCACCTGGTCGCCGGCCTCCAGGCCGCCGGTCACGACCCAGTTGCCATCCCAGGTGGAGTCGGCCTGCACGTCCTTGCGCACGACGTTGCCGTCCTTGCCCACGACGAACACGTACGGGCCGGCGGCATCGCGCAGCACCGCCGCCTGCGGCACCGCGAACACGCCGCGCTGCACACCCAGCGTCGCCACCAGGGTCACGTAGGTGCCCGGCAGCAGGCGCTTGTCGGGATTGGGCAGGCGCGCGCGCATCGACACCGCGCCGGTCGCGGGATCGACGACGTCGCTGGAGAAGTCCAGCACGCCCTTGTGGCCGTACTCGCTGCCGTCTGGCAGGCGCACCACGACTTCGGCCTCCTGGTCGCCGGCGGCGGCCGCCGCGGCACGGATGCGCTCGAGCTCGCCGACGCCGACGGAGAAGTTCACGTACAGCGGATCGATCTGGTCCACCGTGGTCAGCAGGGTCGCCTCGCCCTGGCCGACCAGGGCACCCTCGGTCACGCGCTGCTTGCCGGCGATACCGGAGATCGGCGCGCGCACGGTGGCATAGCCGAGGTTGATGCGCGCGGTCTCGACCGCCGCGCGGGCAGCCTGTACCGCGGCGGCATTGCTGCGCTCGCTCGCCAGCGCGTTGTCGAGGTCGGATTGCGAGATGAAGTTGGTCGGTGCCAGGCGGCGGGCACGGTCGGCGTTGGCCTTGGCGTTGGCGTAATTGGCCTCGGCCTGCGCCAGCGCGCCCTGCGCGGTCGCCAGCGCGGCCTGCAGCGGCGCCGGGTCGATCTGGAACAGCACGTCGCCCTCGCGGACCTCGCTGCCCTCGGTGTACACGCGCTTCTGCAGCACGCCCGCCACCCGCGCGCGTACGTCGGCGCTGCGGAACGGGGAAAGGCGGCCGGACAGCTCGCGCTGCAGCGGCAGGTCGACCGGAGCCACGGTCACCACTTCCACCTCGGGCGGCGGGGGGACGAACTGCGGTTGTTCCTGCCGGCAGGCGGCCAGCGCCAGGATCACGGCGATCAGCGTGACTCGTTTCATGAACGTTTCCAAAACGTGGATGCGTGGCGCGGAAAGGCGCCGAAAGGAAAGTTTGTGAACCCGTCAGTCTAACATTAACCGGGCATGGCCCGCGGCGGTATCCGCCGTTGGTCAGGGACCCGTGTGACGCGGTTCCGGAGCGCCCGAAACAGCTGGCGCGGGCAAACGGCCAGAAGCGGACATACCGCATAATGCCGGCCTTCCCGTACCCTGCGGATGGGGGTCCGTATCCGGTCAGCACCGGACGGGCCGGGCCACACGTGCCCGTCCAGCCCCGCATCGAACAAAGGCGCAGCCCCCCTGCCCGGCGCGCCTGCTCCGGCGGGCCACTGCGCGCGGGCTCCGCCGGCCCTCCCTTGCCGCAGGCGCCACGCGCGTTCCCTTCCCATCCAGATTCCGACAATCCGGACTTCCCCATGGCGATCTCCGACTCCCCCCGCAAACCGCGCACGGCGCTGCGCATGACCCTGATGCTGATCGGCGTCGTCCTGGTGTTCGGCGGCGTGTTCCTCGTCAAGGCGATGCTGAACAAGGGCATGAACGACTTCTTCGACAACATGCCCCAGCCGGCCGTGGCCGTCAGCGACTTCACCGCCCGGACCGAGCGCTGGGGCGAGGAGGCCGAGGCCGTCGGCACCTTCGTCGCGGTCAACGGCACCGACGTGACCACCGAGGCCGGCGGCGTGGTGCGCAGCATCGAGTTCGAACCCGGCCAGCCGGTGAAGGCAGGCGCGGTGCTGGTGCGGCTGAACACCGACAACGAGGAGGCCACGCTCAAGGCGCTCGAGACCTCGGCACAGCTGGCAAGGGTACAGGCCGAGCGCTGGCAGCAGCTGGGCAAGGACCGGCTGGTGTCGCTGGACGAGGTGCAGCAGCGTGTCGCCGCCTCCGCCAGCGCGCAAGCCGAGGTGGAAGCGCAGCGCGCGCTGATCGCTCGCAAGACCATCCGCGCCCCGTTCGGGGGCGTGCTGGGCATCCGCAAGGTCAACCTCGGCCAGTACGTCAATCCAGGCGACCCGATCGTCACCCTGCAGCAGCTCGACCCGATCCTGCTCGACTTCGCCCTGCCCGAGCAGCGCATCGGCCAGGTCGCAGAGGGCACCCCCGTGCGCGTCACCGTGGATTCGCACCCGGGCGAGGTGTTCGAGGGCAAGGTCACCGCGATCGAGCCACGGGTCGACCCGGATACCCGCAACTTCATGGTCCAGGCCACGCTGCGCAACCCGGATGGCAGGCTGCGCCCGGGCGCGTTCGCGCGCGTCAGGTTCGCCCTGGGCGGGGAGCGCGACGTGGTCGTCGTGCCGCAGACCGCCATCAGTTTCAACCCCTACGGCAACGCCGTGTTCGTGATCAGCGAGGTCGACCGCGCCGAGGGCGAGACCGACATGCAGGGCAATCCGCTCACCGGGAAAAAGCTGGTCGTCAACCAGCGCTTCGTGAAGACCGGCGCCACCCGTGGCGACATGATCGCGGTGACCGATGGGCTGAAGCCCGGCGAGCGCGTGGTCACCAGCGGGCTGCTGAAACTGCGCAACGGCGCCGAGGTCACCATCAACAACGAGGTGCAGCCCGCTGCGGATCCGGATCCGCAGCCGGAGAACCGCTGACCGGTGGCGGGCGGACCGCCATCCGCCCGCCTTTCCCCACCGCGCCCCCGCAGGCCGACCGCATGAAATTCACCGACATCTTCATCAACAAGCCGGTCCTGTCCGTCGTCGTCAGCCTGTTCATTCTGCTGTTCGGGCTGCGCTCGTACACCGGGCTCAACGTGCGCCAGTACCCCGAGCTGCGCAACGCCGTGGTCAACGTCACCACCGTGTACTACGGCGCCGACGCGGACCTGATCCAGGGCTTCATCACCACGCCGCTGGAACGCGAGATCGCCAGCGCCGAGGGCATCGATTACATGACATCGACCAGCTCGGCCGGGGTCAGCATGATCCAGGCGTACATCCGCCTCGACTACGACCCGAACGAGGCGCTGACGCAGATCGCGGCCAAGGTCAACAAGATGCGCGGCCAGCTGCCACCCGAGTCCGAGGACCCGGTCATCGAACTGCAGCAGGGCCAGCAGATCGCGGCGATGTACGTGTCCTTCGCCAGCGAGACGCTCGACAACAGCCAGATCACCGACTACCTCACCCGCGTGGTCCAGCCCAAGCTGGTGACGGTGCCGGGCGTGCAGCGCGCCGACATCCTCGGCGCCGGCACGTTCGCGATGCGGGTGTGGCTCAAGCCCGACCGCATGGCCGCGCTGCAGGTCACCGCCAGCGACGTGTCCAACGCGCTGCGGGCCAACAACGTGCTCTCCGCGGTGGGTTCGACCAAGGGCCAGATGGTCGCGATCGACATGACCGCGCGCACCGACCTGCAGAGCCCGGAGGAGTTCCGCCAGCTGGTGATCCGCGAGGAAGGCGGCGCGATCGTGCGCCTGGGCGACGTGGCCGACGTGGTGCTGGGCTCGGAAAACTACGGCACCTCGGTGCGGATCAACGGCGAATCGGCCACCTTCATGGGCATCTTCGTCTCGCCCGACGCCAACTCGCTGGACGTGATCCGCGACGTCCGCAAACTGTGGGACGAACAGATCGTCCCGCAGCTGCCGGAAGGCCTTGTGGCGACGATCCCGTACGACAGCACCGAGGCGATCCAGGACGCCATCAACGAGGTGGTGCGCACGATCATCGAGGCGGTGGTCATCGTGATCGTGGTGATCTTCCTGTTCCTGGGAAGCATCCGCAGCGTGCTGATCCCGGCGGTGACGGTGCCGCTGTCGCTGATCGGCGCCCTGTTCCTGATGCTGGTCATGGGCTTCACCATCAACCTGCTGACCCTGCTGGCGATGGTGCTGGCGATCGGCATCGTGGTGGACGACGCGATCATCGTACTGGAGAACATCCACCGCCACATCGAGGAGGGCCTGTCGCCCCACGAGGCGGCGATCAAGGGCGCCCGCGAGCTTGCCTGGCCGGTGGTGGCGATGACCACCACCCTGGTCGCCGTATACCTGCCAATCGGCTTCCAGGGCGGCCTGACCGGCGTGCTGTTCACCGAGTTCGCCTTCACCCTGGCGGGCAGCGTGCTGCTGTCTGGCGTGATCGCGCTGACCCTGTCGCCGATGATGAGCTCGAAGATCCTCAAGCCGCACGAAGAGGGCGGCAAGGGACGGCTGGAGGCATGGCTGGATGACCGCTTCGAGCGTCTGCGCCACAACTACCGCCGCAGGCTGCACGGCGCGCTGGAGACGAAGTCCGTGATCCTTGTCTTCGGCGTGATCGTGCTGGTTTCCTGCGTGTTCCTGTACATCACCGCGCCGAAGGAGCCGGCGCCGCTCGAGGACGAAGGTTTCATCTTCGCCATCGCCAGCGCCGACCCCACGGCCACGCTCGACTACGTGGAGCGCTACACCGGGGAGATCGACCGGATCGCCAGGGAAATCCCTGAAATCCAGGACTACTTCCTGTTCAACGGCGGCTTCGGCACGACCGGCGGGGGCGCCAGCCCGCTGGCCATGGCCGGCTTCGTGCTCAAGCCATGGAGCGGGCGAGACCGCTCGACCAACGCGGTGCTGCAACAGGAACTGCAACCGAAGATGGCCGAAATCGCCGGCCTGAACGTGTTCGCGCTGGTGCCGCCCTCGCTGCCGAGCGCAGGTGGAGATGGCGGCGGCGAGTTCATCATCGGCGGCGTCGGCGACCTGTCACAGCTGTCGGAACTGGCCGACCGGATCCTCGAGAAGGCGATGGCGAGCAAGCGCTTCATCTTCCTCGACAAGGACCTGAAGATCGACAAGCCGCAGATCGAGGTCCACATCGACCGCGAGAAGGCGGCATCTCTGGGCATCGACATGCGCACGCTCGCGGCCGACATGGCGGCGATGCTGTCGGGCGGCTACACCAACCGCTTCGCGATGCAAAACCGCTCGTACCTGGTGATCCCGCAGGTGCAGCGCAGCAGCCGCCTCAACGCCTCGGACCTCGAGAACTACTACACCCGCACCCGGAGCGGGGAGCTGATCCCCCTGTCGACCATCGTCACCCTGCGCGAGACCACCCAGCCGCAGTCGCTCAAGCGCTTCCAGCAGCTCAACTCGGTGGCGATCACGTTCGCGCCGCGCCCCGGCGTGAGCAAGGGCCAGGCGCTGGAGATCCTGGAGCAGGCGGCCAGGGAGGTGCTGCCGCAGGGCTACAGCGTGGATTACGCGGGCGAATCCCGCCAGTTCAAGCAGGAAGGCGCGACCATGCTGCTGACACTGATGCTGGCGCTGATCGTGATCTACCTGGTCCTCGCCGCGCAGTTCGAGAGCTTCCGCGACGCCACGATCATGATGCTCACGGTGCCGATGGCGATCTGCGGCGCTCTGCTGACCCTGAACGCCCTGGCGATCGCCAGCTCCATCCTGGGCTTCATGCAGATCGAGGCCTTCCCGGGGATGAGCATCAACATCTACACCCAGGTGGGCCTGGTGACGCTGATCGGCGTGATCTCCAAGCACGGCATCCTGATCGTGGAGTTCGCCAACAAGCTGCAGGTCAACGAAGGGCTGTCGAAGCGCGAGGCGATCGAGGAAGCCGCCTCGATCCGCCTGCGCCCGGTGCTGATGACCACCGCCGCCCTGGTGTTCGCGATGATCCCGCTGCTGCTCGCGAAGGGCCCGGGCGCGGCCTCGCGCTTCTCGATGGGCGTGGTGATCGCATCCGGCATGACCATCGGCACCCTGTTCACGCTGTTCGTGCTGCCGGCGTTCTACCTGCTCCTGGCACGGGATCATTCGCACGACCGCGACCCCGAAGCCGCGTCGGCCCTGACCGGCGCGGATGGCGGGCCGACACCACAGCACGGCTGACGACAGTACGGGCACCACGGCAAGCGGCGGCGGGGTCACCCGTCGCCGTTTTTTTCACCGTGGCTCAGCCTGGCAGCGACAGCAGGCGGGCCGCTTCGCGCACGTCGCCCCGGGGGTCGTAGGGCAGCATGCCGAGGCAGGGCACGGGCAGCGCATCGCGCAACAGCCCGGCATAGTCGTCGCAGCGGTCGAAGTCCGGATCGACGCGGTTGCCGATCCAGCCGGCGAGAGGACAGCCGTCGGCCTCGATCGCTCGCGCGGTCAACCGCGAGTGGCTCAGGCAGCCCAGCCGCAGCCCGACCACCAGCACCACCTGCGCGCCCAGCGCGCGTACCAGGTCCGCCTGGTCCAGCCCGTCGGCCAGCGGCGCGGCCCAGCCTCCCACGCCCTCGACCACCACCGCGTCGGCGGCGGCGGCGATCCGGGCGAAGGCCGACAGCAGCGGCCCCGGTTCGACCGAGACCCCGGCCTCGCGCGCGGCCAGCTGCGGCGCGGTGGCGGCCGGCAGGGCATACGGGTTGGCGTCGGCATAGGCCGGGGCCGGATCGCTGGCGGCAAGCAGTGCCAACGCGTCCTCGTTGCGCCAGCCCCCATCCGCCCACGTGCAGCCGCTGGCCACGGGCTTCATCCCGGATGCGCGCAGCCCCCGCGCGCGCAGCGCGTGCAGCAACGCCGCGGACACGCGGGTCTTGCCCACGCCGGTATCGGTGCCGGTCACGAAAAAGGCGTGCGCGGAACCCCGGATTGCGTCGTGGAAGCCGCTCACTGCTACACTCGGGCCATGTTCAGGCTGTCCAGTCTAAGCGGCGGCAAGCCGCAGCAGTACGCCCAGCTTGCCGGACAGGCACGGGCGCTGCTGGCCGGCGAGTCCGACCGCATCGCCAACGCCGCCAACCTCTCGTCACTGGTCTACCACGCCCTGCCCGCGCTCAACTGGGCCGGTTTCTATTTCTTTGACGGGAACGAGCTGGTGGTCGGCCCGTTCCAGGGGTTGCCGGCCTGCGTGCGCATCCCGCTCGACAGGGGCGTGTGCGGGGCCGCCGCCCGGACCCTGCAGACCCAGCGCGTGGACGATGTGCATGCCTTCCCGGGCCACATCGCCTGCGACCCCGCCTCGCGCTCGGAGCTGGTGGTGCCGCTGGTGAAGGATGGCGAACTGGTCGGGGTGTTCGACCTGGACAGCCCGGAGCCTGCGCGCTTCGACGACGAGGACCAGCGCGGGCTCGAGGCCATCGCCCGGATCTACGTCGAGGCCCTGCCATGAGCGGACCGCTGAAACTGCGCAACATCGGCCCCAAGTCCGCGGCCTGGCTGCGCCAGGTCGGATTGCGCACGCGCGAGGACCTGGAGGCCGCCGGCGCGGTCGAGGCCTTCATGCGCGTCAAGCGCGCCGGGTTCAGGCCGAGCCTCAACATGCTCTACGCGCTCGAGGGCGCCCTGCAGGACTGCCACTGGCAGGACATCCCGCAGGAACGCCGCGAGCAGCTGGTGGCCGAGGTCGAAGCCGCCATCGCGCAGCTGCCGCCGCCGCGCGGCCGCCCGGCCGCCGCGCCAGTCACGCACACCCGGATGCAGCGCGAGGACGAGGCCCCCCTGCCCGCCCTCCTCGACGAGCCCGCCGGCGGCAGCGAAGACCTCGACTGAGCGCGCGTCCGACCCCGGCCGTGTCCGGCCCGGACCAGGCAATCCCTCCTGCGCCCCGTTCCCGTACAATGGTCGCCGCTTCGTGGTGGCCCGAGGGCGTTCGCCCGCAGGGCTGAAACGGGAAGCCGGTGAAGCCGTCGTCGCATTCCGGGACGCGGCCATTCCGGCACTGCCCCCGCAACGGTAGGCGAGTCGGGCCGACGCAACACGCCACTGTGCATCCGCATGGGAAGGCGCGAAGGCCGAAGCGCACGCTTCGCTCGCGAGTCCGGAGACCGGCCACGGAGTCCACCGGTTGCGATGCGGAGGGCGTCGCGGCAGCGCTGCCGTTTCCTGTTCCCCCACGGCCACGCGGCCCTGCGTCCTTCCATCGCGGCTTTCCGTCAACCGACGCGCGTGCGCGGGTGCACGCGATGGAGACGCAACGATGAACCGACTTTCCGCGGCCATTGCCGCACTGCTGCTTCCCCTGCCGGCACATCCGGCCGGACTTTCCGATCCCGTCGAACTCGACGGGGTACTCGTCACTGGCACGCGCACCGAAATCGCGATCGAGGACAGCCTCGTCCCCGCGCAGGTGATCGACCGCGAACAGATCGAGCGCAGCCAGGCACGGGACCTGATCGACCTGCTGCGTGGCCGCGCCGGCATCGACATCGGCAATACCGGCGGCCGCGGCAAGCTCAGCAGCCTGTACCTGCGCGGCGCCGAGTCCGACCACGTCCTGGTGCTGGTGGACGGCGTCAGGATCAATTCGGCCACCGCCGGCATGCCCGCGATCCAGGACCTGCCGCTGTCGCAGGTCGAGCGCATCGAGATCGTGCGCGGCCCGCGTTCCAGCCTGTACGGTTCCGAGGCCATCGGCGGCGTGATCCAGATCTTCACCCGTGGTGGCGGTGCGGGCGGCCTGCGCCCGCACCTGCTCGTGGGCGGCGGCAGCCACGACACCCGCGAGATCGAGGCCGGCTTCGGTTACCGTGGCGGGCGCGGCTGGATCGGCGTGCACGGTGGCTACGCCAGTACCGATGGCTTCGACGCCTGCCGCGGCTCGGGCACCCTGTTCGCGGGCTGCTTCACCGACGAGCCGGACGAAGACGGCTACCGCAACGTGTCGTTCGGCCTGCGCGGCGGGCTGCGCGTGGACGACGCGCTCGAGGTCGAGGGCAATTTCCTCCACGCCGCCGGGAGGAACGAGTTCGACGGTTCCTGGACCAACCTCTCGGAGACGCTGCAGCAGGCCGCGGGCCTGCGCCTGCGCTACGCACCGGCCGGCGGCCGGCTGTCGCTGGCCGCCGCGCTCGGCCGCAGCCGCGACCGTTCCCATGACTACCACGACGGGGAATTCCGCAGCACCTTCGACACCCGGCGCGACACCGTGTCGTTGCAGGCGGACCTGCGGCTGGCGCCGGGGCACGTGCTGACCCTCGGTGCGGAGCACGGCAACGACCGCGTCGACAGCACTACCGCCTACGCCGCGCGCGACCGCGGCAACACCTCCGTGTTCCTCGCCTGGGACGGCACCGCCGGCGCGCACCGCCTCCAGGCCAGCCTGCGCAACGACGACAACGAACAGTTCGGCAACCACCTCACCGGCAGCCTCGGCTGGGGCCGCGCCTTCGGCAACGGCCTGCGCCTGAACGCCACGCTCGGCACCGGGTTCAAGGCTCCCACCTTCAACGACCTGTACTACCCGGGCTCGGAAAGCCCCTGGCTCAGGCCGGAGAAATCGGCCAGCCTCAACCTCGGCCTGTCGCAGGCGGTCGGCAGCCACCGCTGGTCGCTCGACCTGTTCGAGAGCCGGATCGACGACCTGATCGTGTTCACCTATCCGCCGCCCGACTACCTCGGCATCGGCGAGAACATCGACCAGGCGCGCATCCGCGGCGCGGAGTTCACGTACGCCGGCAGTTTCTCCGGCTTCGACCTGTCGCTGCAGCTCAGCCACGTGGACCCGCGTGACCGCAGCGGTGGCGCCAACGATGGCAACGTGCTGGCGCGGCGCGCGCGCAACAGCGGCAGGATCGACCTCGACCGCGCGTTCGGCCCGTTCCGCGCGGGCCTGACCGTGCGCGGTGCCGGCGCCCGCTACGACGACCCGGCCAACACCGTGCACCTGGGCGGCTACGCGGTCGCGGACCTGCGCCTGGAATACGCCCTCCACCGCGACTGGACGTTGCTGGCGCGCGCCGGCAACGTGTTCGACCGCCAGTACGAAACCGTGGCCTGGTTCCGCCAGCCCGGACGCGAGTACCAGCTGTCGTTGCGCTGGAAGCCCGCGCCGCGCTGACGGCCGCGCCTGATGGAGGAGGACGCCCCGCGCCCGCGGGGCGTCCTGTCGCGGCTCAGTGCAGCCGCGCCGGCGTCGGCATCGCGGCCGGGAGCCGCGCCTGCGCCTCGCCGCGCAGTGCGCGCAGCACCGCGACCAGGTCGAGGTAATGCTCGGCCAGGTGCGCGAACAGGCCGGCGTAGGCATCGCGCCCGGCCTCGGCCACGCCGCGCCAAGCGCTGCGGCCGATGTCCACGTAGTACTCCACGCTGACCCGCCGCCGCTGCGCCACCGCCGGGAACAGCCCGGCGACCAGCAGACAGCGGTCGCCTACGTCGCGCAGCGCGTCGCGCCGCACGCTGCCCGCAAGCTCCTGCGCCTGCAGCCATTCCAGCGCCTGGATCCGCGCCAGCAGGTGCGCGTCGCGCTGGTGGCGCAGCAGCACGAACACCAGGTAGCTCTCCTGCGACTCGTCGAGCGCCGGCGCGCCCGCGGCGCAGGCATTGCGGATGGCCGATCGCCACAGTTCGGCCGCGGCCCCTTGCTGGATGTCGCCCATGTCGCACCTCCTTCCGTGCGCTTCGAGACTAGCGCCGGAAGACGTGCCCGTGTTGTCAGCAGCCGGCCGCGCCTGCTGCCAATGTTCCATGCCCCGGAAACACGATGCCGCCGGCCCGCGGGGACCGGCGGCATGCGGACAGCCCGGGCGGGACGGTCACATGCCCGCGTAGTTCGGGCCGCCACCACCCTGCGGCGGCACCCAGACGATGTTCTGGGTCGGGTCCTTGATGTCGCAGGTCTTGCAGTGCACGCAGTTGGCGAAGTTGATCTGCAGCCGTTCGCTGCCCGGCTCGCCGACGAACTCGTACACCGCCGCCGGGCAGTAGCGGGCCTCCGGCCCGGCGTACTTCCTCAGGTTCACCTCGACCGGCACCGAGGCGTCCTTCAGGGTCAGGTGCGCGGGCTGGTCCTCGTCGTGGTAGGTACTCGACAGGAACACCGAGCTCAGGCGGTCGAAGGTCAGCACGCCGTCCGGCTTGGGGTACTCGATCCGCGGCTGGCTCTCCGCCGGCTCCAGGCAGGCGTGGTCCGGCCGGTCGCGGTGGAGGGTCCACGGCGGGTTGCGGATGCCCAGCTTCGGCAGCAGCCACTGCTCGATGCCGGTCATCAGCGTGGCGACGGTGCGGCCCTTCTTGAACCACTGCTTGAAGTTCTTGGACTGCAGCAGCTCGGCATGCAGCCAGCTCTTCCCGAATGCCTCCGGGTAGGCCGCCAGCTCGTCCCGGCTGCGGCCCTCGCGGATCGCGGCAAAGGCGGCCTCGGCGGCGAGCATGCCGGTCTTGATCGCGGCGTGGCTGCCCTTGATCCGGCTGGCGTTGAGGAAGCCGGCCTCGCAGCCGACCAGCGCGCCGCCCGGGAACACGGTCTTCGGCAACGACAGGATGCCACCGGCGGTGATCGCGCGCGCGCCATAGCCGATGCGCTTGCCGCCCTCCAGGTGCCTGCGAATTTCCGGGTGGGTCTTCCAGCGCTGGAATTCCTCGAACGGGCTCAGCCAGGGGTTCCTGTAGTCGAGGCCGACCACGAAGCCGACAGCGATCTTCCCGTCCTCGGCGTGGTACAGGAACGAGCCGCCATAGGTGTCGTCGTCCAGCGGCCAGCCGGCGGTATGCACGACCAGGCCGGGCTGGTGCTTCGCGGGGTCGGCCTGCCACAGCTCCTTGATGCCGATGCCGTAGCTCTGCGGGTCGCGGCCCTCGTCGAGCCGGTATCTGGCGATCAGCTGGCGGCCGAGGTGGCCGCGCGCGCCCTCGGCGAAGATCGTGTACTTCGCATGCAGTTCCATGCCGAGCTGGAACTGCGGCGTGGGCTGGCCGTCGCGGTCCAGGCCCATGTTGCCGGTGGCCACGCCCTTGACCGCGCCGTTGTCGTCATACAGCACCTCGGCGGCGGGGAAACCCGGGAAGATCTCCACGCCCAGCGCCTCGGCCTGCTGCGCCAGCCAGCGCACCACGGCGCCAAGGCTGACGATGTAATTGCCCTCGTTGCGGAAGCAGTCCGGCAGCAGCCAGTGCGGGGTGGCGCGCGCGCCGTCCCGCCCGAGGAACAGGAACTCGTCGCGGGTCACCGGCTGGCGCAGCGGAGCGCCGCGCTCCTTCCAGTCCGGGAACAGCTCGGCCAGCGCCCTCGGGTCCATGATCGCGCCCGAGAGGATGTGCGCGCCGGGCTCGGACCCCTTCTCCAGCACGCAGACCGAAAGCTCGCCGCCTGCCTCGGCCGCCAGCTGTTTCAGGCGGATCGCCGTCGCCAGGCCACCGGGGCCCGCGCCGACCACCACCACGTCGTATTCCATGGCCTCGCGCGGGCCGTACTTCTCAAGCAGTTCCTCGGGCGTCATCGCGACCTCGATACCGTGCCGGCTGGGGGGATGCCAGATTCTAGGCCACCGGGCCGTCCAGGCCGCCCAGGCAGAGGTACTTCAGCTCGAGGTATTCCTCGATCCCGTGGCGCGAGCCCTCCCGCCCGATGCCCGAGGCCTTGACCCCGCCGAACGGCGCCACCTCGGTCGAGATCAGGCCCTCGTTGATGCCGACCATGCCGTACTCCAGCCGTTCGGCCACGCGCACGGCGCGGGCCAGGTCGCGGCTGTAGAAGTACGCCGCCAGCCCGTACCGGGTGTCGTTGGCCAGGGCCACCGCCTCGTCCTCATCGCGGAAGCGGAACAGCGGCGCGACGGGACCGAAGGTTTCCTCGGCGAAGATCCGCGCCTCGCGCGGCACGTCGGCCAGCACCGTCGGCTCGAAGAAGTTGCCGCCCAGCGCGTGCGGCCGGCCGCCCACCAGCACCCGCGCGCCGCGCGCGACCGCGTCCTCGATGTGCTCGCGGGTCTTGGCCACGGCCCGTTCGTCGATCAACGGGCCGATGGTCACGCCTTCCTGGGTGCCGTCGCCCACCACCAGGCCGCGCACGGCCTCCGCCAGCCGCCCGGCGAACTCGTCGTAGACCCGCTCGTGGACGAGGAAGCGGTTGGTGCACACGCAGGTCTGGCCGGCGTTGCGGAACTTGGACGCCACCGCGCCGCGGACCGCGGCCTCGAGATCGGCGTCCTCGAACACCAGGAACGGCGCGTTTCCGCCCAGCTCCATGCTGGTCTTCTTGATGCCCGGCGCGCATTGCGCCAGCAGCTGCGCGCCCACCTCGGTGCTGCCGGTGAACGAGAGCTTGCGCACATCCGGGTTGGCGCACAGTTCCGCGCCGATCTCCGCGGCCGGCCCGGTGATGACATTGCACACGCCGGGCGGCAGGCCCGCCTCCTCGGCGAGCGCGGCGAACGCCAAGGCCGAGAACGGGGTCTGGCTCGCCGGGCGGATCACGCCGGTGCAGCCGGCGGCCCAGCCGGCACCGGCCTTGCGCGCGATCATCGCGGTAGGGAAATTCCAGGGCGTGATCGCGGCGAACACGCCGACCGGCTCGCGCAGCACGACGATCCGGTGCCCGGGCCACGGCGCGGGGATCGTCTCGCCGTAGACGCGCTTGCCTTCCTCCGCGAACCACTCGATGAAACCGGCCGCGTAGGCGATCTCGCCCCGGGCCTCGGCCAGCGGCTTGCCCTGCTCGGCGGTCATGATCCGGGCCAGATCCTCCTGGTGCGCCATCATCAGCTCGTACAGACGGCGCAGGACCGCGGCGCGCTGCTTCGCGGTCCGCGCGCGCCACTCGGGCAGCGCGCGCCGCGCCGCCTCGACCGCGCGCGCGGCATGTTCGCGCCCGAGGGCGGGCACGCGCCCGAGCAGGACGCCGTTGGCCGGGTTGCGCACCTCGATGGCCGGGCCCTCGATGCCCAGCCAGCGGCCGTCGATGCAATTGGCCTCGCGCAGCAGCGCGGGCTCGCGCAGGGTGGACAGGAACGCCTGGTCTGCCATGGGTCACCTGTTGCGTGCGGGGGGACCCCGAGGATGCGCCCGCGCGCCGCGCCCGTCCACCGCCCGGGCCACCGGCCCCTGCGCGGAGGCCGGGCCGGGGTTGTGTGTGCCCGCGCTCAGCCCGGCAACAGCGCCCGCAGGTCGCCCACCACCCGCCAGGCACCCGCGGCGTGGAGGTCGAATCCGCGGTGGTAGCCATAGTCCACCAGCGCCAGCGGCATCCCTGCGGCATGGGCGGCCTCGGCGTCGGTGCGCGAGTCACCGACCATCAGGCATTGCGGGGCTTCGAACCCGAAGCCCCCGGCGATGTGCAGCAGCGGACGGGGGTCGGGCTTGCGCTCGGGCAGGGTGTCGCCGCCGACGACCGCGTCGAAGCACGCCCGCCAGCCCAGCGCGTCGAGCAGAGGCGCGATGAAGCGACCGGGCTTGTTGGTGCACAGCGCCAGGCGCGCGCCGGCATCACGCAGCGACCGCAGCGCCTCGTCCACGCCGGGGAACGGCCGCGCCTGCAGCGGCAGCGATCCGGCGTAATGCTCCATCAGCAGCGCGTAGGCGCGTTCGAACGCTTCCCCTTGCGGTACCTCCGCGCCCGCGTGCGCGAGCGCGCGGCGCAGCAGCATGCGCGCGCCGTCGCCGATCCAGCCGCGCACCACCGCCTCGTCCTCGCGGGGACGGCCCAGCGCCTCCAGCGTGCGGTTGACCGCCACGGCGATGCCGTGGGCGCTGTCGATCAGGGTGCCGTCGAGGTCGAACAGGACCGCGCGATAGGGGAACCGCATGGAGTCTTCCGCCGGAAAAGCGCGAAGTGTAGCGTCCCGGCGCCGCGGGCACGGCGCGCGCAAGGGCACGCATCAGGCGGCATCCGGGCCGAACAGCGCCGGCTGCAGCGCGGCTTCCACGGGATCCCGGAAGTTCGACAGGCCCACCCCGACCAGGCGGTAGAGGGTGGAGTCCGGCAATTGCACCCGGGACAGCAATGCCACCGCGTAGCCGGTGAACGCGTGCAGCGAGTCCGGTGGTGCCTCCGGCGTGAAGCTGCGGGTGAGGACCCGGAACTGCGCGGTCTTGAGCTTGAGCACCACGGTGCGGCCGACGCGCTCCGTCCTGCGCGCCGCATTCCACGCCTTCTCCGCCATGCGCCGCACGTGCGGCTCCAGCCCGGCCAGCGGCAGGTCGGTCTCGAGGGTATCCTCGGCCGAGACCGACTGCACCGGCTGGTCGGGCTGCACCGGCCGCTCGTCGATGCCGCGCGCACGCCGGTACAGCGTCGCACCGAAGCTGCCGAAACGCTGCTGCAGCAGTTCCAGCGGCAGCGCCCGCAGCCCGCCCACCGTGGACACGCCCAGTTCCGCCAGCTTCGCCTGCATCACCCTGCCGACGCCGGGGATCCGCCCGACCAGCAGCGGGGTGAGGAACGCCTCCACGCGCGACGGCCTGACCACGAACAGGCCGTCGGGCTTGTTCCAGTCGGAGGCGATCTTGGCGATGAACTTGTTCGGCGCCACGCCCGCGGACGCGGTCAGCCGGAGCTCTTCGCGGATGCGCCCGCGGATCTCCTGCGCGATCGCGGTGGCGCTGGGCAGGTCGCGCTTCGGCTCGCTGACGTCGAGGTAGGCCTCGTCCAGCGACAGCGGCTCCACCAGGTCGGTGTAGTCGCGGAAGATCTCCCGCACCTGCCGTGACACCGCCCGGTAGCGGGGGAAGTCGGGGGGCACGAACACCGCGTGCGGGCACAGCCGCTCGGCGCGCAGCGCCGGCATCGCCGAGCGGATGCCATACTTGCGCGCCTCGTAGGAGGCCGCGCACACCACCGAGCGCGCGCCGCGCCACGCCACCACCACCGGCCGGCCGCGCAGCGACGGGTCGTCGCGCTGCTCCACCGACGCGTAGAACGCGTCCATGTCCACGTGGATGATCTTGCGCGGCTGCATGGCACGTGCATGATCCCGCCGCGCGCATGCGCGCCGCAAGCCGTGTCCGCCCCCGGCGCCCGGGGCCCGCGCCGGGCTACTCGACCGTGACGCTCTTGGCGAGGTTGCGCGGCTTGTCCACGTCGGTGCCGCGTGCCAGCGCGGTGTGGTAGGCCAGCAGCTGCACCGGGATGGTGTGCACGATCGGGCTGAGCACGCCGACGTGGCGCGGCGTGCGGATCACGTGCACGCCCTCCGATTCGCTGAAGTTGCTGTCGGCGTCTGTGAACACGTACAGCTCGCCGCCGCGCGCGCGCACCTCCTGCATGTTCGATTTCACCTTCTCCAGCAGGCTGTCGTTGGGCGCGATCACCACCACCGGCATGTCGGCGTCCACCAGTGCCAGCGGGCCGTGCTTGAGCTCGCCGGCGGGGTATGCCTCGGCGTGGATGTAGGAGATCTCCTTGAGCTTGAGCGCGCCCTCCATCGCGATCGGGTAGTGCACGCCACGGCCGAGGAACAGGGCGTGCTGCCTGGGCGCGAAGCGCTCGGCCCAGGAAGCGATCTGCGGCTCGAGGTTGAGTGCGTGCTGGACGCTGCCGGGCAGGCGGCGCAGCGCTTCCATGTACTCGGCCTCCGCGTCGACGCCAAGCCGGCCGTTGAGCTTGGCCAGGGCCACCGCCAGCGCGAACAGCGCGACCAGCTGCGTCGTGAACGCCTTGGTCGAGGCCACGCCGATCTCGGCCCCGGCGCGGGTGTAGAACACCAGGCGGCTGGCGCGCGGGATCGCGCTCTCGGGCACGTTGCAGATCGACAGGGTCCATTCGTGGCCGAGCGACTTCGCGTACTTGAGCGCCTCCAGCGTGTCGAGCGTCTCGCCCGACTGCGAGATGGTCACCACCAGGTGGCGCGGGTTCGCGGCCACCTTGCGGTAGCGGTACTCGCTGGCGATCTCGACGCTGCAGGGCAGCCCGCTGATCGCCTCGATCCAGTAGCGGGCGACCGAGCCGGCGTAGAAGCTGGTGCCGCAGGCGATGATCTGCACGCCCTCGACCTGGCGCAGGATGTCCCCGGCGTCGGCGCCGAACATCGACGGCTCGAACCCGCCGGCGTCCATCACCGCCTCCAGCGTGTCGCTGATCGCGCGTGGCTGCTCGTGGATCTCCTTCTGCATGAAGTGGCGGTACGGCCCCAGCTCGAGCGAGGCCAGCGACACGCCCGACAGCTGCTCCTTGCGGTCGACGGGGTTGCCCGCGGCGTCGAAGATCCGCACGGCGTCGCGCGTGATTTCGGCGGTGTCCCCCTCCTCGAGGTAGATCACCCGGCGCGTGGACTGCACGATCGCCGAGACGTCCGAGGCGACGAAGTTCTCGCCCTCGCCCAGGCCCACCAGCAGCGGGCAGCCCATGCGCGCCACCACCATGCGGTCGGGCTCCTTGCGGCTGATCACCGCCAGCGCGTAGGCGCCGTGCAGCTCCCTGACCGCGCGCTGCAGCGCGCCGAGCAGGTCGTCGCCCCGGGTCAGGTAGTAGTGGATCAGGTGGGCGATGACCTCGGTGTCGGTCTGCGACTCGAAGGCATAGCCCAGTGCCAGCAACCGCGCGCGCTGCTCCTCGTGGTTCTCGATGATGCCGTTGTGCACCAGGGCCACGCCGTGGCTGATGTGCGGGTGCGCGTTGGCCTCGGTGACCCCACCGTGGGTGGCCCAGCGGGTGTGGCCGATGCCGAGCGTCGCGCTCATGCCCTCGGCGACGGCCGCGGCTTCCATCTCCAGGACCCGGCCGGTGCGGCGCACGCGGCGCACGTCGCCACCGTCCACCACCGCGAGCCCGGCCGAATCGTAGCCCCGGTATTCCAGCCGCTTCAGCCCGTCGATCAGGACGGGGACCACGTCACGATCCGCGATGGCGCCGACGATTCCGCACATGTCTTTCCGGATTCCTTGCAGGGACTGAGCAGTGTACGGGATGCGGGCGTCCGGGCGGACACCGGGAGCGTCCGCCCGGACAGTCCGCCCGCATGGGATTTCCTTTGGGATCAGATGGTTGTGATTGGCACGGGGCTTGCATGCAACCCTGGCGGACACACAGGCATCCCTTCCTTCCGACATGGAACAGCGCTCCCGCATCCGCGACACTTCCGCCCAGGACACCGTCCTGCCCGCGCACGCCCTGCGCCGCCGCCGGCACACCCGCTGGCTGGCCATCGGCGGCGCGGCCGTGGCCGTGCTGCTGCTCGCCGTCTGGCTGGCCTCGGCCTGGTCCGGCGGCAGCCGCTCGGTCGACGCATCGCGCGTGCGCATCGCCAAGGTCACCCGCGGCGACCTGGTGCGCGACCTGTCCGCCGAAGGCCGGGTCATCACCGCCAACAGCCCCACCCTGTACGCGATCGCCGCCGGCACGGTGACGCTCAAGGTGGTGGCCGGCGACGCGGTGAAGCAGGGCCAGGAGCTGGCCGTGATCGACAGCCCCGAGCTGCGCAGCCGGCTGGTGCAGGAGGAGTCCACGCTCGCCAGCCTCCAGGGCGAGGCGGACCGCGCGCAGCTGGACGCCCAGCGCACGCGCTCGGAGGCGCAGAAGCTGCTCGACCAGGCGCAGATCGACCACACCGCCGCGCAGCGCGACGTCGAGCGCTACCAGCGCGCCTACGAGGGCGGCGCGGTCTCGAAGAACGAGTACGACCGCGCGCTCGACGGCCTGAGGAAGGCCGAGATCGGCCTGGCCGCCGCGCGCAAGGACGCCGCCCTGATGGGCCGCGGCGCCGAGATCGACGCGCGCAACAAACGCCTGCTGGCCGCGCGCCAGAAGGCGCTGGTGGACGAGCTGCGCCGGCAGGTGGACGCGCTGACCCTGCGCGCGCCGTTCGACGGCCAGGTCGGCCAGGTCCAGGTCGCCCAGGGCACCAACGTCGCGGCCAACGCGCCGGTCCTGAGCGTGGTCGACCTGAGCGTGTTCGCGGTCGAGATCCGCGTCCCGGAGAGCTTCGCCCGCGACCTGGCGATCGGCATGCCGGCACGGATCACCAGCAGCGGCCGCGAGTACGGCGCGACGATCTCGGCGGTGTCGCCGGAAGTGGTCAACGGCGAGGTCACGGCGCGCCTGCGCTTCGACGAGGGCCAGCAGCCGCCGGGCCTGCGCCAGAACCAGCGCCTGTCGGTGCGCATCGTGCTCGGCACGCGCCGGAACGTGCTGATGGTCGAGCGCGGGCCGTTCCTGGAGCAGCTCGGCGGCCGCTTCGCCTACGTGGTCGAGGGCTCGACCGCCGTGCGCCGCCCGATCCAGGCCGGCGCCAGCAGCCTGCAGGCCGTGGAGATCGTCTCCGGCCTGGAGGAGGGCGAGCGCATCGTCGTCTCCGGCACCGACCAGTTCGACAACGCGGACCGCGTCCGCATTTCAGGACTCTGACGCCATGAACGCCTTCGCACCCTTCCCCGGACGCCTGCACTGGACCGCGCAGCAGCTCGCCGACGCCGTGCCGCTGCGCCTGTGGCAACTGTACGCCTTCGACGCAAGGCCGGCCGGCAGGGCCACGGACGCCGCCAACCGCGCGGTACGCCGGGCCCGGAGGACCGCGGCCTACGCCGCACCGTCGCCGCTGCCTTCCCGCTTCGCCGTCCGCTGAACCCGCGATCCCGCACCACGCGCGGGCGCACGCACGTCCCACCCACCGAATCCCCCTGCAAGGAATCCGCCATGCTGGACATGCGCCAAATCACCAAGGTCTACCGCACCGAACTGGTGGAGACCCACGCCCTGCGCTCGCTCGACCTGCACGTGCGCGAGGGCGAGTTCGTCGCCGTCACCGGCCCGTCGGGCTCCGGCAAGACCACCTTCCTCAACATCGCCGGCCTGCTCGAGACCTTCACCGGCGGCGAGTACTACCTCGACGGCGTCGACGTGCGCGACCTGGACGACAACCAGCGCTCGCGGCTGCGCAACGAGAAGATCGGCTTCATCTTCCAGGGCTTCAACCTGATCCCGGACCTCAACCTGTTCGACAACTGCGACGTGCCGCTGCGCTACCGCGGCATGCCGGCGGCCGAGCGCCGGAGGCGGATCGAGGAAGCCCTGTCGATGGTGGGCCTGGGCTCGCGCATGAAGCACTACCCGGCCGAGCTGTCCGGCGGCCAGCAGCAGCGCGCCGCGATCGCCCGCGCGCTCGCCGGCTCCCCGCGCCTGCTGCTCGCCGACGAGCCCACCGGCAACCTCGACTCGCAGATGGCGCGCAGCGTGATGCAACTGCTGGAGGAGATCAACGCCCGCGGCACCACCATCGTGATGGTCACCCACGACCCCGAGCTGGCCGCACGCGCGCAACGCAACGTGCACATCGTGGACGGCATGGCCACCGACCTGGCCGCGGACGCCGCACCGCGGGCCGAACACGCCTGACGCCGCGCCCATCCCGACCGGGAGACCCCCATGTTCGCCTACTACCTCAGACTCGCCCTGCGCAGTTTCAGGCGCAACCGGATGCTCACGGCACTGATGGTGCTGGCCATCGCGCTCGGCATCGGCGCGTGCATGACCACGCTGACCGTGTTCCGCGTGCTTTCCGGCGACCCGATCCCCCAGAAGAGCGATCGCCTGTTCTACGTCCAGCTCGACCCGGTCAACGGCCGTGGCTACACGCCCGGCGATGAACCGCCGCTGCAGATGACCCGCTACGACTCCGAGGCGCTGCTGCGCGGGAAGCGGGGCCTGCGCCAGGCGATGATGACCGGCGGCGCGTTCGCGATCACCCCGGAGCGGGCGGACATCCCGCCGTTCCTGACCTCGGCGCGCTACACCAGCGCCGATTTCTTCGCCATGTTCGACGTGCCGTTCCTGCATGGCGGCGGCTGGAGCGCCGCGGACGACGAGGCCCAGGCGCGCGTCGTGGTCATGTCGAAGGCGATGGCCGAGCGCGTGTTCGGCGACGCGAACGCCGTCGGCCGCACCGTGCGCCTCGACCAGGCCGACTTCACCGTGGTCGGCGTGACCGGCGAATGGGCCCCGTCCCCGCGCTTCTACGACATGACGCTGGACCGGTTCGGCGAGCGCGACGAGGTGTTCGTCCCGTTCAGCACCGCGATCGGCCTGGGCATGGGCCGCAACGGCAGCATGGACTGCTGGGGCAACAGCAACGGCGACCAGACCGGGCCCAACGCACCCTGCACCTGGATCCAGTACTGGGTCGAGCTGGAGTCCCCGGACCAGGCCGCCGCCTACCGCGACTACCTCGTCAGCTACTCCGAACAGCAGCGCGCGGCAGGCCGGTTCGAGCGCCCTGCCAACGTGCGCCTGCGCAACGTGATGGAACTGCTGGAATTCAACCGGGTGGTGCCGAGGGACGTGGTGATGCAGCTCTGGCTCGGCTTCGGCTTCCTGCTGGTGTGCATGCTCAACACGGTCGGCCTGCTGCTGGCCAAGTTCATGCGCCGCAGCGGCGAGATCGGCGTGCGCCGCGCGCTGGGCGCATCGCGCCTGGAGATCTTCAGGCAGTTCCTGGTCGAGGCTGGCGTGGTCGGCTTGGCCGGCGGCGTGCTCGGCCTGGGGCTGGCCCTGCTCGGCCTGTGGGGCGTGCGCCAGCAGCCAACCGGCTACGCCGAACTCGCCCGCCTCGACATGACGATGCTGCTGGCCACCTTCGCCATCGCCATCGTCGCCAGCCTGCTCGCCGGCCTGCTCCCGGCCTGGCGCGCGATGCAGGTCACGCCCGCGGTCCAGCTCAAGTCGCAATGAATCCCCCGTGCCTCCCCCGGGAGGCGTGGACGCAATCCGGAGGCCCCATGGAACTGCGCCCCATCCTTTCCACCCTGCTGCGGCACAAGACCGCGGCCACGCTGATCGTGCTCGAGATCGCCCTGACCTGCGCGATCATCTGCAACGCCCTGTTCATGATCGGCCAGCGCATCACCCAGGTGCGCATGCCGAGCGGCCTCGCCGAGAAGGAACTGGTGCGGATCCAGATCACCGGCATCGGCAACGATCCCAACGAGGTCGCGCAGACCCGCAGCGACCTGGCCATGCTGCGCGGCCTGCCCGGCGTCGCCGCGGCCACCGTCGTCAACCAGGTGCCGTACGGGAACTCTTCCTGGAACAGCGGCATCAACCTCGATCCGGCGCAGGAACGCCCGACCGCGAACGCCACCGTCTACATGGCCGACGAGCAGTTCGTGGACACGTTCGGCGTGCGGATCGTCGCGGGCCGCGGTTTCCTGCCGGACGAATACATCGACTTCTCCGCGTTCAACCAGCCCGACTCCGAGGCGACCGTGCCCGCCGCCCTGATCACCCGCGCGCTGGCCGAGCGGCTGTTTCCCGGCGAGGACCCCCTCGGCAAGGTGTTCTACAGCTGGGGCGATGCGCCCACCCGGGTGATCGGCGTGATCGAGCATCTGGTGCGGCCGAACGCCGTCGGCGGCCCCGAGCAGCGCGAGTACGCGATGGTGTTCCCGATCCGGGTCCCGTACTCGCTGGGCGGCAACTACGTGCTGCGCACCTCGCCCGAGCGCCGCGCCGAGGTGATCGAGGCCGCGAGCAAGGCGCTGCGCGGCAACGGGCCCACCCGCATCATCCTGGAGGAAGGCACCACCACCCTCGAGGAACTGCGCAGCCGCTACTACCGGCAGGCGCGCTCCATGGCCTGGCTGCTTGGCGTGGTCTGCGTGGCGTTGCTGCTGGTGACCGCGCTGGGCATCGTCGGACTGGCCAGCTTCTGGGTCCAGCAACGGACCAAGCAGATCGGCATCCGCCGCGCGCTGGGCGCGACCCGGGCCCAGATCCTGCGCTATTTCCAGACCGAGAACTTCCTGCTGACCACGATCGGCATCGTCGTCGGCATGCTCGCCGCCTACGGCATCAACCAGCTGCTGATGGGCCGCTACGAGATGCCGCGCCTGCCGCTGTACTACCTGCCGGCCGGCGCGCTGGCGCTGTGGCTGCTCGGCCAGGCGGCGGTCTACGGGCCTGCCCGGCGCGCCGCCGCGGTGCCCCCGGCGACCGCGACCCGGAGCGTGTGACCGCGCGTGGACGCGGCACCGCCCGCGTCCACCGCCGCCACTGCCGCGGACGTACGATAGCGGCTGTCCCTCCACCGCAAGGCCACCGATGCCCACCATCCTCGTCATCGACGACAACCCCACGGTCGCCACCGCGCTCGAGGTGCTGTTCTCGCTGCACGACATCGCGACCGTGCACGCGGACTCGCCCGAGACGGGGCTGGAACGGCTGCGCCAGGGCGGGATCGACCTGGTCATCCAGGACATGAACTTCCGCGCCGACACCACGTCCGGAGACGAGGGCGTGGCGCTGTTCCGGCGGATCCGCGCGCAGCATCCGGACATGCCCGTGATCCTGCTGACGGCATGGACGCGGCTGGAAACCGCGGTGGACCTGGTCAGGGCCGGCGCCGCCGACTACATCGGCAAACCCTGGGACGACCACAAGCTGCTGGCCAGCGTGAACAACCTGCTGGAGCTGGCCGAGGCCAGGCAGGAGCTGAGCCGCCGCGACGCCGAGGAACGCCGCCGGCGCAGCGCACTGGAGGCCGGCCACGACCTGCGCGGGCTGGTCTATGCCGACCCCGCGAGCGAGGCGACGCTGCGGCTGGCGTTGCAGGTCGCGCGCTCGGAGCTGCCGGTGCTGGTCACCGGCCCCAACGGCGCGGGCAAGGAGAAGTACGCCGAGATCATCCACTACAACTCGGCGGTGAAGTCGGGGCCGTTCGTGGCGGTGAACTGCGGTGCGCTGCCGAGCGAACTGATCGAGGCCGAACTGTTCGGCGCCGAACCGGGCGCCTACACCGGCGCCGGCAACAAGGCCCGCATCGGCAAGTTCGAAGCCGCCGATGGCGGCACCCTGTTCCTGGACGAGATCGGCACCCTGCCGCCGGCCGGCCAGGTCAAGCTGCTGCGGGTGCTCGAGAGCGGGCGTTTCCAGCGCCTGGGCGCCACCCAGGAACGCAGCGTGCGCGTGCGCGTGGTCAGCGCCACCAACGCCGACCTCGCCGCGATGATCGCCGACGGACGGTTCCGCGAGGACCTCTACTATCGCCTCAACGGCATCGAAATCGCGCTGCCCCCGCTGGCACGGCGCCCGCGCGACATCCTCCCGCTGGCGCGGCATTTCCTGCCCGAAGGCAGGTATTTCTCCGAGGCTGCGGAGCGGGCCCTGCTGCGCCATCCGTGGCCGGGCAACGTGCGCGAGCTGCGCAACGCGGTGCAACGCGCGGCGCTGCTGTCCGGCGACCGCATCGAGGCCGACGCGCTGGGCCTGCAGCCCGCGACCACGCACCCCGCGCCGGCGCATGCCGACGAGCCGGACCGGGCCGCGATCGAGGCCGCGCTGGAACGCTGCAACGGCGTGCTGGCGCGTGCCGCCGCCGAGCTCGGCCTGTCGCGGCAGGCGCTCTACCGGCGCCTCGAGCGCTACGGCATACCGCGCGACTGAACGGCGATGCGCATCCTCCGCATGCTGCCGCTGGCAATCCGCATGGTCGCGCTGGTCGCGGCCGGCACCGCCGCGGCGGCCGCGGCCACCGCGCTGCTGGCCGGGTGGCTGCCTGTCTGGACGGCCGCGGCCTGCGCCGCGCTCATGGTCGGCGGCATGCTGGCCGTGGCCGTGTGGCGCACCTTCGTGCCGTTGCGCGCCCTGTTCCGGGCGCTGGCGGGCACGGTCGCCGGCTACCGTGACGGCGACTTCAGCTTCGGCATCAGCTGAGGCCGCTACTCGGACGTGCTCGAGCTGGTCGCCGCCCACAACGAGCTGGGCAACGTGCTGCGCGAGCAGCGCAACACGCTGGTCCAGCGCGAACTGCTGCTCGACACCATGGTCCAGAACACGCCGGTCGCGATCGTGCTGCTGGACCCGGGCCGGCGCGTGGTGCTGGCCAACCTCGCCGCACGCAGGACCATCGGCGATGGGCGCAGACTGGAGGGCCGCCCGCTGGACGAACTGCTGGAGGCGGTGCCGCCGTCGATGCGCGAGGCCTTCGCCGTTGGCGGCGACGGCATGTTCACCGTCGGCGACGACGGCCAGGAGGACATCTGGCACCTCTCGCGCCGCGTGTTCCGGCTCAACGGGCGCAACCACGAGCTGGTGCTGCTGCGGCGGATGACCGTGGAGCTGCGCCGGCAGGAGGTGCAGACCTGGAAGAAGATCATCCGCGTGATCAGCCACGAGCTGAACAACTCGCTGGCACCGATCGCCTCGCTCGCCCATTCCGGCGGAGAGCTGCTGCGCCGCGGCCAGCACGACCGCCTGCCCGTGGTCCTGTCCACGATCGAGGAGCGCGCCCGCCACCTGGAACGGTTCCTGCGCGACTACGCGCGCTTCGCCAAGCTGCCCGCGCCGCGCACCGAGCCGCTGCACTGGCACGATTTCGTCGGCAAGCTGCGCGCGCAGGTGGAGTTCTCGGTCGAGGGCCCCCTGCCCGACGGCATCATCCACGCCGATCCGGCGCAGCTGGAGCAGGCCCTGCTCAACCTGCTCAAGAACGCGCACGAGTCCGGCACCGCGCCGGGCACCGTATCGCTCGCGGTGCGACGCACCGGCGAAGGCTGGCGCGTCGACGTGCTGGATCGCGGCCCCGGCATGAACGAGGCGGTGCTGTCGAACGCGCTGCTGCCGTTCTATTCCACCAAGCGCAGCGGCACCGGGCTGGGCCTTGCGCTGACCCGCGAGATCGCCGAGGCGCACGGCGGCCGCATCGCCCTGGCCAACCGCGAGGGCGGCGGATTGAGCGTGTCGCTGGTGCTGCCCGCCCAGGCATGACCCGGCCGGGCGGCCGCCAGGTCAATCCTGCTTCTTCCCCGGCCGCGTCCAGCCTTCCACCGTCACCTGCTTCGCGCGCGCGACGGTGAGCTTGCCGGCCGGCGCGTTCTTGCCGATCACCGAACCGGCGCCGATGGTCGCGTCCTCGCCGATCTCCACCGGTGCCACCAGCGCGGAGTTCGAGCCGATGAAGGCGCCATCGCCGATCACCGTCCTCGACTTGTTAACGCCGTCATAGTTGCAGGTGATGGTGCCGGCGCCGATGTTCACCTTCGCGCCGATCACGGCATCGCCGAGGTAGCTGAGGTGGTTGGCCTTGCTGCCGGCGCCCATGGTGGTGTTCTTCGCCTCGACGAAGTTGCCGATGTGCACGCCGTCGGCCAGCACCGTGCCCGGGCGCAGGCGCGCGAACGGGCCGATCAGGGCCGCGCCCTCGGTGCGCGCGCCCTCGATGTCGCAGTGCGCGCGGACCTCGGTGCCGGCCGCGAGCACCGCGTCGCGGATGCGGCAGAACGGGCCGATGCGCACGCCGTCGCCGAGCACCACCCTGCCCTCGAACACCACGTCCACGTCGATCTCGACGTCGCGCCCCACGGTCACCTCGCCGCGGATGTCCACCCGTGCCGGGTCGGCGACGCGCGCCCCCTGCAGGCACAGCGCGCGGACCGCGCGCCGCTGGAAGACCCTTTCGAGCCTGGCGAGCTGCCAGGGATCGTTCGCGCCCTCGGTTTCCTCCGGGTCGTCCACCTCGACGATCTCCGCGGGCGTGAAATCCTCCGCCGCCATCGCTGCGACATCGGTCAGGTAGTACTCGCCCTGGGCGTTGTCGTTCGACAGCCGCGACAGCCAGCTGCGCAGCGCGTTGGCGTCCGCGGCGATCACGCCGGTGTTGACCAGGTGGATGGCGCGCTGCTCCTCGCTGGCGTCCTTCTCCTCCACCACCCCGGCCACGCGGCCCTGGGCGTCGCGTACGACCCGGCCGTAGCCGGTGGGGCTGGCGAGGGGGGCGGCCAGCAGCGCGAGCCTGCCCTCCGCCGCCAGCAGCCGGCGCAGCGTTTCCGCGCGGAACAGCGGCGCGTCGCCATACATGACCAGCACGCGCGCGCCATCCGGCACGTCCGGCATCGCCTGCTGCACGGCATGGCCGGTGCCCAGCTGCCGCGCCTGTTCGACCCAGTTGAGGTCGGCCTCGCCGGCGAACGCGGCGCGGACCTGGTCGCCGCCGTGGCCGTAGACCACGTGGATCCGCTCGGGCCCCAGCTCGCGCGCCGTGGCGATCACGTGCGCCAGCATCGGCCTGCCGGCGATGCGCTGCAGGACCTTGGGAACCGCGGACTTCATGCGCTTGCCCTCGCCCGCGGCGAGGATCACGACGTGCAACGGATTCATGCGGGAACCAGCCTCTGTGGCGCCTCCAGCGCCGGTGCGTCCATGGTAGCAACGGCATCCGGGCACGGTCGCGGACGCCGCGAGGGCAGGCCGCGGCCCGTATCATGGCGCGATGCATATCCCGCGACGGATGCCTCCCCTGCTGCGGCAGGGCAGCCATTACGTGTTGTTCGGACTGCTCCAGCTGCTGCTGGACTGGGCCGTGTTCGTGGCCACGACCTGGCTGGGCATGCCGGCGTCCCGGGGCAACCTCGCCGGCCGCGTGTCCGGCGCGCTGCTGGGCTTCTGGCTCAACGGCCGCTTCACCTTCTCCGACGGCAGCGGGACCCGGCTCGGCTGGCGCCGGTTCCTGCGCTTTGCGCTGATGTGGACGGCGCTGACCGTGGCCAGCACCCTGCTGGTCGGCTGGACCGCCGCGAACCTCGGCCTGCACCTGGCCTGGCTGGCGAAGCCGCTGGTCGAACTGGCGCTGTCCGTCGTCGGCTTCCTCGTCTCGCGGCACTGGGTCTACCGCGACTGACCCAGCAGCGGCAGGACCCGCTCCAGCGACAACGCCGGCACGATGCCGCGGTGGCCCCGGACCGTGACCGCGCGGAACAGCGAATTGACGATCGCCTCCTCGGTGGCCTCGGCCACCGCCACGAACAGCGGGGTCATGGCGTCGTTGGCGAGGGTGGCGGGCGCCTCGACCGCCGCCGCGGTGCCGCGCCGGCTCTCCCTCGCGGTGGAGAACGCGATCACGTAGTCCCCCGAGCCGTTCGACATGGATGCACCGGTACGGGCCAGCCCGGACACGGCACGCACGGCGAGGCGGCGCAACTGGCGCGCGTCCAGCGGCGCGTCGGTGGCGACCACGATCATGATGCTGCCGTCGCCATCCGCGGGCGGCGCCCCGGCTTCCGCGGCAACCTCCGCCGGATCCGGCAGGTGGCGCCCAACGGGCACGCCGGCGATGACCAGGTCGCCGCCGAAGTTGCTCTGCACCAGCACGCCGACCGTGTAGCGCCTGCCGGCCGCCTGCACCACACGCGAACTGGTGCCGATGCCGCCTTTCCAGCCGAAGGCCACGGTACCGGCACCGGCGCCGACCGCACCCTCGGACACGTCCTCCGTCGAGGCCGACTCCAGTGCCCGCACCACGTGCTCCGGGCGCAGCGGGCGCGCGCGGATGTCGCTGAGGAAGCCGTCGTTGGTCTCGCCGACCACCGGGTTGATCGAGCGCACCTCCTCCATGCCCGGCCGCGACAGCAGCCAGCCGACCATGGCGTCGGCCGCGCGCCACACCCCAAGCGTCCCGGTGAGCAGGATCGGGGTCTCCAGTTCGCCCAGCTCCTGCACCTGGGTGGCGCCGAGCAGCTTGCCGAACCCGTTGGCGACATGGATCGCGGCCGGCACGCGCTCGCGGAACAGGTCGCCGCCATGCGGCAGGATCGCGGTGACGCCGGTGCGGATGCTGCCGTCGCCCGGATCGAGGGTGACGTGGCCGACCGCCACGCCCTCGACGTCCACGATCGCATTGCGCGGGCCGGTCGGCAGGGTGCCGATGACGACGCCCGCGTCACGGGCACGCGGGCGCGTGGATGCGTCCGCGCCATCCGCTTGCGCCGGCCCCGGGAGGCCCAGCGCCAGCATTGCCAGCCCGAACACCGTTGCCGCGAACCGTGCCATGCGTGCTCCTTCCGTCTCCTCCGCCGGCGACCGTACGCGCACGGGCCGCCATGGCGCAAGCCTCGCGCCGGCCTTCGCGCAAAAAAAGAACGCCGGCACGGGGCCGGCGTCCGATCATGCCGTACGCGGGAGCGGGGCGCGTCAGTGCTTGAGGTTGCGGCGCAGGCGCTCCAGCGCCTGCAGCTGCGCCAGCGACTCGGCCAGCCTCTTCTGCGCCTCGGCCACGTCCATCGTGGTGTCGCGCCCGGCGAGCACGCGCTCGGCTTCCTCCTTGGCCTTGCGCACCGCGGCCTCGTCGATCTCCTCGGCGCGGATCGCGGTGTCGGCCAGCACGGTCACGACCTGCGGCTGCACCTCGAGGATGCCGCCGGAGATGGCGAAGTCCAGCTGGCTGCCGTCCGGCAGCGTCACCACGACCTTGCCCGGCTTGAGCCGGGTGATCAGCGGCGCGTGGCGCGGCGCAATGCCGAGTTCGCCCATCTCGCCGGTGGCGACCACGAACGTGGCCTCGCCGTGGAAGATCTCGGCCTCGGCGCTGACGATGTCGCAACGGATGGTGGATGCCATGTCTCGGTTTCCGTGTGGCGGGCCCGGGGCCCGCCGTTGGCTTTGTCACCGGGGGCGGGCCGGGGCCCGCCCTGCTCCAGGCTCAGGCCGCGGTCAGGCCGCGAGCTTCTTCGCCTTCTCGACCGCCTCGTCGATGGTGCCGACCATGTAGAAGGCCTGCTCCGGCAGGTGGTCGTACTCGCCGTCGACGATGCCCTTGAAGCCGCGGATGGTCTCCTTGAGCGGGACGTACTTGCCCGGCTGGCCGGTGAACACCTCGGCGACGTGGAACGGCTGGCTGAAGAAGCGCTCGATCTTGCGCGCGCGGGCCACGGCCAGCTTGTCCTCCTCGGACAGCTCGTCCATGCCGAGGATCGCGATGATGTCCTTCAGCTCCTTGTAGCGCTGCAGGGTGGCCTGCACGCGGCGCGCGGTCTCGTAGTGCTCCTGCCCGATGATGTTCGGGTCCAGCTGGCGGCTGGTGGAGTCCAGCGGGTCCACCGCCGGGTAGATGCCCAGCGCCGCGATCTGGCGCGACAGCACCACGGTGGCGTCCAGGTGGGCGAAGGTCGTGGCCGGCGACGGGTCGGTCAGGTCGTCCGCGGGCACGTACACGGCCTGGATCGAGGTGATCGAGCCGAC
>CALLKI010000050.1 GCA_938008415.1 uncultured Luteimonas sp. | reverse complement strand
ACCGGCGTGGAGATGTTCCGCAAGCTGCTGGACCAGGGTCAGGCGGGCGACAACGCGGGTCTGCTGCTGCGCGGCACGAAGCGTGACGAGGTGGAGCGCGGCCAGGTGCTGGCGAAGCCGGGTTCGATCACGCCGCACACGGAGTTCGAGGCGGAGGTGTACGTGCTGTCGAAGGACGAGGGTGGCCGTCACACGCCGTTCTTCAAGGGTTACCGTCCGCAGTTCTACTTCCGGACCACGGACATCACCGGCACGGTGAACCTGCCGGAGGGCGTGGAGATGGTGATGCCGGGTGACAATGTGAAGATGACGGTGTCGCTGATCAACCCGGTGGCGATGGACGAGGGTCTGCGCTTTGCGATCCGCGAGGGCGGCCGTACGGTCGGCGCGGGCGTGGTGTCGAAGATCCTGAAGTAAGCCCTGCAACCCCGTCCCCCGGAACACCGGGGGATGGGCGGGAATGGCAAGGCGGCGCAAGCCGCCGTTGCCTTTTCCGGGAAATGCCAGAATGACGGAATACGCCAGTAGCTCAATTGGCAGAGCAGCGGTCTCCAAAACCGCAGGTTGGGGGTTCGAGTCCCTCCTGGCGTGCCATCCCGACGGTCGAACGCGCAACGAGAGCAGGTTGATTTGAACAGCAGGGTGGAACAATCCGGACAGGCGTCCGCCGGCGACATTCTCAAGTACGCGCTGGCCGTGGTGCTGGTCGTCGCGGGCGTTGTCGTGTTCTACTGGTTCGAGGGCCAGTGGGCGTCGCCGATGCGTATCGGCGCGGTCGTGTTCGGCCTGCTGGCGGCGCTCGCCGTGTTCATGCTGACCCCGAAGGGGGCGCAGGTGCGTGATTTCCTGTCGGAGGCCCGGTTCGAGCTGCGCAAGGTGGTCTGGCCCACCCGGCAGGAGGCCATCCGCATGACCTGGGTGGTGATGATCGCGGTCCTGATCATCGCCCTCATCATCGCCGGGTTCGACGTGATCATCCAGTGGGCTGTCCGCCTGCTGCTGCGGAGCTGACGGAATGAGCGATTCGATGGAAACGGAGAGCGTCAAGCGCTGGTACGTGGTGCATGCGTATTCCGGCTTCGAGAAGTCGGTTGCGCAGGCGCTGCGCGAGCGCATCGCCCGCTACGGCATGCAGGACAAGTTCGGCGACATCCTGGTGCCGACCGAGGAAGTGGTCGAGATGCGCTCCGGCCAGAAGCGCCGTTCCGAGCGCAAGTTCTTCCCGGGCTACGTGCTGGTCCAGATCGCGACCCGGGACGAGGGTGGTATCCCCCGCATGGACAGCGACTGCTGGCACCTCGTGAAGGAGACCCCGAAGGTCATGGGCTTCATCGGCGGCACCGCCGACCGCCCGTTGCCGATCCGCGACGAGGAGGCCGCCGCCATCCTCGACCGCGTCCAGGAGGGGGCCGAGAAGCCCCGCCCGAAGGTCCTGTTCGAGCCGGGCCAGATGGTCCGGGTCATCGACGGCCCGTTCAACGACTTCAACGGGGTCGTCGAGGAAGTCAACTACGAGAAGAACCGGCTGCGCGTGGCGGTCCTGATTTTCGGCCGCTCGACCCCGGTGGAGCTGGAGTTCAGCCAGGTCGAGAAGGCCTGAGCCAGCCGGGGCTGTGCAGCCTCCCTTCGATCCGCTATACTAACCGGCTCCCTGCCCGGGAAGCCGGGCCCAAGGCATCGGCCGCTGCACGGGCGGCCTTTCGCATGGATGGGGCGGCCGCGATGCCGGGACGCCGCCTGCCCCCGACACCACCGTTCCCGGCCCGATGGGGAGCCTGACAGGCGCCAGTACCCGGAGAGTCCAAATGGCTAAGAAAGTTGTCGGCTATATCAAGCTGCAGGTGAAGGCCGGGCAGGCCAATCCCTCGCCGCCGGTCGGTCCTGCGCTCGGCCAGCGCGGCCTGAACATCATGGAGTTCTGCAAGGCGTTCAACGCCGCCACCGCCAAGATGGAGCCGGGCCTGCCGATCCCGGTGGTCATCACGGCCTACTCCGACCGCACCTTCACCTTCGTCACCAAGACGCCCCCGGCCACGGTCCTGCTGAAGAAGGCGGCCGGCATCGAATCCGGGTCCAAGCGCCCGAACACCGAGAAGGTGGGCAAGGTTACCCGCAAGCAGCTGGAGGAGATCGCCAAGCTCAAGGAGCCGGACCTGACGGCGGCGGATCTCGAGGCGGCTGTGCGCACCATCGTGGGCTCGGCCCGCTCGATGGGCCTGGTGGTGGAGGGCTGAGGACATGGCACTGACCAAGCGACAGAAGGCGATCAGGGCCGCGGTGCAGCCGGGCAAGGCGTACCCGATCGACGAGGCCCTGAAGATCGTCAAGGAAAACTGCAGCGCGAAGTTCGTCGAGTCCGTGGACGTGGCCGTCCGCCTCGGCGTGGACCCGAAGAAGTCCGACCAGCAGGTCCGTGGCTCGACCGTGCTGCCGGCCGGCACCGGCAAGACCGTGCGCGTGGCCGTGTTCTGCCCGCCGGGCGCCAAGGCCGACGAGGCTCTGGCCGCCGGCGCCGATGCGGTCGGCATGGAGGATCTGGCCGAGAAGATGCAGGCCGGTGACCTGAACTACGACGTGGTCATCGCCACCCCCGACGCCATGCGCGTGGTGGGCAAGCTCGGCACCCTGCTGGGTCCGCGCGGCCTGATGCCGAACCCGAAGGTGGGCACGGTTTCCCCGAACCCGGCCGAGGCGGTCAAGAACGCCAAGGGTGGCCAGGTCCGGTACCGCACCGACAAGGCCGGCATCATCCACTGCACGATCGGCAAGGCCGACTTCGAGCCCGAGCGCCTGAAGGAGAACCTGCAGGCGCTGCTGGCCGACCTGGTGAAGGCCAAGCCGGCCTCGGCGAAGGGTGCCTACCTGCAGAAGGTTTCGATCAGCTCGACGATGGGTCCGGGTGTCACCGTGGACCAGTCGTCGCTGTCGATCCGCTGAGCAGGGTGTTTTTCGGGCTGGTGGCCGGCGTGCCGGCCACCGGTCCAGGGATTTGAGGGCACGTCGAGGGCGAAAGCCCGACGCGGGGCCGTCAAAGACCGCAGGCGCGGTCGAAGTCCGCGGTGGCGACGGGCAGGGATGCTCGGTATGGCATGGAATCGCCGCCATCGTGGGCGGGACCGCTTAATCCCGCAGCACGCAAGTGCGAAAGGGCCTGCGCAGATGGCTGCCGACCCTCCGGGATTGTTCGATGCAAATCGACTTCTTGGGAAGCGGCTGCCAGAGGAACGCCACGTGCGTTCCCCGCGTCGAAGGAACGGCGCGGACCATGGGCCGTCCCCGGCGCGGATGCGGCGGGGCGGATACAGAAGCTAGTGAGGAAGCGCAATGGCTTTGAATCTGAACCAGAAGAAGCAAGTCGTTGCCGAGCTGGCCGAGGTCGCTTCCAAGGCGCACTCGCTGGTTGCCGCGGAATACGCGGGTCTCACGGTCGAGCAGTTGACCGAGCTTCGCAAGAAGGCCCGCCAGGCGGGCGTGTACTTGAAAGTTGCCAAGAACACGCTGGTTGCCAGGGCGGTCGAGGGTACCGATTACGCCGTCATCAAGGACGACCTGACCGGTCCCCTGCTGTACGCCTTCTCGAAGGAGGACCCCGGCGCCGCCGGCCGCCTCATCAAGGACTTCGCCAAGACTGCCGAACAGCTGAAGCCGCGCATCGTCGCGATCGGCGGGCAGAAGTACCCGGGCTCCCACGTGGACGTCCTGGCTTCGCTCCCGACCCGCGAGCAGGCGCTGGCCATGCTGGTCGGCATGATGGCCCAGCCGGCGACCATGCTCGCCCGCGTGCTGGCCGAGCCGGCTGCTTCGCTCGCCCGCGTGATCAACGCGGTCGGGCAGCAGAAGGCGGCCTGAGGTCCCTGTTGAACCAGATTCGGCACGTTCCAACCGTTCCCGAACAATTCCACTGAGGTAATCGCAATGTCCCTTACGAACGAGCAAATCCTGGAAGCCATCGGCAGCAAGACCCTCGTCGAGGTCATGGAGCTGGTCAAGGCTTTCGAAGAGAAGTTCGGCGTGTCCGCCGCCGCCCCGGTGGCCGTGGCCGCCGGCCCGGCCGCTGGTGGCGCCGCCGCCGCCCCGGCCGAGGAGCAGACCGAGTTCACCGTCGTCCTGAAGTCGGCCGGCGAGAAGAAGGTCGAGGTCATCAAGGTGGTCCGCGCCATCACCGGCCTGGGCCTGAAGGAGGCCAAGGACCTGACCGAGGCCGGCGGCGTGGTGAAGGAAGGCGTTTCCAAGGAAGACGCCGCCAAGTTCAAGAAGGACCTGGAAGCGGCCGGCGCCACGGTCGAGATCAAGTAAGGCATTGGGTCCCGCGCGCGTCCCTGGCGCGCGCGGGATTCCGCCGGGCGGTCCCGCGGAGGCGGGGGGCCCGGTACCTGGCGAAGCTGTCGACCACCGGGAGTGCTCTTTGATCCAGAGGACACTGGGTTCCCGCCCCGGCGGGAACGACGGTACGGCCCGAGGCTGGGGGTGGAAGCTCCCGGCCTATGGCCGTTTCGGCTTCGCCGTCAGGAGACATGCAGTTTCGCAGTCGTCAGTGGGCAGTAGCGGGAGAGGGCGTGCTGGTGCCGGCAATACCAGCGACTGCCCAGTGACGACTTTCCGTTTTTCCGGATCCGCCCTGGCGCGGTTCCAAGACCGAGGCATCCGCTCCCCATGACGACGTCCACGCAGCAATACTCGTTCACCGAGAAGAAGCGCATCCGCAAGAACTTCGGCAAGCGCCGTTCGATCCTGGAGGTGCCGTACCTGCTCGCGATCCAGGTGGATTCCTATCGCGACTTCCTCCAGGCGGACGTCGCCCCGGACAAGCGCGAGGACAAGGGCCTGCACGCCGCGCTCAAGTCCGTGTTCCCGATCGTCAGCTACAACGGCTACGCGGCGCTGGAGTACGTCGGCTACAAGCTTGGTGAGCCGGTGTTCGACGAGCGCGAGTGCCGCCAGCGCGGCATGACCTACGGCGCGCCGCTGCGCGTGACCGTGCGCCTCGTGATCTACGACCGCGAGTCGCCGAACAAGTCGATCAAGTACGTGAAGGAGCAGGAAGTCTACATGGGCGAGATCCCGCTCATGACGGACAACGGCACCTTCATCATCAACGGCACCGAGCGCGTCATCGTCTCGCAGCTGCACCGCTCGCCGGGCGTGTTCTTCGACCACGACCGCGGCAAGACCCACAGCTCGGGCAAGCTGCTCTACAGCGCCCGGATCATCCCGTACCGCGGCTCGTGGCTGGACTTCGAGTTCGACCCGAAGGATGCGGTGTTCTGCCGCATCGACCGTCGCCGCAAGCTGCCGGTGACGATCCTGCTGCGCGCGCTGGGCTACTCCAACGAGGAGATGCTCAACGAGTTCTTCGAGATCAACACCTTCCACATCCTGCCGGAAGGCGTGCAGCTCGAACTCGTGCCCGAGCGCCTGCGCGGCGAGACCCTCAACTTCGACCTCGCCGTCGGTGACAAGGTCATCGTCGAGGCCGGCAAGCGCATCACCGCCCGCCACATCAAGCAGCTCGAGGCCTCCGGCATCGAGGCCCTGGCCGTGCCCGACGAGTACCTCGTCGGCCGCATCCTCTCGCACGACGTGGTCGATGCCTCGACCGGCGAGCTGATCGCCTCGGCCAACGACGAGATCACCGAGGACCACCTGGCGGCGTTCCGCAAGGCCGGCGTGGAGACCATCGGCACGCTGTGGGTGAACGACCTCGACCGCGGCCCGTACATCTCCAACACCCTGCGCATCGACCCGACCCGCACCCAGCTCGACGCCCTGGTCGAGATCTACCGGATGATGCGCCCGGGCGAGCCGCCGACCAAGGAGGCCGCGCAGAACCTGTTCCACAACCTGTTCTTCGCGTTCGAGCGCTACGACCTGTCGGCGGTCGGCCGCATGAAGTTCAACCGCCGCCTGGGCCGCAAGGAGGTCACGGGTGCGCCGGTGCTGTACGACGCCAAGTACTTCGCCGACCGCAAGGACGACGAGTCCGTGCGCTACCGCGAGATGTGCGGCGGGATGTCCGACATCCTGGACGTGGTCAAGGTGCTGTGCGAGATCCGCAACGGCCGCGGCCAGGTGGACGACATCGACCACCTCGGCAACCGCCGCGTGCGTTCGGTCGGCGAGATGGCCGAGAACGTGTTCCGCGTCGGCCTGGTCCGCGTCGAGCGCGCGGTCAAGGAGCGCCTGTCGATGGCCGAGGCCGAGGGCCTGACGCCGCAGGAGCTGATCAACGCCAAGCCGGTCGCGGCGGCGGTGAAGGAGTTCTTCGGCTCCTCGCAGCTGTCGCAGTTCATGGACCAGAACAACCCGCTGTCCGAGGTCACCCACAAGCGCCGCGTCTCGGCGCTGGGCCCGGGCGGCCTGACCCGCGAGCGCGCCGGCTTCGAGGTGCGCGACGTGCACCCGACCCACTATGGCCGCGTCTGCACCATCGAGACGCCGGAAGGCCCGAACATCGGCCTGATTAACTCGCTGGCCGTGTTCGCGCGCACCAACAGGTACGGCTTCCTCGAGACGCCGTACCGCAAGGTCGTGGACGGCAAGGTCACCGACGAGATCGAATACCTGTCGGCGATCGAGGAGAACGACTACGTCATCGCCCAGGCGAATGCGCCGCAGGACGAACATGGCAACCTGACCTCGCAGTTCGTCTCGTGCCGCTACCAGGGCGAGAACCTGCTCAAGCCGCCGAGCGAGATCCATTACATGGACGTCTCGCCGATGCAGACCGTGTCGGTCGCGGCGGCGCTGGTACCCTTCCTCGAGCACGACGACGCCAACCGCGCGCTGATGGGCGCCAACATGCAGCGCCAGGCCGTGCCGACGCTGCGCGCCGAGAAGCCGCTGGTCGGCACTGGCATCGAGCGCGCCGTGGCCCGCGACTCGGGCGTGACCGTCAACGCACGCCGTGGCGGCACCGTGGTCCAGGTCGACGCCGCTCGCATCGTGGTCAAGGCCAACGAGTCCGAGATTTCGGGCGAGACCGACGCGGGCGTCGACATCTACACGCTGGTCAAGTACACCCGTTCCAACCAGAACACCTGCATCAACCAGCGCCCACTGGTGAACGTGGGCGACGTGGTCGCCCGTGGCGACGTGCTGGCCGACGGCCCCTCGACCGACATCGGCGAGCTGGCGCTCGGCCAGAACATGCTGGTCGCGTTCATGCCGTGGAACGGCTACAACTTCGAGGACTCCATCCTCATCTCCGAGAGGGTGGTGCAGGAGGACCGCTACACCACGATCCACATCGAGGAGCTGACCTGCGTCGCGCGCGACACCAAGCTGGGGCCGGAGGAAATCACCGCCGACATCCCGAACGTGTCCGAGCAGGCGCTCAGCCGCCTCGACGAGTCTGGCGTGGTGTACATCGGCGCCGAGGTCCGTGCCGGCGACATCCTGGTCGGCAAGGTCACGCCGAAGGGCGAGAGCCAGCTCACCCCCGAGGAGAAGCTGCTGCGGGCGATCTTCGGCGAGAAGGCCTCGGACGTGAAGGACAGCTCGCTGCGCGTGCCGCCGGGCATGGACGGCACCGTCATCGACGTGCAGGTCTTCACCCGTGACGGCATCGAGAAGGACAAGCGCGCCAAGCAGATCGAGGAGAGCGAGATCCGCCGGGTCAAGAAGGACTTCGACGACCAGTTCCGGATCCTCGAGGCGGCGATCTACGCGCGCCTGCGTTCCCAGATCGTGGGCAAGGTCGCCAACGGCGGCCCGGGCCTGAAGAAGGGCGACACGATCACCGACGCCTACCTCGACGGCCTGAAGAGGTCCGACTGGTTCTCGATCCGGATGAAGGACGAGGATGCCGCCGAGGCCATCGAGCGCGCGCAGAAGCAGATCGAAGCGCACGAGAAGGAGTTCGAGAAGCGCTTCGCCGACAAGCGCGCCAAGATCATGCAGGGCGACGACCTCGCCCCGGGCGTTCTGAAGATGGTCAAGGTCTACCTGGCGGTGAAGCGCCGCATCCAGCCGGGTGACAAGATGGCCGGCCGCCACGGCAACAAGGGCGTGGTGTCCACGATCGTCCCGGTCGAGGACATGCCCTACATGGCCGACGGCACCACGATCGACATCGTGCTCAATCCGCTGGGCGTGCCGAGCCGGATGAACATCGGCCAGATCCTCGAGACGCACCTCGGCTGGGCGGCCAAGGGCCTCGGCCGCAGGATCGACGAGATGCTGCAGGCCAGGGCCAGCGTCGCCGAGCTGCGCCGGTTCCTCGACCAGATCTACAACCACGACCGCACCGTGGTCGGCGAGCGCGTGGACCTGGACCAGTTCAGCGACGAGGAACTGATCACGCTGGCGAAGAACCTGACCGGCGGCGTGCCGATGGCGACCCCGGTGTTCGACGGCGCCACCGAGGAGGAGATCAAGCAGATGCTTGAACTGGCCGGCCTGCCGGCCAGCGGCCAGACCCAGCTGTTCGACGGCCGCACCGGCGAGCCCTTCGAGCGCCCGGTGACCGTGGGCTACATGCACATGCTGAAGCTCAACCACCTGGTGGACGACAAGATGCACGCCCGTTCGACCGGCCCGTACTCGCTGGTCACCCAGCAGCCGCTGGGCGGCAAGGCGCAGTTCGGCGGCCAGCGCTTCGGCGAGATGGAGGT
>CALLKI010000049.1 GCA_938008415.1 uncultured Luteimonas sp. | reverse complement strand
CGTGAGGGCGCGACCGGCTGTCCGAAAACGCGATGCTGTACCTGGTGCAGTTTCAATCCACGCGCCCGTGAGGGCGCGACCCCCTGTTGAAACACACTCGCCACGGAGAGGGCCAGTTTCAATCCACGCGCCCGTGAGGGCGCGACTTTCAGGCCGTCGCGGAAGTGGTACCACAGCGTGTGGTTTCAATCCACGCGCCCGTGAGGGCGCGACCGAGGCCAGGGTCAGGCAGAGGGCAGCTGTCAGGTTTCAATCCACGCGCCCGTGAGGGCGCGACTTGCGGCGATCGTGCGGGTGCGGGACACGGCCAAGGTTTCAATCCACGCGCCCGTGAGGGCGCGACACGTTGCGGTGGGCGAGCGTGCCGCCGATCTTGTAGTTTCAATCCACGCGCCCGTGAGGGCGCGACCCCCTCAGTCTGGAAATTGTTACGGTTTCACTGAGTTTCAATCCACGCGCCCGTGAGGGCGCGACCGCGGCATTCGCGCAATCACGGCACTGAACACGATGTTTCAATCCACGCGCCCGTGAGGGCGCGACTGTCGAGCAGCTCATCGGGCCGTACCTGGTGGAGGTGTTTCAATCCACGCGCCCGTGAGGGCGCGACGTGGCAGGCATCCGCTGTGACATCGCCACGCGCCCGTGAGGGCGCGACCCCCGCTTTGTGAGTTCACCGACCCAGAGATAACGGTTTCAATCCACGCGCCCGTGAGGGCGCGACGCGTGCACGTGCGCGGCGGCGAATACGTCGAGGACGTTTCAATCCACGCGCCCGTGAGGGCGCGACCAGGCTGGCACCCGCAACGAGATCGAGATTGCCCAGTTTCAATCCACGCGCCCGTGAGGGCGCGACCTTCTCCGCCAGCTCGCGACAATACTCCGCGTTGAGGTTTCAATCCACGCGCCCGTGAGGGCGCGACGCGTGCGCCGGCGCAAGGAGGGCTGTTCGGATGAGCGTGATACGCCTCAACTCACGATCAAAGATCACGTCATGCCGCCTACGGCTTTTACCGTAGAAAATTGCTCCCGCTTCAATATTTCCGCCAAGCATCTCCTCCAGGTATAGCGCCTGGGCGCACAACTGCACCTCGTCAGCACGATGCGCCTTGGGAAGGCCACGCTTGTATTCCACAGGAAATGCATATTCCCCATCCTTGCCCATGTGGAACTCCACCACATCTGCCCTGCCGACAAGCCCGAACACCCTGGACAACAATGGCAGTCCTGTAACGACGCGGACCCCTTGCCGACATTTGGCCTGCATCCTGTCGGTTGTCTGGTGCAACAACCGCCCCTCGGCAGTGGATCGGTTCTCGGCCCACTGCTGCTCGATGTGAATAAGCGCGCACTGCCGTGGACAGTACAGATAGTGCTGGAGTGCGGAGATAGGAATCAGATCGTCATCTTCCATACTCCGCCTCCCCGGTTGTCTAAAGCTTCTCGATTACCTCGACGCCGGCAGGCAGATCGCGATCAATCCGAACCTCGTAATCGGAAAAACTGCGTGCAGGCGCTGTTGTTTCACCTTTCCTGGCCACTGCCACCTTTCCAAACAATACATGGGCCGGTGCATTGCCCATCAGGTTTTCATGCCTGAAGACGATGAGCTTGCGCGCGGCCATCTCCCCTCTGGCGGCGGAACGGTCGTGCTCGAACATGTTGACCAACGCCCGCCACAGCAAATCCAGATCCTCTTCGGAAAAGCCCGTGCGCTCCGCCAGCTTGGCTGAAACGAACCCATGCGCACGGTACAGTCCGTACGGCAGGATGTGCTTGCGCCCCATGGTGCGTTCCTTTTCCAGGTCCTTTTCGTTGGTCACCGCCACGCGAGTGATGGCCACTTCCAGCGGCAGGACCGGCTCGACGGAGGTAGCGAACGCGAGTTGCACCGGACCGCGCACCTGCCCGGTATTGACTTCCGTCGTCATCACTGCACCAAAGGCCCTGATGTCATAGAAGTTCCGGCACATCCATGCCGTCAGCTCACGGGCCTTGGCCTCGTTCTTCGGCAGTTTCTTCGCTTCCGGCTCGATGCCCAGTGCAGCATAGGCCTGCCTGTGCTGGTTGTTGAGCACGGCTTTTTCCTGCATATAGATTGCGTAGCCGGGCTCTCCTTCCTTTTCCAGCGCGACATAGTTCCTGATTTTCCGCTTGAGCGCCACATCCGTGACGATCCCGCAATTGGTCTCCGGGTCCAGGCGCGGCAGGTTGCCTGCATCCGGATCACCATTTGGGTTCCCATTGCTGACATCAAACAGGTAGACGAACTCGTAACGATTGGAGATGGCGCTCATTCTTGCTCCCCCTTTGGAAGGGTATCGATGTCGGTGTTCTGGCCGTCACCGCGACCGAAGCGGGCGCGGCCCTGGTGGTAGTAGCCGATGGTGAAGCGTCCCTGCTCGTCTATCGACAAGGTTCGCGGGAACATCGGCGGCAGGGCATCAATGATCTCGCCGATCTCCTTCTCGATGTTCACCGCCAGTCCGGGCTTGTCCTTGCGCAGCTTGCCAAGGTGGTTCTGGGCATTGCGCAGCAGTACCGGGAAGATGCCGGCCGGCGTTGCGGACGCGGCGCCGTAATAACGATCCCGTATGGTCGCAACCTTGTCGCCGATGGCAGCCCGTTGCAGGTTCTCAAGCGTCGCGAACAATCGTCCCAGCAGGTAGCCGGGATCGGTACTTCTGGTATCGAGGCTCACTGGAGGTTCCCCCTTGTTGCTGGAAGATATTCCCTGCAGCCTGTTCAGCCGCGCATCACGGGCCAGGACGGCTTTGCACAGGGCAACACGCAATGGAGTGATCTGGCCATCCGCACGAAAGCGCATCAGGATGGCGGCCAGCAGGCTGCGCGGATACCTTGTCCCCGTGAGGATGGACCTGGTCAGCTCACCGGCAAGGAGCGGCGGAACATCTTCGGCTTTCGATTTGCCCTCCCCGCGTACCGGCGCCACCTGCCGCGCCAGGCGCCATGGTGTGGGTGGGCGTTGCCACGCTGCGGGCTCAAGCGCAAGGTCGGCATAGTGGTCGGCCAGGCGGCGGGCAAGACCTGACAGGCTTTGTGTCTCCCAGAAGCGGACCGAGAGGCGGGATGCGTTGGGCGCCAATCCAAGCACGAAGATCTCCGCTTCGTCGTCCAGCGATGGATCAAGCTCGCGCAGAGGCCGCCCCTGCCGCACCTGCTCCAGGGCCAGGAACAGGCGCTGTGTGGCCTGCCTGTCCTCCAGGGCAGACGTATCTCCCCCGCCATCGCCCTGCAGGAACGCGGAGATCACATCTTCCGCAGCTTCAGCCTGTTCCTTGGTTCTTGCCCGCGCCCAGAACACGACCGTCGTGTCGCCGATCTTCAGGCGCTGACGGTTCCCCGGATCCTGTCGCAGCAGATGGTTGAGTGCGGTCGTATAGGCAAAAGCCGCCTGCTCCGAGATGGGCGCGTTGTCACCCTGGCTCTTGCCATAAGACCTGAACGCATCGAGATTGAAGGAAACGATGGAGGCACCTGAACTCTGGGCGCCATCGACTCCTTTGATTGGTGGATGTATGCGCGCTATCGGCGCCCACATCCCGGTTACGAGGCACATTCCTTCCGACGCATCATCGCCCCGCCCTTTCAAACCGGCCCACACGGCCCGCGCGGCTGGACGCTCGTGCAGGTAGCACTGGTCGCCATCGAGCCTGAACACCACGTTGGCGTCCAGGAAGGATTCCCCGTGTCGGGACATGTGCGGGCAGTCCTTGAATCCGTCCGGGGTCCACGCGCCCAGAAATGCCAGCAATGCCTGCAGGCCCGGATCGTCCGATCCGGCAAGTGTTTCACGATGAAAGTCCTTGAACGCTCCGTATTCCTGATCGCTACGGCTGCTCTTGGCGCTGACGCCAAGCGCATAGCTCGTCTTGTCCCATAGGAAGTTCGGCCTGATACCAGCCGTTCGCTTCTCGGGAAATTGCGGGACATCCATAATCCTGGGCTGCGGCTTCCTGCCTGTCATGTCCCGCAGGTCGTGGACATCAACCACCCGCCCGTCCCGGTCCAACACGATGGCGTAACTGATCTTCTCCTTGCTGTATCCGTAAGGAGAAACGCCGGACCCAGGCGTGGCCTGGAGCCTGTCGTAGTAATCGGCAAGCGCTGTCAGGATCATGCGCGGACTCCTTCGCCATCCCCGATGAGTCCCCTGACGTCGATGAGGCCATCGACCATGCGGGCGCGGAAGAACCTCGGGGTGTTCCCGTTGGCAAAGTCGACGTCATACAGCATCCATCCAAGATCACGCTCCCCCCGCAACTCCGCATCCGGAACCGGAGAATCGTCGCCAGATTCGATCAGGGCGAAATTCGCTGGAAACTCGCGGGTTCCGAGGCATGGCGTGTGGAAACACTGCCCACGCCGCGCGCGCCGGTTGAAGATGTCAAGATGCTTGCCAACACTGTCGTCCGGACCTGCCTTGTCGGTAAGCTCGAAATGCGCACCGATCACATACCCGACATCGCGCAGGATGGTTGACGCACGCTGCTGGCGGTCATCCTCGACATAATTGACCACATCATCCGTCCGACCGGCCTTGATTGCCTTCCCGATACTGGACGCGGACAGCTTGCTGCCAACCTCATTGCGCCGGATCGATTCGAACCTGATCGGCTTGAGCACCAGAATGGTGTCCACGATCCAGCGGATCGCCGGCTTCCAGTGGATCGCCTCCAGGATTCCCCGCGCGGCGGAAGGCGTCATCACATCATATGAAACCCGTTCCACCTTCATTTCCGGCCGGGTGAACAGTGCCCGGTCTCCCCAGACATGAAGCCTGATCCCGTACCCCATCAGTACCCCCTTCGAATCCCATGGACACCCTCTCATGCCTCTGTCTCAAAACCCGAGACAGCGAGGCATGCACGCTGGAAATCGCCAAATCAGGCGACCAATGCGTCTGATTCCAGGAATTGCGGGTTGTCATCCCAGTGCAGACCGTACCTGGAATCGTACAAACGTGGATTCACAAGCCGCATGAACTGCTCCCCATAACGGTCCCCGGCAATCGGTTCGATAGCCCCGACCTTGCGGAGGGCGACATAACCCTGCTCCGGAACCTGTACCACCCATGGCTGGAGACGGCGGGCAGCCGAGGTGGCACCTGCCCGTTCGAGCAAACGTATGGCCTCGCCGACCTCCGGAGCCACTTCCCGGCTGCCGGGCAAGTACGGCACGATGACCGGACGCATCGTGGACTGGATCATCCTGAATTTTCCGGCCAATGTCTCAAACGGGATCCCGTCCACGCCACCATCCCCCAGCAGTCCGAGCAGGTCATGGCGATCCATCCGGTCATCGCCCAGGCGGAAATTCACTTCCCGGAAATAGGCCTCTATTGCCTGCAGGGACAGCAGGTCGTCACGGTAGGTGCGCTCGATGGTGCGGAAGGCTTCCGCAAACAATTCGAGCTCCCTTGGCGGCCGCCAATCCGGGTTCGCCGGGCGGAAAACCAGGACTTCGCTGGAACCCACGTCACGTTCCCCGTTGCGGTTGCAACGGCCGGCGGCCTGTGCAATCGAGTCCAGGCCCGTTTCCGCCCGCAGTACCGTCGGGAACGACAGATCAACGCCGGCCTCGACCAGGCTGGTGGAAACAAGACGGCACGGATGCCCTGACTTGAGTTCTTTCCGGATCCCGGCGAGAACAGCACTGCGATGACGGGCATGCATCAGCGTGGACAGATGGCGTGCGCCGGGAAAATCCGCGATCGATTCAAACAGATGGCGGGCGTGTTTGCGGTTGTTGACGATGCACAACACCTGGTCATGCCGACGCAGGCGCTGGGCAAGCGCCTCGTCATCCAGCTCTCCGGCATGCCTGACCCGGACACGCCGCAACTTTTCGTACAACCCCTCCAAAGGCCCTGGCGCCAATTCCTCGACGTTTTCCAGGCCATCTTTGAATCCCTTGTCTGCCTGCAGGGCCGGCTGCGTGGCCGTGCACAGCACCGGGCTCACCTTGTAGTTGCGTGCAAGCTCGTCAAGGACAGCCACGCATGGACGGAGCAGGGCATGGGGTAGCGTCTGGGCCTCATCCAGGATCACCACGCTGCCCGCGATGTTATGCAACTTCCTGCAGCGCGAAGGACGATCCGCAAAGAGACTTTCGAAGAACTGGACAGACGTGGTCACCACGATCGGCGCATCCCAGTTCTCCATTGCAAGCCGGCGCTTCTCTGCGGCTTGCGGCTCCCTTGATGGATCATCGAAGAACGCACTGTGGTGTTCCAGCACCACATCATCCTGGCTGGATGAGACGGCCAGCGCTTGCCGGAATACCTCGGCCGTCTGCTCGACGACACTGGTGAACGGAATCACGTAGATCACCCTGCGCAGACCATTGGCGACCGCATGGTCCAAGGCAAACGCCAGAGAGGCGAGGGTCTTGCCTCCGCCCGTCGGCACCGTCAACGAGAACAGGCCCGTACCCATCGTGGCCTTGGACCGTACTTCCCGCAGGATCCGTGCACGCTCCGGGTTAATGCCGCCTGTTGAAGGCAGTCCTGCAAGATACCTGTCGAGCGCGTCGCGAAGTTCCAGCAGGGACGGTTTGTTTCCGGAACCCTCGTCCCGCGGCGGCCTTCCTTCGATGGCACGATAGAAGTTGTCCGTGTCGATGAAATCCGCATCGACCAGGCACGAGAAGACCATGCGCACCAGCAGGGACAACTGGAACAGCCGGTATTGCGGCTTCGGATGCGCGACGAATCCGGACGGCATGGAAAGCCGGTCCGGCAGCACGACTTCCTGTTCCCATTCCGGTTCCAGCGCCGGCAATTCCCGGCTGCGATATTCCTCCGACAACCGATCCAGAAGTGACGCCCTTGACTGGTCATCCCACCCGGGGCGCCCATTGGCCAGTCCGGCATGGTGCCCGGCAATGGCGTAGGCGATCAGCGTGCCGATGCTTCCATAGCGCTGCCGGGCAATGCAGGCACCCCAGGTAGCGTGATCGACCCGGGTGGGATCGCCATCCAGACGCGACTGGAACCGCCGCGTGTATTTCCCGATGTCGTGCAGCCGCCCGGCCACGCGGCCAAGTTCAGCCCCTCCAAACACGAAAGCACAGGCTGCTGCGCGCTCCCCTACCTCCCGCAAGTGGTCTGACAGCAGGTGCCAGTTGCGCTTGTCCGGCAACCCGGTCGAATGGGCAAAGAACCTTTTTCTACCGTTCTCCTTCACGGACGCGTCCTCCCCCTCCGTGAGCTCCCGCGGCCGGCGACTGCCCGTTGCCCCCATACAGCTTTGCATAGCCTGCAGCCTGTCCAGTTCCGGGTAAAGCCTCCTTGCGGGAGGAGGAAGCCCCGCCAGTCGCCTATCCCCTCGCACGGATCGACTCCTGCCAACTGTGACCGGCCTCCGTCTCACATCCGGAGAACGGACTGTCCGCCACGGTACGGACCCGGCTGCACTTTTGCCGCATCGCCCCGGCAGGCGACAATAACCGCCTGCCATTGCGTTTTGTGCGCTGCGGGATCACCGTGCCGGGCACCGCCCGGGCGCTCCCCGTCCCATCCTTTTCCTCTCCAG
>CALLKI010000048.1 GCA_938008415.1 uncultured Luteimonas sp. | reverse complement strand
CCTGTAGCTCAGCCGGATAGAGTAGCGGCTTCCGAAGCCGTTGGTCGGGGGTTCGAATCCCTCCAGGCGCGCCATCCCCCTTCGCGCCATTTTCCGCCCCGCCCCGGCCGCGCCGGGCGGGACCGCCGCCACGTTTCCGGGCGCGCCCCCGTTTGCGCCCGCGCCCGCCTGCGGCACACTCGGCCGCGACGTTCCCGGTTCCGCGCGCCATGACGCCACCGTCCGCCGACGCCCTCAAGCAGCGCCACCGCGACATCCGCCACACGCAGTCCACCGACACCGCCACACGCCTGCACCGGGCGATCAGCTGGCTGACGCGCGCCGAACAGGAAAAGGACGACCCGGACGCCTGCTTCATCTTCCTGTGGGTGGCGCTCAACGCCGCCTACGCGCGAGAGTTCGGGCGCGACGACACCGAGCGGGGGCGGTTCCGCCGCTTCGTGGAGACGCTGGTGGGACTGGACGCCTGCCAATGCCTGCACGCGGCCCTGTTCGAGCGCTTCAGCGGGCCGATCCGCACCCTGATCGACAACCGCTACGTCTTCGATCCGTTCTGGACCGCGCTGCGCGAGCACGACAGCAGCGACCGCTGGAAAACGGCCTTCGCCAACAGCCGGAAGGCGGCGCTGGCGGCGGTCCTCGCCCGCGACACGGCCACGGTCCTGACGATCGTGTTCGACCGCCTGTACGTGCTGCGCAACCAGCTTGTGCACGGCGGCGCCACCTGGAACAGCCGGCTCAACCGCCAGCAGGTGCGCGACGGCGTGGCCATCCTGGGCACCCTGGTGCCACTGGTGCTGTCGGTGATGCTCGACCACCCGCAGCACGACTTCGGCGAGGTGCTGTACCCCGCCGTCGGCTGAACCCCGGCGCGATCAGCGCCCCAGCAGCGCCAGCGTGCGCGCGCAGGGATCGCCGCCGTAGAACGCATGCAGCGCCCCGGCGAACGGCGCTTCACCCGGCGCCGCCAGCGAGAACAGGGTCAGGCAGGAGCGGTACTTGAGCGCATCCACGGGGCCGAGGATGTCCACGATGTCGCGTCCGCGGTGGCGCTGCAGCGCGGCCACGCAGGCATGCAGGCGCGGTCCGAGGACCGGATGCGCCAGGTACGCGCGCGCCTCGTCCAGCGAGCCGATGCCGTAGGCCCGGGCCATGGGGCTGCTGCCCAGCCCGCGCAGCTGCGGCAGCACGAACCACATCCAGTGGCCGCGCTTGCGCCCGGCTTCCAGCTCGGCCAGCGCGGCCGCGTACACCGGTGCCTGTGCCTCGACGAAGCGCGCCAGCCCGAACGGATCCTCCACGGCCTGCCCGCCCATCGTCCTCTCCTGCCGTCCTTCCGCGCCCGGTCCAGGGCCATCTCCAGGCGGCCGGCGCGCGGTCTGCTGCGCGCGGACCGGTACGATTGGTATGATTTCCAGACCGGAATCCGCGCCAGCCGGCGCCCCGGACCGCGGTTTCCGGCATCGGGAACGGTTTCCGGTACTGCCGCCACGCGACTTCCCACCGGGACGGTCGCGGGACGGTTTATTTATACTCCGCCACCAGTTGCGGCCTCCCCGGCCGCGCGCGAAGGGTGTTCCGTGCGCAACTACGACCTCGAATTCCTGAAACGCTTTTCGATGGTGATCGCCTTCCTGGTGCTGGTCATGCTGGGCCTGATCATCGGCTCGCTGATGCTGCACCGCTCGCTGCCGCCCCCGCCGAACGAGGCCGCCATCAAGCGCACCGAAGACCGGATCGCGCCCGAGGGCGAGGTCTATGCCGGCAGCACCGGCGCCGCCGCCCAGGCCGCGGCCGCGGCCGCCGCGGCCGCCGCAGCCGCGGCACAGGTGGCCTACGGCGGCACGCTCGACGGCTCGGTGATCTACCAGAACCTGTGCGCGGGCTGCCACACCTCCGGCGCCGGCGGCGCGCCCAAACTGGAGCGCGCCTCCTGGGCCGCGCGCATCGCCCAGGGCAAGGACACGCTGTACCGCCATGCGATCGAGGGCTTCACCGGCAGCACCGGCGTGATGCCCGCCAGGGGCGGCAACCCGGCCCTGACCGACGAGCAGGTGCAGGCCACGGTCGACTGGATGCTCGACAACCTGAACTGAGCTGCCGAAGACGCAGCGCCAGACGCCGCCTCCGGGCGGCGTCTTCGTTTCCAGACCGCGGAGGATCCGATGCGCCGCCACGCCCTGCCCCTCGCCACCCTCGCCCTCGCGCTCGCCGGCTGCGAAGGACGGTTCCCGGTGACGGACCTCGCCACCGTGACGGCGCCGGCGCACGCCGGCGGGACGGTGCCGATCGGCGCGGTGCAGGGCCGCGGCGCGGCCAGTCCGCTGGCCGGTGAAACGGTGGTGGTCGAGGGCGTGGTCACCGGCAACTTCCGCCAGCACCTCGGCGGCTGGTTCCTGCAGGACGATGGCGACGGCGACGACGCCACTTCCGACGCGATCTTCGTGCTCGGCGGCGGGGACGCGGGGATCCGCAGCGGCGACCGCGTGCGCGTGCGGGGCCGGGTGACCGAGACCGGCGACGGCGACGCCACCCTGACCGCGCTGGAAGCCATCGGGATCGAGGTGCTCGGCAGGGGCGAACCGCCCGCGCCCCTGGTCCTCGACGCCCCGCCCGCCGACTGGGAGCGCCTGGAGGGCATGCGCGTGCGCATCAGCGCCCCGCTCACCATCAGCGGCGTGCACGACCTGGCCCGGCGCGGCGTGCTGGTCGCCAGCTTCGGCGGCCGCCTGCCGACCCCGACCGAAGTCGCCCGACCCGGCGACGCCGCGCGCCGCGTGGCGGAGGACAACGCCCGCCGCCGCCTGCTGGTCGACGACGCCCGCGCCAGCGAGAACCCGCGCGGCATCTGGTACCTCGACGGCAGGCCCGCGCCGCGCGCCGGCAGCACCATCACCCTGGCCGAGGGCATCCTCGACCAGCGCTGGGGCGAATACCGGTTGCAGCTGACCGTGCCGCTGCAATTCGACCCGGCCCCGCGCCCGGAACCGCCCAGGGTCGGCGGCGACGTGCGCCTGGCCTCGTTCAACCTCGAGAACCTGTTCAACGGCGACGGCCGCGGCGGTGGCTTCCCGACCCCGCGCGGCGCGCGCACCCCGGAAGAGCTGCAGGCCCAGCTCGACCGGCTGGTGGCGACCATCCGCGGCCTCGACCCCGACATCGCCGCGCTGATGGAGCTGGAAAACGACGGCTTCGACCCCGGGTCGAGCATCGCCCAGCTCACCGATGCGCTGAACGCCGGCGGCGGCGACTGGCGCTTCGTGGATGCCGGCCGCGGGCCGGGCAGCGACGTGATCCGCGTCGGCCTGCTGTACCGGGCCTCGCGGGTCCGGCCCGTCGGCCGCCCGGCGACGCTCGAGGAAGGCCCCTTCGGCCCGCGCAGCCGCGCGCCGCTGGCGCAGGCATTCCGGCGCGGCGACGGCCCGGCGTTCGTGGTCGTGGCCAACCACTTCAAGTCCAAGGGCTGCAACGAGGCCGCCGGCGCCAACCGTGACCAGGGCGACGGCCAGGGCTGCTGGAACGCCCTGCGGGTGGACTCGGCGAAACGGCTGATGCGCTGGCTGCAGGGGGATCCCACCGGAACCGGAAGCGATCTTGTTGCCATCGTCGGCGATTTCAACGCCTACGCCATGGAAGACCCGATCCGCGCCTTCCGCGACGCCGGCTGGCGCGACGCCTTCGAGGGCGCATCCGGGGAGATCCACAGCTACGTCTACGACGGCCAGGCCGGCCGGCTGGACCATGCCCTGCTCAGCCCCGCCCTCGCCAGGCGGCTGGCCGGCGCGGCCAAGTGGCACAGCAACGCCGACGAACCCCGGATCCGCGGCGAACGTGACGGCAACGGCGCCGATTCCGGCGCTTCGCCCTGGCGCAGCTCCGACCACGACCCGCTGCTGGTGGGCTTCCGGCTCGGCTCGCCCTGAGCAAGGGGGTTGCGGCCGGGCCTGCCCGGCATGTCCACGGGAAATGCGCCGATCGGGCGGCATCCTGCCGGCATCCGCCGGGAAAAACGGCAATCCACAGACGTCGTCCAGGGCCGCCCCACTGGCGCCTCCCCGACCGGCTGCCCTGCGCCTTGCTTGCCGGGGATGCCGGAAAGCGCGGAACCGCCCGCATGAAAAGGCTGCGGCGACGGAGCATCTGCATCTGCCCGCCAACCGCACCGGATTGCGGCGCCCCCCGCCGCGACCCCTGCCCCTGCCTGCGGGGCAGGCCGGGATGGGGGCGGGGCCGCGGCGACGGCCGCCATTTCCGGCAGCCAGCCGCAAACCACGGCGAACATCGGCAAACTTCGCCGATCCTGCGTCCAATCTGCGCCTCACGCGCCGCCGCAGGTCCGCGTCCGCGACATTCCGCGTGCCGCCCAGCCACTATCATTCACGCATGGCCATTCCCTTCCCCACCACGTCCACCACCCTGATGCTGCCCGGCCCGGCCGGTGCGCTGGAGGTCGCCGTCGACCTGCCCGAGGCCGGCGTCGAACCCGTCCCGGTGGTGGCGATCGTCTGCCACCCGCTGCCGACCGAGGGCGGGACCATGCACAACAAGGTGGTCACCATGACCGCGCGCAGCCTGCGCGAGCTCGGCGTGACCACCGTGCGCTTCAACTTCCGCGGCACCGGCGCCTCGGAGGGCACGTTCGACAATGGCGCCGGCGAGCTCGACGACCTGCGCGCGGTGGCCGCCTGGGTGCGCGTGCAACGCCCGGATGACGCCCTCTGGCTGGCCGGCTTCAGCTTCGGTGCCTACGTCTCGCTGCGGGCGGCGGAGGAACTGCAGCCCGGGATGCTGATCTCGATCGCCCCGCCCGCCTCCGGGCGCGGCTGGGACTTCGATTCGATCGCGATGCCGACCATGCCCTGGCTGGTGATCCAGGGCGATGCCGACGAGATCGTGGACCCGCAGGCGGTGTACGACTGGCTGGAACGCAACAACGCCCAGGCCGAGCTGGTGCGCATGCCGGACACCGGTCACTTCTTCCACCGCAAGCTGATGGACCTGCGCGGCGCGATCAAGCACGGCGTGCGTCCCTACCTCCCGCCCGCGAAGCATGAGTGAAGCGAACGCGGCGGCGAGGCCGTCGGACCTGTACCGCGCCGGCGTCGAACGCGGCGACTGGGGCGACGATCCCGCGCAGCACGTGGCGCTGCGTGCGCTCGACCGCCTGCACGGCGAACTGCTCGCCAGGCCGCGGCGCGGCATGCTCGACCGGCTGGCCGGGCGCCCCGCGCCCGCGCCGCGCGGGCTGTACCTGTGGGGCGGCGTCGGCCGCGGCAAGACCTTCCTCGTGGACCTGTTCTTCGCCGGCCTGCCCTTCCCACAGAAGCGGCGCACGCATTTCCACCGTTTCATGCGCGAGGTGCACGAGCGCCTGCGCGCGCACGCCGGCGAGCGCGACCCGCTGGCCACGATCGTGCGCGAATGGCGTGGCAACCTGCGCGTGCTGGTGCTGGACGAGTTCTTCGTCGGCGACATCGGCGACGCGATGATCCTCGCCCGCCTGCTCGGACGCATGTTCGCCGAGGGCATCGTGCTGGTGACCACCTCGAACGTGGAGCCGGGCGACCTGTACCGCGACGGCCTGCAGCGCGCGCGCTTCCTGCCGGCGATCGACCTGATCCGCGCCCACTGCGAGGTCGTGCACCTGCGCAGCGACACCGACTACCGGCTGCGCGCGCTCACCCGCTCGCCGGTGTACCGCGCGCCGCTCGACGCCGGCTCCGACGCCTGGCTGGAACGGCGCTGGCACGAGCTTGGCGGCGACGACGCGCACCGCGACGCCGGGATCGAGATCGACGGCCGCCGCATCGCCGTGCGCGCGCGCTGCAAGGGCATGGCCTGGTTCGACTTCGACGCGCTGTGCGAGGGCCCGCGCGGCGCCACCGACTACATCGAGATCGCGCGCGAGTTCCACACCGTGCTGCTCGGTGGCATCCCCGTGTTCGACGAGCGCCGCAACGACGCCGCGCGCCGCTTCATCACCCTGGTGGACGAGCTGTACGACCGCCACGTCAACCTGGTCTGCACCGCCGCCGCGCCACCGCACGCGCTGTATGCCGGCGAGCGCCTCGCCGGCGCCTTCGAGCGCACCGCCTCGCGCCTGGTCGAAATGCAGTCCGCCGAGTACCTCGCCGCGGAACACCGCGCCGGCTGAGGCTCAGGCCGTCGGGCGCGGGGACAGGGCACGCAACCGCCACGCCAGCCACGCCGCCCACAGCAGGTACAACGCCACCACCGCCTTCTGCGAGGCGCCGCGCGGCAGGCCGCGCCACAGCGCGTGGGCCCACAGTGCCGCGAACGCGGCCACGGCCAGCGCGAGCAGCGGGCCCGCGGCCCGTCGCCACGCCGGGTCACGGCGCAGGCCCAGCGACTGCAGCAGCATGCCGAAGCCGACCAGCAGGAAGCTGCACATCGCCGACAGGCGGTGGATGAAATCGCCGAGCGGATCGGCGGGATGGCCCGGCGCCGAACCGGGCCAGAACGCGGTCACCGCGAGCGACACCGCGCCGCCCGCGAACAGCACCGGCGTCAGCGCGTAGCGCGCTTCGTGCACGGTGGCCGCGCGTGCGGCGAGCGCCAGCGCCACCAGGCCGACACCGAGCACGCAGTACGCGGCGACCAGCCAGTGCCCGTGCGGGCCGGAGAGGTAGAAGCTCAGCGGGGCATGCCAGCCGTCATGGTCGTCGCGCAGCACGTGCACCGCGACCGCGGCGGCGATGAACAGCACGGGTGGCAGGAACAGCCAGCCCGCGCGCCGCGCCTTCGCGCCATCGTTCCCGTGCATCTCCCGTTCTCCGGATCCAGGCGGCGGGATGATGCCATGCGCCCTGCCGGGCGATCAGCGCAACAGGCTCTCGATGAAAGCCGAAACACGGCGGGGGCAGGCAGGCTCGATGCCGGGGGAACGGTTGATCTCCATGTGGCCGAGGACCTCGGGCTGTACTTCCACGCGCACGCCCAGCGCCCATGCCTTGCCACGCAGTGCCCGTGCCTGCGGGCAGGCATCCGGCCGGAAGGTGGAACACACCGCCAGCAGCGGCAGCGAGGCGCGCGAGAGCTGGTGGTATGGCGAGGCCGCGATCCAGTCCTCGCGCCGGGCACCGCATCCGCTGGTTCCGGCTGGACCATTCGGTGCACCACTCGCCGGAACAGTTCACGCTGGCAGCGGCATACCGGCTCGGCTGGACCGGGAGGATCACCGCGTCCTCCGTGTTCTTCGCGCCGCTGGTGTGGCTGGGTTTCCCGGTGCCGCTGGTGCTCGCCGCGCTCGCGCTCAACCTGCTCTACCAGTTCTGGCTGCACACCGAACTGATCGGTCGGCTGCCGCGCTGGTTCGAATACGTGTTCAACACGCCGGCGCACCACCGCGTGCACCATGCCAGCAGCCCCGGGTACCTCGACTGCAACTACGGCGGCGTGCTGATCGTGTTCGACCGCCTGTTCGGCACCTTCCGCGAGGCACGCCCGGACGCGCGGCTGCGGTACGGCCTGGCGGATCCCGTCGGCAGCCACAACCCGCTGGGGATCATCCTGCACGAATGGAGGAAGTTGTTCCGCGACCTGCGCCGCGCACGCAACTGGCGCGAGGCCCTGCGCACGGTGTCCGGGCCGCCGGGTCCTGCGCCGGACGGAAGGTCCTGATCCGGAATGTGGACGCGATTCCGCCCGCGGCGTGCAACCGCGGGCGGCAACGGGACCGCGATCAGGCGATCGAGGCGCGGTAGATCGACTCGATCGACTCGTCGAGGGCGCGGTTGAATTCCTCGTCGCTCTGCTGCGCGGTCAGGCCCTCGGTCAGGGCGCGGCTGAAGCTGGCGATCACGCCCGGGTTGCGGGCAAGCTTCCCGTTCGCCTCGGCACGGGTGTAACCACCGGACAGCGCGACCACGCGCAGCACCGACGGGTGCTCGACCAGTTCCTTGAAGAAACCGTCCACGCTCGGCAGGGTGAGCTTGAGCATCACCGGCGTGTCCGGGCTGATCCCGTCGAGGCGCTCGATCAGGCCGCGCTTGAGCTCGACCTCGATGGCCTCCTTGTCCGGGGCCTTGATGTCGACCTCGGGCTCGATGATCGGCACCAGCCCGGCGGCCAGCACCTTGCGCGCCAGATCGAACTGCTGGTCGAGCACGTCGGCGATGCCCCTGGCGTTGTTCCGCTTGATCACCGAGCGCTCCTTGGTGCCGAACACGCCGCGGGCCTTCGCGCGCTCCAGCAGCGGTTCGAGGTTCGGGATCGGCTTCATCCGTTGCACGCCGTCGGCCTCTTCCTCCAGGCCCTTGTCGATCTTGAGGAAGGGCACCACGCCCTTGTCCTCCCACAGGTAGGCCACGGCGTTCTTGCCGGCGAACTCGCCGTCCATGGTGCGCTCGAACAGGATCGCGCCAAGCACGCGGTCGCCGTTGAAGGCGGGGCTGGTGACGATGCGGGTGCGCATCGCGTGCACCAGCTCGAACATCTGCTCCTCGTTCGAGTAGGCGGACTCGTCGATGCCGTAGAGCCTGAGCGCCTTGGGCGTGCTGCCGCCGCTCTGGTCGAGCGCGGCGATGAAGCCCTTACCGGAAGCGATGCGTTCGCGCTGTTCGGCCTGGATGGACACGATGGAAACTCCTGTTGGTATGCGTGGGGCGGGATGCGTGCCGCAAAGGAGCGGTTTGGGCCGGAGATGATAGCCCGTCCGGGCGCGGGGCCGGCCGCGGCGGGCATGCGGCACCCCGGCCAACGGCGATCCGCGCGCGGGGCGGCCATCCGGGCACGGGGCGCCCGCCGGGGCGACAGCGATGTCATCCCCGTCGCCAGGCCAGGCGCGCGCCGGGGCTGACGGCCGCCCCGCGGGCCGGAGGCAATGGAGGGGAGGAAGGATGGCGTCCCGCCTCCGGTCCCACGCAACGGCGCGACCACCCCGCGGTCACGCTGAGCACCACCCGCGGGTTCGCCGCGCGCTGGCTGCTGCCGCGCCTGCCGGCA
>CALLKI010000047.1 GCA_938008415.1 uncultured Luteimonas sp. | reverse complement strand
AGGCCTACGAGCTGGACAACGCCTGCCTTGCTCCCGACTACGACCGCTGCCTGCTCCGCCTCTCTCCTGCCGGTGGCGACGAGGTTGAGGTCCGTGAATTCGACATCACGCGCAACGCCTTCGTCGAGGACGGATTCCGCGTACCGAAGTCACGCGCTTTCGCCCACTGGCTCGACACCGACACTGTGCTGGTCATGCACACACTCGACGGAGCCCCCACCACATTGCCCGGCTGGCCGGCCAGCGCGCGCGTGTGGAAGCGGGGCGAGCCGTTGTCCGCGGCCAGGGTGGTGTTCGAGGGACAGCCTGGTGACGCGCTGCTGAATGCGACCGTTGTGGGCCACGGCAGCGGCGCACGCGCCGTGATCACCCGCGCGATCGATTATTCGACGTTCGAGACCTGGCTGGTCGACGCCGATGGCGAACGGCAACAGCTGCCGTTCCCGACAGATATCAAGGGCTTCGGGCTGGGCGTGGTCATGGACCGCTACATCGTGGTCCAGCTCGCCGCCGACGCGGAGATCGAAGGCAGGACCTACGCCGCCGAAACCCTGCTGGCCTACGACACGGCGAAGACCGGAGGGGATCGCATCTCGGTGGTGTACCAGCCGGGCACCGAGGAGTTCGTCGACACCGCCTTCGGTGGCGTGGTCGGGACCAGGCGCGGCCTGGTCCTCGTCGCCGACCGGCACCTCGCCCAGCGGGTGGTGCAGATCGAGGCCGGGGAGGACGGCTGGCAGGCGCGCGACGTGTTCGAGGCCGCGCCCGGCGACACAATCTCGCTGCGTGGTGCAGGTGGCCGTGACGGCTTCGTCATGGCGCTGTCGGGATTCCTGACCCCACGCAGCCAGGTTCTGGTCGACGGCACAGGGGCTCAGGTGCAACTGGCGCGCGACCCCGAGATCATCGACGCCTCGGGCTTCACCACCGAACTGGGATCGGCAGTCTCGAAGGATGGCACCGGCATCGACTACTTCATGTTGCGTCCGAAACACGTGGTACCGGGAGAGCAGCCACTGCTGATGACCGGCTACGGCGCGTTCGGAATCTCGTTCCGCCCCGGCTACTTCGACCCGAGCGTGGGTGGCCCGGCGCTCAAGCTGTGGCTCGACCGTGGCGGCGCGCTGGTGATCCCTGCGATCCGCGGCGGCGGCGAGCGCGGCGCACAGTGGCACGAATCCGTCATCCGCGAAAAACGCCAGACCTCGTACGATGACTTCATCGCCGTGGTCGAGCACCTGATCGCCTCGGGCTTCACCCGTCCGGAGCGGATCGGCATCTTCGGCATGTCCAACGGCGGCCTGCTCACGGCCACGCTGGGCACGCAACGCCCCGACCTGTTCAGCGCCGTGGTCAGCGACGTGCCACTCACCGACCTGATCCGCATGCGCCACATGGGCATGGGTGCGGCCTGGATGAACGAGTACGGCAATCCGGACGTGCCCGAACAGGCGGCAGCGATGCTGGCCTACTCGCCGTATCAGAACGTACGCGAGGGCACGCGCTACCCGCCGTTCCTGATAACCATCTCGACCGAGGACAACCGCGTCGGTCCCGGCCACGCGCGCAAGTTCGCCTACCGGCTCGGGGAAGTCGGCGCACCGGTGTTCTTCTACGAGGACGAGGAGGGCGGCCACGGGGTCAGTGACGCGCTGCGCAACCCCGAGCTCATGGCCCTGCGCATGGGGTTCCTGATCGACCGCCTGATGCCTGCCGCGAACTGACGCGACACACATGGTCATGCTGCGCGGGGCCCTGCAGGGCCCCGCGTCGCATCCGCATGTCCCTAGCGGCAGGTGGCGTCCGCGTCCGTCGCTTCGGCCAGGACCATGCCATGGCCCGCGTCGCCGGGGCGCAGCGTCCAGCCGTCGGCCAGCAGCAGGCGCCAGCCCTGCCCGCGCCACTCGCGGCCGCAGCCCTCGACGCCTTCCGCCGCGATGCGCGCCGTCTTCCAGTCCGTCGCCAGCAGGACCTCGGCCTCGCTCTCCAGCCGGCCCCACGCGTCCTCGAGCGTCACCGGGTGGTACACCATGCCGTCGGCGCCCAGCGGGAACAGGTTGCGCGGGTCGAACGACACGCTGGGCCTGGCCAGCGGCAGCGCGATGGTCGGGCCGTCCACGAGCCGCGCCCGCAGCGCCTGTTCACGCGCGGCGCGCACGCGTTCGCGCTCGCGCTCGGCGGCAGCCACCTCGTCGCCGCCGTAGGCGCCGGCAAGCACATCCGCGCCAGCCGCGTCCGGGAACGGCAGGCCCGCGGCCCCCGCCGCCAGCGCGGCAAGGTCGCCGTCCTCCGGGAACTGGCGACGCCAGTCCGGCCGCAGGCCGTCGAGCAGGAAGCCGTAGGCCGGCCCGGTGAGATAGGCGGCGCTGCGCACGTAGCTGTCGCGGTTGTCGCCGGACTCCAGCGCGCGCAGCAGCCAGCCGCGGTACGCATCGCGGCCAGGGTGCGCGATCGCATGGCCATTGGCCTCGGCCAGGCCCTCGTTGCGCTCGATCCCGGCCTCGCCGGCGAGCGCGCCCGGGAAGACGGCCTCGCGGCGGGCACGGAACCCGAGCGCCGCGCGCAGGTGCGCGCGCATGGCATCGGGATCGTCGTCCTCCACGGCCCGGCGCAGGGCGCGCAGTTCCAGCCGCAGCCAGGTCCTGCCCTGCTCGCTGTCGAGGTGCGCGGTCCCGCCCTCACGGCTCTCCGGAAGGCCGAACAGGCGCTGCATGCAATGCGACAGCTCGTGCCAGGCCAGCACCGCGAGTTCGTCGCGCCCCTCCGGCAGCGGCAGCACCATCAGCGCCGTCGGCCGGCCTTCGAGTTCGATGCAGGTGTTGGCGGGCGGCAGTCCCTCGGGCAGGCGCAACGGTTCGAAGCGCGCGCCGGCATCTCCGCTCCAGCGCCAGCCGCGGCCGGAAACCGGGTCGTGCAGCGCCACCGGCGCCATGAACGGGCGGCCCCAGAGCGCGTCCGCGCGGGCGCGCGCGGCCTGATCGAGCAGGACCTCGCGTACCGCTTCCGCCGCCGCGGGCACGGCATCGCCGTCCTTCTGCGCATGGGCGGGAAGGGCCGGCACGCAACCCAGCATCGCCACCAGCAGGGTGGAAAAAAGGAATCTTTCTCTCATGTCGGCCGTCTCCCGGGAGGACCGGATGGGACCTGTCCACCAGGCCCCGGGCCTGCAGGCCCACATCCTCCCGATGTCGCTTGCAACGGCATGATCGCAAACGCCGGCGGCAGGCGGGATGTGCCACTGGTCCAGGCCGCCATCAACAGTCACAATCACTCCGGTCCCCGGACATCACCCCGCCATGCGCCAGACGGCCCTGCTGACCGCCCTGCTGCTTGCCACCACCCTGCCCGCCTCCGCGGGCGACGGGAATGCCGGCCAGGCGCGGCCCTTGACCACCCAGGAAATCATCGACGCCTCGCAGCCATCCGACTGGCGCGTGCCGGACCCGGAGAACACGCTCTACCTCGAGCTGGAGCGCGGGCGCGTGGTCATCGAGCTTGCACCCGCGTTCGCGCCGGAACACGTGGCCAACATCCGCACCCTGGCGCGCGAAGGGTTCTGGGACGGCACCAGCATCTACCGCGTGCAGGACAATTTCGTGGTCCAGTTCGGCGACCCGGATGCGGACGATCCGGCGGCGGCGAAACCGCTGGGCGGTGCCCGGACGAAGCTGCCGGCGGAGTTCGAACGCAGCGCCGAAGGGCTGGCCTTCCATCCGCTGCCGGATCCGGACGGCTGGGCGGCGGAGGCCGGGTTCGCCGAAGGATTCCCCGCCGCGCGCGACGCCGCGGAAGGCAGGTCATGGATGGCGCACTGCTACGGCGCCGTCGGCGCCGGCCGGGACATGGAGCCGGACAGCAGCACCGGCGCCGAGCTGTACGTGGTGATCGGGCAGTCGCCGCGCCAGCTCGACCGCAACATCACCGTGGTCGGCCGCGTGCTCAAGGGCATGGAACTGCTCAGCGCCCTGCCGCGCGGCACCGGACCGCTCGGCTTCTACGAAACGCCGGAGGAACGCACGCCGATCCGCGCCGTCCGCCTGGCCTCGGAACTGCCGGAAGCCGAGCGCGAGCCGATCGAGGTCATGCGCACCGGCACGCCGACCTTCGATGCATACGTGGAATCGCGCCGCAACCGGAGGGACGCGTTCTACAAGCGCCCCGCCGGGCACATCGACCTGTGCAACATCGCCATCCCGGTACGCACGCCGCGGCAGGAAGACTGAACGCGGGTGGACGGCGGCCGTCACGCGGCGTTCCCGCAGGATCGTGCAGCCTGCGTCTCCCCGACCCCGCCGAGGCGACGATGGCCCTTTTCCGGTTCCGCATCTCAGGCAGCGACGACGACGCGCGTACCATCATCAACCTGCTGCAGAGCCTGGACGGCATCGAACGCGTCGAGGAGGTGGACGACCTGATGCCGCACATGGACGATCCCGACTCCAGTTCCGCCGGCCTGCACGACACGCGCGGCGACGGGACCCACGAAGTCGAGGTGGAGATCCCCAACCCCTCCACCGCCCGCAAGGTGCGCGAGGCGGTGGAAGCGCTGGCCTTCGACCTCGATGCCGTGGTCGAAATGGGAGAAGACGGGAGCGGCTGACCCCGTACCCCGGGCTCAGCCCGCGGCCGGCAGGCCGTCGATCAGCTCGACCATGCGCCGGCGCTGGTCCTCGTCGGGCAGGCGGCCGGCCGCGGCGCCCAGGTTGTCGGCCATGTTGCGCGCCTTGCTGGTGGCGGGCGTGATGCAGGTCACCGCAGGGTGCGCGGCCACGTACTTGAGCAGGAACTGCGCCCAGGAGTTCGCGTCGAACTCCGCCGCCCATTCCGGCAGCGGGCGGTCGCCGATGCGGCTCCACAGGCGCGTGCGCCCGAACGGCAGGTACACCAGCACCGCGATCTTCCGCTCCATCGCCAGCGGCAGGATCGTCTCCTCCACGTCGCGGTTGTCGATCGCGTAATCGACGCCGATGAAGTCGAGGTCATGCTTCTCCATCGCCTCGATCAGGCGCGGGTAGGCCGGCTTGCTGGTCGAGGTCACGCCGACGTAGCGGACCCGGCCCGAGGCCTTGTATTCCTGCAGGATGCCGAGCTGGGTCGGGATGTCCGCCAGGTTGTGCACCTGGATCAGGTCGATCCGGTCCTTGCCGATCAGCCGGAACGAATTCTCGATCTGCTCGCGCGCCTTCGCCGGGTCGGCCTTCTCCTCCCCGCGCGGCACCACGTTGACCTTGGTGGCCCAGAAGATGCGGTCGGTGATGCCCAGCTCGCGGGCGATCCGGCCGGCCACCTCCTCCGAGGCGCCGTAGCTCGGCGCGGTGTCGAACACGGTGCCGCCGCCATCGACCAGCGTCCGCAGCACCTCGCGCAGCGCGGACACGTCCTCGCCGCGCGCGACCTGCGAGAACGTCGCGGAACTGCCGAGGCCGACCAGCGGCACGCGTTCGCCGGTGGACGGGATCGCGCGGGTCAGCAGCGGCGCGGGATCCTGCGCGAACAGCCGCGTGCAGGGCATGGCCGCGAGGGCGGCGGCGGCCAGCGGGAGCTTCAGGCAATCGCGTCGGGTCGCCATCGTTTCGTCCTCCTGTGCGGATAACGGGCCAAGTCTGGCCCCACGGGGCGCGGGATTCAAACGGCCGCGGCTACGGCACGGCCCGGATCGCGTGCACGATCACGGGCTTGAGCGCGGCCACGCCCGCGTCGCCACCCTGGTCGGCCTCGATGTACATGCTCAGCAGGAACGCCATCAGGTCGTGGCGGCGCGCCAGCCAGCCCTCGTCGGCATAGGCCAGTTCCGGGTCGCCGATCCGCGGCGGCAGTGCCATGAACCACGCCTGCCAGTCCTCCGTGCCATACAGGCCGCTGCGTGCCAGCGCCAGCACCGGCCGTGCCAGCCGCCCGGGCTCGCCGGACACGTAGGCATGCCCCGATCCCGGCACGACCTGGGCGGCGACGGCCACGAGGATCAGGTCGCCCTGCGTGCGCTCCAGCGCCGGGTTCAGCGCAAGCTGAAGCACCCAGTCGGCGCCGTGCGCCACGCCGTGGCGCCAGCCTTCGCGGTTGTCGAAGCCGCGGTAGTCCTGGACGCTGGCGAGGTAGGCGGCGGCCTTGCGCACCATCGCATCCCGCTCGCCCGCTTCCATCCATGGCGAGATCCGGTCGGTGCGCGCGACTTCCGACAGGACAAGTGCCGCGAACGGGCGCGCGAAGCCCTCGCCTTCGCCGCCGTCGATCCGTTCGTACAGGCGGTCGCGCAGGGTCCGCAGCGTGTCGGGCCCGAGCTGCTCCGCGCGCATCCAGTGCGCCAGCGCCTCGTAGGCGATGCCATCGCGCAGCTCCGGATCCGGATCGCCCAGGCAGCCGGCCAGCCCGAGTGCCAGCGAGCGCCGGTCGGATGCGTCGGGTACGTCGAAGCGCAGGGCCTTGAGCGCGCGCAGGCCGTCGCGGTCCAGTCCATCCGGCGGGCATGCGGCGGAAACCGTGGCCGGCAGCAGCGCGCAGGCCAGCAGCAGGCACAGCAGCCGTGCGGCGCGCACGGATGCGTTCACATGCTGGCCCCGTCGATGGGCACGATCTTCAGCGCCGACAGGTCGATGCCGTCCACGCAACGCAGGTTCACCGCCGCCATCTTCGCGCCGGTGGCCGGATGCACGCCTTCGCTGAACGGGGCGATGCCGCAGACCTTGCAGAAGTGATGGGCGATGACCTGCCTGTTGAAACGGTATGTGCCCAGCGCCGATTCCGGCGTCTTCAGCACCAGGGCCTCGCGCGGGAAGAAGACCAGCAGGCCGCCGCGCCTGCGGCACATGGAACAGTTGCAATCGTAGGCCTCGGCCACCTCGTCCTCGATCCCGAGTTCGAACGCGATGGCGCCGCAGTGGCAGCTTCCCTCGTATTTCGGCATGGCGCCGGTCCCTCCCTCTCTCCGGCCGCCAGCATAGCGCGATCAGGCCGGCCCGGGCGTGGACGGCGCGCGCCCCGCCCGCGAGCGCTCCAGCCACCACGTCGCGGCGGCCAGCAGCAGCCAGGCTAGGAACCACGGCCACGGGGACATGCGCCGTGCCGACGCAGAGACCGTCGCGCCGGCATTCCCGTCCCCGGCGGCCATTGCCGCCGTGCGCAGCGTGGCCTCGCGCATCGCCACGAGCCTGGCGACAGGCATGACATCGCGCGCGGACACGTGGAACGGCCGCCCGGCGTCACCATCGGCCACGCGATGCCAGCCGGCCGCGGACGGCCAGTAGGCCGCGCACCCGCCCGCCTCCGGATCGGGCAGCAGCCGCGCGCGGGTGCCGTCCGGCGCAATGACGACAGCGCCGTCGCCGATGCCGCACACCGCCACGCGCCCGCCCTCGCGCGCCTGATCCGGAACATGGATGGCAGGCTGCGGGCGCGCCCGGGCGAGCGTGGTGACGGCCGCGTTCCACAGATCCGCGTACAGGTCGCGGCGGCCGGCCTGCGGCAGCAGCCAGGTGTCCACCGGCGTCCACACGCCGATCCGGCCCTGCCCGTGCGCGCGCCACCACGCGACCGCGTCGCCGCCGGCGTCGCGCAGCAGCGGCACCGCGTTCCCCCCGCCCACGCGCAGGTCGCGCCGCGCAAGCTCCGGCACGGCTTCGGCCGCGGCCTCGATGTCGGCCGGTGCGTCCGCGCTGCCCGTCCCCAGCCGCGCGCGCAGTGCGGCTTCGTCGGCAAGCCGCGGCGCGGGCAGGCGCAGCGGCGCGATGCCGGCGCCGCCCGCGATCGCGAACCCCTGGCCGGACAATGGCCGCAGCGCCCGCGCAGGCAACGGCGTATCCACGCGCAGCAGCAGGCCCATGCCCGCCTCCACCGCGCGCAGGACCCGCGCGCGGCCGCCCTCGCCCAGTCCATCCCAGGCTCGCGCGTCCACGACCAGCAGGTCGTGGCGCGCGTAATCGGAAGTCGCGGTGCCGGCCGCGAGCGCAGCACCGCCGCCGAGCGCGATGCGCGACTGCACTTCGAATCCCGCGTCCTGCATCCACCGCGACAGCGCGCGCGTTTCCGGGTTCGGCGCCCCGGCCAGCAGCAGCACGCGCGGCGCAAGCGACGGTTCGACCCATACCGGCAGCGAAGCGGTTTCGACCAATCCGCCTTCCGCGTCGAGCACGCGCAGCGTGTAGTCCGCGGCGCCCGGCGCATACGCCAGCGCCGAGAGCGCGAAGCTGCCATCCCCGGCGGGTGCCGCCGCATCCACGCGGCGCCCCGCCGGATCGAGCAGCTCCACCTGCCCGCCCGGCACGCCCCCGGCCTGCCCGGACACGCGCAGCAGCCCGCCGGCGACGACCGGCGGGGCCACCTGCACCCGCCACAGCCCGGGCGGTGGTTCGAATGGCGCGAGTTCGACGGCCACGCCGCGCGCCGCGTCGAGGTCGCGCGCGGGCAGTCCCGTGCCGATCACCCGCACCCGGCGCACGCCAGGGTGGCGGCGCAGCACGGTGGCAAGGTCGGGCACGCGTTCCGCGCCGTCGATGTCCGGCGCCTCGGGCAACGCGAACAGCGGGCCGGAAGCCTCCGCGGCCAGGCGCGCGTCGGCGCCCTCCGCCAGCACCACCGGCACAGCCGGCCCACCGGCGGCATCCATGCGCGGCGGATACAGCACCAGGTACAGCAGGACCGCAAGCGCGGGTTGCACGAGGAACAGCACGGCACGCCGCCACGCGCGCCCGCCACCATCGCCGCTGCGCCACGCCAGGACCAGCCGGGCCCACGACGCGAACACCGCCAGCGACAACGCGCCTGCCACGATCCACTGCGGCGTCATGGCCCGGCCTCCCCTCGTTGCAGTAGTTCCAGGTAGCGCCGACCGGGCTCGCCGCCATCGGCGCGCGGCGCCACGCCGCCGTCGGGCCTGCGCATCGCGGCCCACAGCAGGCCGCGCAGGTCGTCGCGGCAGGCGCGGCACGCCGGATCCAGGCGCAGCGCATCCACCGCCGCGGCCAGCGCCAGCGGATCGCCTGCGCGCGTGGCGTTCCTGCCGGCCCAGGCCAGCACGGCATCGAGCGTTTCCGCCGTGACCGGACCCTCCCCGTCCAGCGCCTGCCAGGCCGCTGGCAGCACGCCGTCGTCCGCGCGCCGCGGCGGCGCGGGCGCACGCGGCGCGATGCCGTCGCGCTTGCCGGACAGGCGGCGGGTCTCGTCGATCGGCGGCAGCCGGGTGCCAACGCGCTGCAGGTAGATGCGGTCTGCCTGCTGCACCTGCTTGATGAACTCCAGCGCGCGGTACGCGTACGGCAGCGCCTGTTCCGGAGCCGCCTGGCGAAGATGCAGTTCCGACTGCCACATCTCGCGCAGCGCCTTGCGCAGGATTTCCTTCGTCTTCGGATCGAGCAGGGTCGCCGCCTCCGGCAGGTCATGCGTGTGGCCGAAGGCCTCGAGGAGGCCCGCTGGATTGCCGAAGCCCTTCGTCTCCGCCGCGGAATCCGGTCCGGCCCCGCCGTGGTCGTGGCCGTCGTCGTGCGCGTGGCCGTCACCGTCATCATGGCCTTCGCCCGCGTCATCCACGGGCAGGTCGCTGGTCGGCGGCGGACGCGGGGTCCCCTCGCTCTCCTCGCCCAGGAACTGCCCGTAGCGCAGGCGCAGCAGGCGCTGGTCCACGCCGAGCGAATCCGAGCGCGCGGCGAACGCCTCCGCGGACAGGCGCGGCTTCTCCGCGATCAGCGCCTCGGCGTCGATGATGATCTGGCGCTGGCTGCGGAAGTACGCCGGCAGCACCTGCCGCGCCAGTCCCTCCAGCCCTTCCGCGCCCATCACCGTCTGCTCCGGCCAGCGCAGGATCACGCTCGCGCTGCGCGTGGCCTGTGCCTCCGGCATGCGGTTGTCGCGCACTTCCAGCCGGGCCACGAGATCCTCGCCGCGCTGCAGGCCGTAGGCCGCGGGATCGAGGCTGGCGTCGAAGCGCAGCGCGCGCCGGTCGCCGCGGCCGCGCAGCACCAGCACGTGCTCGTGGAAGCGGATGTTCTCGCCGGTGCCTTCCGTGCGCGTGACCAGCAGCCGCGCCTCCGGCTGCAGGCCGTGATCGTCCTCGGCCTCGAACGACAGCGTCCACGCACGCGGCGGGGGATCGGCCAGGACCAGGCCGCGCTCGGGGATGCGCACGCGCACCCGCGGCGGCGCGTCGGGCACCGCGTCGATGCGGTGCAACCGGCCCTGCGCGGCCTCGCCCTCGGCGACCACGCGGTAGAGCATCGAGGCCTGCAGCCGCGTCTCCGCGACCCAGTCCCCACCCTCGCGTCGCAGATCGATGCGGCCGCCATCGTGCAACACCAGCGCCACGGCGGCCGGTTGCGGTTCGAAGCGCAGCGTCCAGCGCAGGCGGGAACCCGCCGGCGCCTGCACATCCAGTTCCGTGCCCTCGCCGGCCGCGATGCCGGTATAGGCGGGGGGATCGATGCGCAACCGCGCAGCGACCAGCTCCGGGGGCACGGCCGCCACGCCATCCGTCTTCGCCGGGGCGGTTGGCGCGGCCTGCGGCCACAGCAGGGCCCACGCTACCACGACCGCCGCGACGCACCACGCCGCCGCGATCGCGCGCCATGGCCATGCCGGGCGCAGGTCGCCCGGCGGCCGTTCCCGCAACCGCTGCTCGAGTCGCGCGCGCTGCAGTTCCTGCAGGGGGCCGAGCAACCCCGGCGGCGCCAGCAGCAGGCCGGTGCTGTCGTCGAGGTCGCGGCGTGTCGCATCCAGGCGGGATGCGACCCACGCCGCGTCGTGGCGGCGCGCGCGGCGCCAGGCCACGGCCACGCAGCCCGCCACTGCCACGGCCACGACGGCCACCATCGCGGGGATGCCCCACGCGCGCCAGGCCACGGCCGCGCAGGCCGTGGCGATGCCGGATCCGGCAAGCACGTGGCCGGAGACGACGCGCTGGCGCGCGGCGCGGGCCATGCCGTGCAGCATCGCGTTCATGCCCGGCCTCCCCGGCGCGGCGACGCCGCCATCCAGCGTTCGAGCAACGCCAGCAGCGCGAGCAGGACGCCGAGCCACGGTTGCAACTCACGCGGGGCTTCCAGCCAGGTCATGGCCGGGTCATGGACCGGCGCCACGTCCCGGGCATACGCGCGCCCCGGCGCCGCCGGCGGCCGCAGCAGGGACTCCAGCCGTTGCGGGAAGGCCGGCTCCAGCAGTTGCGGCATGTCGGCCACGCGCAGCGGGCGGGTAAAGCGCAGCACGCGCCCGGTGCCCAGTACCGCCGCTTCCACCAGCGGCGCACCGTCTTCGTCGCGCCACGCGACCCACGCGTCCTGTTCCGGCCAGTCGAGTTCGACGCCGGCCGCGAGCAGCGCCACGGCACCGGCCTCGATCCTGCGCTGCACCGCTTCCGGCAATGGCCCCGGCGCCAGCCAGGCGATGCGGCGGGCACCGTCCGGCAGCGGCACGTCGGCGGACGCGGCTTCGAACGCGTCGCCGGCTCCGTCGTCACCATGCAGCGCCAGCGTCGCGGCGCGCAGGATGCGCGCGGCCTCCTCCTGGCCCGCGGCATGGCGCACGACGAGTGCCGGCGCGGCCCGTTCCACCTGCTCCGGCGAAGACGGGCCATCCGGCACCACGCGCCATTCGACCTCGCGCGAGAGCCGGACCGGCGCGCCATCAAGGCCCGACAGCCGCTCCGGCACGACCACGCGCAGGGCGGCGGCGCGCGGCAATCCGGCATCGAGCTGGCGCAGCAGGCTGGCCACCGGCTGTGCTGCGGCCGGCGCGGGTTCCGCCAGCGGCGGGAACCCGGGCGCGAGCCAGCGCAGCTCGCCTTTCCCGGTTTCCCCGAGTTGCCGAAGCTGCGCCTCCGGCACGCCCGGCGCGACCACCGTCCACGGCGTCGCGTCCCCGGCGCCGGTCAGCACCGGCCGCGCCAGCCAGAACGCCAGCAGCGCCAGCAGCAGCAGGCGCACCAGCAGCAGCGGCCATTCGTCGAAGCGCACGCGCCGGCGCGGCTTCGGGCGCTCGCGCAGCCAGCGCAGCGCCGCAAACACGACCGGACGCTGCTGCTCGCGCCGCGCCAGGTGCAGCAGCAGCGGGATCGCCAGCGCGAGCAGCGCGCCGAGGGCCGCGGGCAGCAGCAGGACGAGGTTCATCGCACCCCGCCCTCCACGTCGTCCGCGAACAGCCGCCGCAGCGGACGCTCCAGCGGCTCGTCGAGCACATGGGTCGCATGGCGGATGCCGGCGGCGTCCAGGCGCGCGCGCAACGCGCGCTGGGCCGCGCCGAACCGTGTCAGGAAGCCTTCGCGCAGCGCGCGGCCGTCACCCGGCAGTTCCTCGCCGGTCTCGGGATCCCGGAAGCGGCAACCGTCGTGGAACGGGAAGTCGCGTTCGGCCACGGCCAGCAGCTGGATCGCCGCCACGTCGCGGCGCGCGCCCGCGAGGCGCCCGGCCAGCGTGGTGCAGGCTTCGTCGAAGAAGTCGCCGATGATCACCACCAGCTCGTCGGCCCCGATCCGCGCCCACAGCGGCAGCAGGCTCCCTTCACCGGGGAACACGCCCTGCGCCCGGACGCCATGCAGCTCGAGCAGGATCCGGTCGCGCTGGCGCGTACCTGCGGCGGCGGGCACCAGGCGCAGGTCGCGGTCGTTCAGAACGCCCAGACCGACGCGGTCGCCCTGGCGCACCGCGACTTCCGCGATCGCCGCCGCCAGCGCCTTGCCCGCATCCAGCCGCGACCAGTCCGGCCGGGACTCGTCGGCCTGGGCCATCGAGGCGCTGGCATCGAGCAGCACCCAGACCGTCAGCGGGCTGTCGCGCTCGGCCTCGCGCACGAAGAAGCGGTCGCTGCGCGCGTACAGCTTCCAGTCGATCCGGCGCAGCTCGTCACCCGGCTCGTAGCCGCGGTACTGCGAGAACTCCAGGCCCGCGCCGCGGTCGCGGCTGCGGTGCATGCCGCCGCCGCGCAGCGGGCTGATCCGCCGCGAGCCGATGCGCAGCCCGCGCAACTGCGCCCGCAACGACGGCGGCAGCAGGTCCCGGTCCATCGCCGGTTCAGGCGGAAGGGAACGGCACTTCGCGCAGCAGCGCGGCGATCACGTCGTCCGGGCGCTTGCGCTCCGCCTCGGCCTGGAACGACAGCAGCAGGCGGTGGCGCAGCACCGGCGCCGCCAGCGCGGCCACGTCCTCGCGGGTCACCGCCAGGCGGCCGTGCAGCAGCGCGCGCGCCTTGCCTGCGAGCACCAGCGACTGCCCGGCGCGCGGACCGGCGCCCCAGCGCACGTAGTCGCGCACCACCTGCGGCGCGTCCGGACCCGGACGCGTGGCGCGCACCAGCCGGGTGATCCAGGCCAGGACCTCCGCGCCGACGTGCACCTCGCGCACCAGCGCCTGCAGCTCGAGCACCTCGGCCCCGCCCATGACCCGCGGCACGGCGGCCGCGTGCGAGCCGGTGGTCTGCGCCAGGATCGCGCGCTCCTCGGCCTCGTCCGGGTAATCGAGCGCGATGTGCAGCAGGAAGCGGTCGAGCTGCGCCTCGGGCAGCGGATAGGTGCCGGCCTGCTCGATCGGGTTCTGCGTGGCCAGCACGAAGAACGGCTCCGGCAGCGGATGGGTGACGCCGGCGTAGCTGACGGTGTGCTCCTGCATCGCCTCCAGCAGCGCGGCCTGCGTCTTCGGCGGCGTGCGGTTGAGCTCGTCGGCGAGCAGCAGGTTGGTGAACACCGGCCCCTTCTGGAAGCGGAACTCGCGCCGGCCGGTGCCATGGTCCTCCTCCAGCACCTCGGTGCCGAGCAGGTCGCTGGGCATCAGGTCGGGCGTGAACTGCACGCGCCGGAACTGCAGGTCCAGCGCCTGCCCCAGCGTGCGCACCAGCAGGGTCTTGCCGAGCCCCGGCACGCCTTCGAGCAGGCAATGGCCGCCGGCAAGCAGCCCGGTGAGCAGCTGCTCGACGACGGCCTGCTGGCCCACGACCGCGGTCGAGATCGCCGCGCGCAGCCCGGCCAGGCGCCCGAGCTTTTCACGGATGGCCGATTCGGTGAATTGGGTGTCCATGTCGTTCCTGTGGGGGAGGAGTCATGCCGTCAACGCATACACCACGATGTTGACCGCGAATTTCGTGTTGTCTTCCGCGAGGAAACGCTTGTTGCGCCAGTCGTAGTCCCACTCGCAGCCATAGTCCTTGTTGCTGTAGAGCACGCCGAGCCGGCCGTCGATCTCGATGCCCTTGAGGTAATCGTGCACCAGGTCGTCGCCCCAGCCGTTGAGCTCGAATCCGGTCGCGGGAGGACCGTCCGGAAAGTGGAAGAAGCTGTGGTAGATGGCATGGCCCTTCGGCAGCCTGCGCAGCGCGCCCTGGCCGAAGATCGAGGCCATCTGCGCCTCGAAGGACTTCGCGAACAACCCGTCGATGTCGTGGTTGCAGTCGTCCACGAACACGAAACCGCCGTTGCGCACGTAGCGCTCGAAGTTGCGCCGCTCGGCCGGGTTGAACTCGACCAGCTTGTGCCCGGCGAGGTAGCAGAATGGCGCCGACAGCATCTTCGGGTCCGCCAGCTCGACCACGTGCTCCTCGGGGTCCACGCGCAGGTTCGTGTACTCGATCAGCGCGTTGATGACGTTCGACGGCATGCGCTCGTCCACGTCCCAGTCACCCGAGTCGTACCTGAGCCGGGTGAACCAGAAGTCGTACCGGGCCGACCGGGCGGGAGCGGCCCCCGCCCGGCCCGGCAGGCATGCGCCCGCGCACGCGGCGAGCGCGAGGCGCAGGAACTGCGCGCGGGTCATGCCGGGACCGTTCATGGGCACGCCGCCGGCCGGCAGGCCCGCGCAGGACACGCGGGCGGATCGCCCTCGCCCCCGCACGCGGGACCTGCCGGAATGGGGGCGGGGACGGTTCCCGGGGTCACACCGCGTCGGACAGCGAGGTGAAGGTGAAGTCCCGCAGCCGCATCGGCGGGAGCATCATCGAGTACGAGGACTCGTCGCCGCTGACCCGGACCGGCCTGCCCAGCTCGTCGATGTTGTTGAGCATGATCACCGGCGATTCGTTGAAGCGGAAGTTCTTCACCGGGTACTTGATCTCGCCGTTCTCGATATAGAACGTGCCATCGCGGGTCAGGCCGGTCAGCAGGATCGTCTGCGGGTCGACCATGCGGATGTACCAGGTGCGGGTGACCAGGATGCCGCGCTCGGTCTCGCGCACCAGGTCTGCCGTGGACTTGGTGCCGCCGGACATGATCAGGTTGCCCGGCCTGGCCACCGGCGCCTTGCCCTGCTGCTGCGCCCAGTAGCGCGAGTACAGCAGGTTGACCACCTTGCCGTTCTCCACGATCGGCAGGCGGTCGCGGGCCAGGCCCTCGCCGTCCCACGGCAGCACGGGCACGTCCGGGTCCCACGGGTCGGCCCAGATGTTGACGCGCGGGTCGTAGACGAGTTCGCCGAGCTTGTTGCCACCGCCCTTCTTCGACAGGAAGCTGCGGCCCTCGTCGGCCTGGCGGGCGTCGAAGAAGTTCATCATGAACGAGATCAGGCCGGCGGCCGCGTGCGGTTCGAGGATGACGGTGTACTTGCCCGGCTCGAGCGCCCTGGCGTCCACCGAGTCGCGCGCCTTGCGGATCGCGACCTGGATGTCGCGCGCGGCATTGATCTCGCGGATGTCGTTGGCATTGCGCCCGACCCAGCCGGAGCCGCGGCCGTCCTCGGTGCGGACGGTGCAGGTGTAGTCGGCGCTGGTGCCGGTCTGGTAGCCGAAGTTGCCATTGCTGTTGGCGATGGCGGAGAACCAGCGGCTGTCCTCGAGGTAGCCGGCCGCGACCAGCCCGGATTCCCTGCAGGGCCTGATCGAGTCGAGCGCGATCTGCGCGCGCTGCTCGGGCGTCAGGTCGGCCGTGGCCTGGCTGAAGGTGGCGCTGGGCCTGTACTCCTGCTTCCCGATCGCAGGCATGAACTCCGGGTTCTCCGGCGCCAGCCGCGCCAGGTCCTCCGCCCGGCGGACGGCGCGTTCGAGCGCGGCGTCGTCGAACTCGTTGATCGTCACCGATCCGGTGCGCTTGCCGAACGACACCGAAACCCGGAGCTCGACGTCGTCGACGATGCCGCTGGTGGAGACGCTGTTGCGCGCGAAGCGGATGTTGCCGTTCACGCCGCCGGTCAGGACCGCGGTGCACTCGTCAGCCTTGGACAGCGCGATCACCTTGTCGAGGATCGCCTTGCACTGGGCTTCGCTGAAAATGCTCATGTTCTATTGATCTCCTGGTGCGGTCAGCCGAGCGAGCGGGCGGTGTTGATGACGTTGACGCCGTTGAAGCGCGCCGTGGACGAACCGTGCGAGACCGCCGAGACCTGGCCCGGCTGGCCCTTGCCGTCGAAGAACGAACCGCCGAGGCGGTAGTCGCTCTCGTCGCAGACGGCGACGCACGAGTTCCAGAACTCCGGGGTGCGGATCTGGTAGGCCACGTCCTCGATCATGCCGGTGATCCGGCCGTTCCTGATCTCGTAGAACAGCTGCCCGCCGAACTGGGCGTTGTAGCGCTGCTGGTCGATCGAGAAGGAGCCGTCGCCGATGATGTAGATGCCGTTCTCGACGTCCTTGATCATGTCGGCCACGGACAGCTTCTCCCTGCCGGGCGCCAGCGAGACGTTGGGCATGCGCTGGAACTGCACGCTGGACCACGAGTCGGCATAGCAGCAGCCGTCGGACTCCTCCTTGCCGAGGATGTGGGCCTGGTCGCGGATGGCCTGGTAGTCGACCAGGATGCCGTCCTTGATCAGGTCCCAGCGCTTGCACTTCACGCCCTCGTCGTCATAGCCGACCGCGCCGAGGCTGCCCGGCTGGGTCTTGTCGGCGAAGATCGTGACCTTGTCGCTGCCGTAGCGGAAGTTGCCGCGCTTCTCGAGCGTGGCGAAGCTGGTGCCGGCGTAGTTGGCCTCGTAGCCGAGCACGCGGTCCAGCTCCAGCGGGTGGCCGACGGACTCGTGGATGGTCAGCCAGGTGTGCGAGGGGTCGAGCACCAGGTCGTACCTGCCGGGCTTGACCGACGGCGCCTTCAGCTTCTCGCGTGCCTGCTTCGCCGCCTCGCGGGCATCCTCGACCGGGTCGTAGCGGTCACCGTAATTGATCACCCCGTTCGGGGAGATGTACTTGCGGCCACCGCCCTCGAGGTATTCGTAGCCCATGCCCATCGGCGCGGAGAGGCCGTCGCGGGTGCGGAACCTGCCGGTGGCCTTGTCCACCGCGGTGACCGACATCGGCATCCAGATGCGGTGGATGTCCTGGTCGATGTACGAGCCGTCGGTCGAGGCGAAGTACTTCTGCTCGTTGACCAGGAACAGCGTCGAGTTCACGAAGTCCGCCCCGGCGTTGAGCGCGGCGGCGTTGACCGACAGCAGCAGGTCCACCTTGTCCCTGACCGGCACGGCCATGGCGTTGACCTTGATCGGCGTCTGCCACGAGACCTCGCCATAGGCCGGGGCCCTGGCCAGGCGCACCCGCTCGGTCAGGAGCTTCGCGTTGGCCTTCGCGATCTCCACCGCGCGGCGCGCGGTCGCGGCCACCGCGTCGGGGGTCAGCACGTTCGTGGCCGAGAACCCCCAGGCGCCGTTGGCGATCACGCGGATACCCACGCCGGTGGACTCGGTATTGACCACGTTCTGGACCTTGTCCTCGCGGGTCATCACGAACTGCCGCAGGTAGCGACCGATGCGCACGTCGCAGTAGCTGGCGCCGGAGGAAGTGGCCGCCTGCAGCGCGGCATCGGCGAGCCGCTTCTTGAACCCGACATCGATCTTCTCGAGCAGCTGCTCGGCAGCGATGGCCTTGACGTAGGGCGACAGCGCCAGGCCGCCGAGCCCGAGGCCCCCGAGGGCCAGGAAATCGCGTCGTTGCAAGTCCGTGCCTCCTCGAACGTCGTACGCGGCGCACCCGGCGCACGCAGGAGCCGGGGCCTTCCCGGATTCTTGCATCCCCGCACGCATGGCAGGCATATGCCTTTTGGCATGGTCGGCCGCCTGCACGCGCTATGCTCTGGCCAACACCGCGCACGGAACAGCCTGCCATGCAGCCCGAGGCCCCTTCCCCTCCCGGTGGCGCCCCGGCCGGCGCCGTCCGGCGCTCGCCTCTGCGCCTGCGCGCGGGTACGGCCTGCCGCGAGCCGGACTGGATCGCCGAGGAGGTCCCGGTGGCGCTGTCGTTCGACGGCGAGCCGTTCGCGGTGATGATGGCCACGCCCGCCGACATCGCGGACTTCGCGCTGGGCTTCGCGGTCAGCGAGGGGATCGTGGATGCCGCGGACGAGCTGCGCATCGAGGCCATCGACGCCACCCTGGACGGCATCCACGTGGCGATGTCGGTGCCCGCCGCGCGGCACGGACGGATCGCCGCGCGCCGCCGCGGGCTCGAGGGGCGCAGCGGCTGCGGCCTGTGCGGCGCGCAGTCGATCGAGGCGGTGCTGCGCCCGCCGCGCCCGGTGCCGCGCGGCACCGGGGCCACGCCGCAGGCCCTGGCGCGGGCACTGGATGAAATGCAGCGGCGGCAGACGCTGAATGCGCTCACAGGAGCCACCCACGCCGCGGCCTGGGCGGCCCCGGACGGCCGGCTGCTCGTGGTGCGCGAGGACGTGGGCCGCCACAACGCCCTCGACAAGCTCGTCGGCGCGCTGCTCGCCGCGGGCACCGACCTGGCCGCCGGCTTCTGCGTGGTCTCCAGCCGCGCCAGCTACGAGATGGCGATGAAGGCCGCGCAGGCCGGCATGCCGATGCTGGCGGCGATCTCGGCACCCACCGCCCTCGCCGTCTCCCTGGCCGACAGCGCCGGCATGACCCTGGTCGGCTTCGCCCGCGGCGAGAGCTGCGTCGTCTACACCCACCCCTGGCGCCTGGCCGGCGCATCCGTGGCAACATCGCCCCCATGAGCGAAGAACGCCCCCTGCGTGAATACGACCGCCCCGCCGGCGGCTGGGACTCGCTGAAGAGCGTCGCCCGCCACCTCACGGAACAGGGCATTCCCGTGCAGGGTGCGCGCACCCTGCTTTCGATGAACCAGCCAGACGGCTTCGACTGCCCCGGCTGCGCGTGGCCGGACCGCGACCACACCTCGACCTTCGAGTTCTGCGAGAACGGCGCCAAGGCGGTGGCCGCCGAGGCCACCCGGCGCCGCGCCGACCCGGAGTTCTTCGCGCGCCATACCGTGGCGGAGCTGTCGCGCTACAGCGACCACTGGCTGGAGAACCAAGGCCGCCTGACCACGCCGATGCGCTACGACGCCGCCGGCGACCGCTACGTGGCCACCACCTGGGACGAGGCGTTCGCGACCATCGCCCTCCACCTCAACGCGCTCGCCTCGCCCGACGAGGCGGTCTTCTACACCTCCGGGCGCACTTCCAACGAGGCCGCCTTCCTCTACCAGCTGTTCGTGCGCGAGTTCGGCACCAACAACCTCCCGGACTGCTCGAACATGTGCCACGAGCCCTCGGGCACCGCGCTCAGGCGGCAGATCGGCGTCGGCAAGGGCACGGTCTCCCTGGACGACTTCGAGCAGGCCGACTGCATCCTGATCTTCGGCCAGAACCCGGGCACCAACCACCCGCGCATGCTCGGCGAGCTGCGTGCGGCGGCGAAGCGCGGCGCGGCGATCGTCGCCTTCAACCCCCTGCGCGAGCGCGGGCTGGAGAAGTTCGCCGACCCCAAGGACGCCCTGGAGATGCTTCAGGGCGGCTCGACCCGGATCGCCTCGGACTATTTCCAGCTGCGCATCGGCGGCGACCTGGCCGCGGTCAAGGGCATGATCAGGCACGTGCTCGAACGCGACGCCGAGGCGGTCGCGGCGGGTCGCCCTTCCCTGCTCGACCGCGACTTCATCGCGCGCCACACCAGCGGCTTCGAGGCCTTCGCCGCGGACGTGATGGCCGAGCCATGGGAGCGGATCACCGCGGAATCGGGCCTGGACGAGCGGCAGATCCGCAGGGCCGGCGACATCTACCTCGCCGCGGAACGGGTCATCGCCTGCTGGGGCATGGGCATCACCCAGCACCGGCATTCGGTGGCCACGATCCAGATGATCGTCAACCTGCTGCTGCTGCGTGGCCACATCGGCCGCCCCGGCGCGGGCGTCTGCCCGGTGCGCGGGCACAGCAACGTGCAGGGCGATCGCACGATGATGATCTGGGAGAAGCCGCCACGGGAGTTCCTAGACCGCCTGCGCGACGTGTTCGGCTTCGAGCCCCCACGGAAGGATGGCTACGACACCATCGGCGCGATCGAGGCCATGCGCGACGGCCGCGCGAAGGTGTTCTTCGCCATGGGCGGCAACTTCGCGGTGGCCACGCCGGACACGGAGGCCACCCGGGCCGCGCTGCGCAACTGCGCGCTGACCGTGCACGTGTCCACCAAGCCCAACCGCAGCCACCTCGTCCACGGGCGCGAGGCGCTGATCCTGCCCTGCCTTGGCCGCACCGAGATCGACGTGCAGGCGTCCGGGCCGCAGGCGGTGACGGTCGAGGACTCGATGAGCATGGTGCACATGTCCGCCGGCATCAACCCGCCGGCCTCGCCGGACCTGCTGTCGGAGCCGGTGATCGTCGCGCGCCTGGCGGAAGCCACGCTCGGTGGACGCAGCAGGGTGCCGTGGCGCTGGCTGGTGGAGGACTACGACCGCATCCGCGACCTGATCGCGCTCGTGTTCGACGATTTCCACGACTTCAACGCCCGGGTCCGCGTCCCCGGCGGCTTCCGCCTGCCGAACCCGGCCAGGGAGCGCGTGTGGAAGACCGCCGACGGCCGCGCCGCGTTCCTGCCGCACCCGGTCCCGGTCGACACCCCGCTGCACCGGGCCCGCGCCACGCGCCGGGAACCGGTGTTCAACCTCGCCACCGTGCGCTCGCACGACCAGTACAACACCACCATCTACGGCCTCGACGACCGCTACCGCGGCGTGTTCGGCGAGCGCCGGGTGGTGTTCGCCAATCCCGACGACATCGCCGCGCTCGGCATGGAGGCCGGCGACCGCGTGGATCTCGAAAGCCTCGGCGGGGATGGCGTGCGGCGCGTGGTCCGGGGCTTCTTGCTGGCGCCCTACAACATCCCGCGCGGCTGCCTGGCCGCGTACTACCCGGAGACGAACGCGCTGGTGCCGCTGTCGAGCTTCGCCGAGTTCTCGCGCACGCCGGCCTCGAAATCCATCCCCGTGGTCGTGCGCCGGCACGCGCCGGACCCGGCGGCGGGACCCTCGCAACGGGACATCCCGGCCCATGTCGTCGGCTGAAGCCGGGCCCGCGCTGCGCGAGGCGCTGCTTTCGGAACTAGCGGCGCATCCCGGGGGCATCTCGCTGCCTCGCCTGTGCAAGCGCCTGGGCGTGCGCATGAGCGTGCTGATGCGCGAGCTGGCCTGGCTTGGCGACGTGCCGGTCGGCGGCATCCCGGGCGCAGGGCTGGTCCGCGTGGACCGCGAAGGCGAACGCGACATCGCGCGCCTGGTGCGGCCGGCCGCGGACGACGGCCCGGATCCCCGCTGACACCTGCCGGCGGGATCGGGAACCGCAGGTGCCGTGACCTGCGGCACGGGCGCGTGCCACCACCACCCCGCAATCTGCGCGATCATCGTGGCCTGCGGGCATACATTCCCGGCATGCCCACCAGGCGGGAGCGGACGATGCGCGGACGGCTTGCGGACCTCTTCAACCTCAGGCGCGGCGAGGCGGGGCCGGTGCTGGTCGCAGCGCTGTTCTTCTTCTGCGTCCTCACCGCGCTGATGCTGCTGCGCCCCGCGCGCGATGCGCTGGGCATGAGCCGTGGCATCGAAAGCGTGCGCTGGCTGTTCATCGGTACCGCGCTGGCCACGCTGCTGGTCAATCCGGCGTTCGGCTGGCTGGTGAGCCGCTTCCGGCGCCTGCAGTTCATCGCCGCGACCTATGCATTCTTCGCGCTGGGCCTGTGCGGCTTCTGGGCGTTGCTGCAGTTCGCGCCAGAGGCGGTCGGCGAACGCAGCGGCCAGGTGTTCTACGTCTGGTTCAGCGTGTTCAACCTGTTCTCGACGATGGTGTTCTGGGCGCTGATGGCCGACCGCTTCGCCAGCGACCAGGGCAAGCGCCTGTTCGCGCTAGTCGCGGTCGGCGGCACCTTGGGCGCGATCTTCGGCCCGTGGCTGGCCGGGCGCCTGGCCGGACCGCTGGGCACGCCGAGCCTGCTGCTGGTTTCGGCGGGATTCCTGCTCGCCGCGATCGCGCTGGCCCGGGCGCTGGTCCACCTGCGCAGCGACCAGCCCGGCGGCACGGCGCGGGACTCCGCCAGGCCCGCCGACGAATCCGTGCGCATCGGCGGCAGCGCCTGGACCGGCATCCGTGCCACCTTCGCCTCGCCCTACCTGCTGGGCATCGCCGGCTACGTGCTGCTGATGACGGTGGTGGCGACCTTCATCTACTTCACCCGGCTACAGATGGTCGCTGCCGCGGAATCCGGCCTCGACGCGCGCACCAGCCTGTTCGCCAACATCGACATGTGGACCCAGATCGCGGTGCTGGCGCTGCAACTGGCCCTGAGCGGGCACATCATCCGCAGCCTCGGCATGCCGTTCGCGCTCGCGGTGCTGCCCGCGGCCATGGCGCTGGGATTCGCCGGACTCGCGGTCTACGGCTCATTCGCCGTGCTGGTGCTGCTGGAAGCGGCCAACCGCGCCCTGCAGCGCGGCCTGGCCCGGCCCGCGCGCGAGGCGTTGTTCACCGTGGTCGGGCGCGAGGACAAGTACAAGGCCAAGGCCTTCGTGGACACCTTCGTGTACCGGACCGGCGACGTGGTCGGCGCCCAGGTCGAGGGCCTGCTCGGCCGTATCGGCCTTGCGCTGGGCGGACTGGCGGCCGTGGTGGTGCCGCTGGCCGCTGTCTGGGCCGCGCTCGGCATCTGGCTCGGCCGCGAACAGCAGCGGCGCGCCGGGGAGCCGCGGGCCACGCCGGGCGACTGAGCCGCGTCCGCCTCAGCCGAAGGTCGCGATCGCGCGGACAGGGAACGTGCCCACGCCCGCGAAGCGCGGCGGGTGATCGACTGGCTTGCGGCCCAGGCCGGGAGCTGAGTGATCGACGCGGCACTGAAACGCGACGGGCGGCCCTCGGGCCGCCCGCCTGCGTCGTCCGGCGCGTATTCTGGATCCTCAGCGCACGGAATAACCGCTCACGCGCCAGACCCTGTCTTCGTCGAGCCGGAACGACACCAGCTCGCGGACCGGCTGCTGCTGCGAGGCGAACTGCGTGGGCGTCTGCACGTTGATGTACAGGCCCGGGGGCACGGCGGATCCCTCCTGCCCCTGCGACCGTGTCACCACCGGCTGGCCACGGCTGACGACCGCGCCCAGGCGGTTGCGGTCAAGGGTGATCTGGCGGATGAACTCGTCGCGGGTCACCACCCGCTTCATCACCGCCGAGCCGCCATCCCAGACCTCGCCGATGCGGTTTGCATCGACCAGCTGCATCACCTGCAGCGCGGCAAGGGACATTTCCTGGTCCTGCCTGGCCAGGGCGGCCTGCTGCTCGGGCGTCAGCTGGGCCTGCTGCGCCGGCGCGGCCTGGGAAGGCTGGGCGGGCGGCTGCTGCGCCAGTGCCGTGGTGCACGCCGCGAGCGCCGCAGCAGCCAGCAGGATACGCATGGTGTTCATGGTCCCTCGGTCGATCAGTCCATTCGGGACCCCGAGTGTAAGCCACCCCGGGCCCGGCCCTGCAAGCCGTCGCCACGGCGATCCGTTACGCTGCGGTCACGTCCGGGGCGACCCGGGCGTCCCTGTCCACCGCGGCCCGGGAGCTGGACGATGACACCTGCCATCCTTCTGCCCGCAGTCATGTTCGCGGCCCTGCTGGCCTGGGCGATCCTCGCCTACAACCGGCTGGTGCGCCTGCGCAACCAGGTCCGCACCGCCTGGGCGGACGTGGACGTGCAGCTGGTCCGCCGGCACGACCTCGTCCCGCGGCTGGTATCCGCGGTGGCCGCCTACGCCGGCCACGAGCGCGCGGTGCTCGAGGCGGTCACCGCGCTGCGCGCGCGGGCGCTGGAAGTATCCGACCGGCCGCGCCTGGCCGGGGTCGAGGACGAACTGCAGGACGCACTCGGCCGGCTGGTCGCGCTCGGGGAGGCCTACCCCGTTCTGAAGGCCAGCGACAACTTCGCGCGGCTGCAACACGACCTGGTCGAGGTCGAGGAGCAACTGCAGTACGCACGCCGGTTCTTCAACGGCGCGGTCCGCGACTACAACGACGCCGTGCAGCGGTTCCCCGGCCTGGTCGTGGCACGGCTGGCGGGTTTTCCCCCCGAGGACTTCTTCGAGGCCGGGCCGGAGCAGCGCGCCACGATGAAGGTGGACCTGCCATGAAGCACCTCCGCACCGTCGCCGCGGTCCTCGTCCTTGCCGCCACGGCGGTGTCCTCGCCGCGAGCGCAGGAACGCATCCTGGCCTACGACAGCGACGTCACGCTCAACGCCGACGGCAGCCTCGAGGTCAGCGAACGCATCCGCGTTCGCGCGGAAGGACACGCCATCCGCCGCGGCATCTACCGCGACTTCCCCACCCGCTACCGCGACCGCCATGGCAACCGCGTGGTGGTGGATTTCGACGTGATCGAGGTACTGCGCGACGGCCATCCGGAGCCCTGGTTCACCGAGACCCTCGGCAACGGCGTGCGCGTGAACACCGGCAACGACGGCTTCCTGCCGGTCCCCGCCGAATACACGTACACCTTGCGCTACCGCACCCCCCGGCAGACCGGCTTCTTCGCGGACCACGACGAACTCTACTGGAACGCGATCGGCACCGGCTGGGCCTTCGCGGTCGAAGGCGGGCGCGTGGAGCTGCGCCTGCCTTCCGCCGTGCCCGTCGCGGACATGTCCGCCGGGTGCTACACCGGGCCGCAGGGCGCGCGCGGACGCGATTGCCGGGCGGAAACCGTCGCGCCGGGCGTCGCACGCTGGACGCTCACGCGCCCGCTGGCGCCGCACGAAGGCATGACAGTGGTCCTGTCGTTCCCCAAGGGCGTCGTCGCCGAGCCGACCCGTGCGCAGCGGCTGTGGTGGCTGCTGAAGGACAACCGCGCCGGACTGGTCGCGCTGGCGGGGCTGGCCGCCCTGCTCGCCTTCTGCCTGCGCCGCTGGCGCCGGGTGGGACGTGATCCCGCCCCGGGCACGGTGGTGGTGCAGTACGACCCGCCGGAGGGCCTGTCCCCGTCCGCGCTGCGCTACATCGAACGCATGCGCCACGACGCGCTGTGCTTTTCCGCCGACGTGCTGTCGCTGGCGGTTGCAGGCCACCTGCGCATCCATCGCGAGAAAGGCCTGCTGAAGGACGAGTGGCGGCTGGAACGGACGTCCGGCGGCGGCGGCACCGCCCCGGAGCAGGAGGTCCTGCTGCAGGGGCTGTTCCGCCATGGCCCATCGCTCGAACTGGACAGGAAGAACGCCCCCACCCTGCAGTCGGCCATGGCCGCGCACGCCAGATCGCTCAAGGAGCGGTTCCACGGCAGCCTGTTCAACACCAATGCCGGCAGCACGGCGGTCGCCTTCCTGATCGCGGGCGGCTCCAGCATGCTCGCGATCGCGTTCGGCGCGGGAACCGGCAGCGGGCTGCTGCTGGCGGTGCCCGTGATCGTGGCCATGTTCGGCGTGGCCACCGCGTTCGCCTTCCTGTTCCCCGCGCACACGCCGGAAGGCCGGCGCATGCTGGACCGGATCGAGGGCCTGCGCCGCTACCTCGGCGTGGCCGAGCGCCAGGACCTGCAGCGGCTGCAGGGACCGGACGCGGGACCGGAACCCCGGCTCGACGCGGCACGCTACGAGTTCCTGCTGCCCTACGCCGTTGCGCTGCAGGTCGAGGACGCGTGGACGCGCAAGTTCACGCTGGCGGTCGGCGAGGCCGCCGCGGCCACGGCCACGGCTTCGGTCGGCTGGTACCACGGCACCGGTCGTGGTGCGATCACCGACCTCGGCAGCCTGGGCAAGACCGTGGGCCAGGGGCTGGCGACGCGGATCGCGTCCTCAGCCACGCCTCCGGGCAGCAGTTCCGGCGCGGGAGGAGGAGGCTTTTCCGGTGGCGGAGGCGGCGGCGGAGGCGGCGGCGGACGCTGACCCGTCACCCGCACGCCCATCCAGCCCCAGCGCTCCCGGCCCCAGGGCGGCCATGCGGTCATCCGGATTGCGCAACGGGCATGCGCGCAGCGACAGGCAGCCGCAGCCGATGCAACCGTCGAGCTGGTCGCGCAGGCGCGTCAACCGCCCGATGCGCGCGTCGAGTTCGGCGCGCCAGCCGCGCGACAGGCGGGCCCAGTCGGCCGCGGTCGGCGTGCGTCCGTCCGGCAGCGTCGACAGGGCCTTGCGGATGGATTCCAGCGGTATCCCCGCACGCTGCGCGACCCGGATCACCGCGATCCTGCGCAGCACGTCGCGCGCGTAGCGGCGCTGGTTGCCCGCCGTCCGCCAGGAGCGGATCAATCCCTTCGCCTCGTAGAAATGCAGTGCCGACACGGAGACGCCGCTGCGCGCGGCCACTTCGCCGACGGTGAGTTCGCGCGCGGAGGACGGCGGCATCCGCGATGTCATGGGGCACCCCTTGACCTCAAGTAATGTTGAGGTTTTAGCCTGTGCGCCCCCGCACATCAAGCCCTGGCATGCCCGTTTCCGCCGCTTCCCCCGTCGCCGCCATGCCCATCCCCGGGACTCCAGCCGGCACCATGCCGGCGATGGCATTCCTGTGCCATGGCCGCGACCAGCTTCCGCGGGCCGTCCTGCTGCCGATCCCGGCGCCAGGCCCGCGGCAGGTCCTGGTGCGCGTTTCAGCGGCGGGCGTCGGCCACTGGGACCTGCTCAGGCGCGACGGCGATTTCGCCCGGCGCAGCGGCCACCGCGAACGGTTCCCCCTGGTCGCGGGCGCGGAAGCCGCGGGGACCGTCGTCGCGACGGGAAGCGCAGTGCGTGGCTTCCGCCCCGGGGACCGCGTCTACGGCATGCTGGCCGGGCGCATGGCGCGCACCGGCTGCTTCGCCGGATACGTGCTGTTCGACGAAACGCATGCATGGCCGGTGCCGCCGTGGCTGGCCGCGGACCAGGCTGCGGTGTTGCCCGTGGACGGCGCGCTTGCCCTGCGTGGCCTGCGCGACGGGCTGGAGGCGCGCGCCGGGCAGCGCCTCGTGATCCTCGGTGCCAGCGGTGGCATCGGCCATCTGGCGCTGCAACTGGCGCGACGGATGGGACTGCGGACCCTGGCCATCGCCTCGCGTGCCGACGGCGTGCGGCTGGCGCTGCGCCAGGGTGCGGACGCCGCCATCGACGGCCGGCGCGACGACATCGGCCGGGCTGTCAGGCGTTTCACCGGTGGCGGGGCCTCGCTGGCCCTGTTGACGGCCGGCGGGGCCGCAGCGGAGCAGGTGGCGGCCGCGATGCCTGCCGGCAGCCGGGTCACCTGGCCCCGGGGTGTCGACGTGCCCCAGGGGATCGCCGGCACCGCGTTCGCCGCGAGTTTCGACCCCGCCCTGCTGCGCGACCTCCATGGCCTGCTGCAACGCGGCCTGCTGCTGCCGCATGTCTCGCGGCGATTCCCGCTGCCGCGGCTGGCTGAAGCGCTGGAGGCCGTCACCGCACACCATCTGGGCCGCATCGCGGTGCTCGCGCCATGAGCGGCAGGCCCGGCGGCCGCCGTCTCCATGCGCGTGATCGGCGACAATCCCTGCTTTTCCGTTCCCCGCCCTCCCCCATGTACCGCTGGTTCGAAACCCGACTCGACCCGTTCCCGCAGGACCCGCCGGCGCAGCCGCCGCGCTCGCTGTACGCCTTCTGCCGCCACTACACGCGCGGCGCGGAGAAATGGCTCCTGCTGCTGGCGCTGACCACGGCGGGCATCGCCCTGGCCGAACTGGCGCTGTACGCCTACGTCGGCGCGCTGGTGGACCGCCTCGGCGCGACCACGCCGGACACCTTCCTGGCCGAGGAAGGCGGGCGCCTGCTGTGGATGGGAGTTCTGGTGCTGCTGGCCTTGCCGGCGACGGTGCTGTTCAACTCGCTGGTCCAGCACCAGACCCTGCTCGGCAACTTCCCGATGCGCATCCGCTGGAACGTGCATCGCTACCTGCTGCGGCAGTCGATGGGCTACTTCCAGAACGAGTTCGCCGGGCGCATCGCCACCAAGCTCATGCAGACCTCGCTGGCGGTGCGCGAAACGGTGATCAAGCTCCTGGACATCGGCAACTACGTGCTGGTGTTCTTCGCCGGCACGCTGGCCGTCGCCGGCTCCTCGGACTGGCGGATGATGCTGCCGTTCGCCGTGTGGCTGGTCTCCTACGCCTTGCTCATGCGTTACTTCGTTCCGCGCATGGAACGCGTCTCGCGCGCGCAGGCCGACGCGCGCTCGGTGATGACCGGGCGCATCGTGGACAGCTACACCAACATCGCCACGGTCAAGCTGTTCTCCCACTCGCAGCGCGAGCAGGCGTACGCACGGGAAGCGATGGAAAGTTTCCTCGACACCGTGTACCCGCAGATGCGGCTGGCGACCTCGGTGTGGAGCCTGCTCTACGCCATGAACATGGCGCTGCTGTTCGCCACCGTGGGGCTCGGCCTGTGGCTGTGGCACCAGGGTGCGGTCACCGCCGGCGCGATCGCGGTCGCCACCGCACTGGTACTGCGCATCCTCGGCATGTCGCAGTGGATCATGTGGGAGCTGTCCGCGCTGTTCGAGAACATCGGCACCGTGCACGACGGGATCAACTCGATCTCGCTGCCACCGGTGGTGGACGACGCCCCCGGGGCACCCCTCCTGCCCCGTGTCCGCGGCGACATCCGCTTCGAGGACGTCAGTTTCCACTACGGCAAGGCCGGCGGCGTGATCGAGGGGCTGTCGCTGCACATCCGCCCGGGCGAGAAGATCGGCCTGGTCGGCCCGTCCGGCGCCGGAAAATCCACGCTGGTGAACCTGCTGCTGCGCTTCCACGACCGCGAGCGCGGCCGGATCCTGGTCGACGGCATCGACATCGCCGGCGTGCAGCAGGATTCCCTGCGCGCGCAGATCGGCGTGGTCACCCAGGACACCTCGCTGCTGCACCGCTCGGTCCGCGAGAACATCCTCTACGGCCGCCCGGACGCGACCGAGGAGGAGATGATCGAGGCCGCGAAGCAGGCACGGGCGCACGACTTCATCCTCGAGCTGGAAGACAGCGAGGGACGCCGCGGCTACGACGCGCACGTGGGCGAACGCGGCGTGAAGCTGTCCGGCGGCCAGCGCCAGCGCATCGCGATCGCCCGCGTGCTGCTGAAGGACGCGCCGATCCTGGTGCTGGACGAGGCCACCTCGGCGCTGGACTCCGAGATCGAGGCCGCGATCCAGGAAAACCTGCAACGGCTGATGGAAGGCAAGACGGTGATCGCGATCGCGCACCGGCTCTCGACCATCGCCGCGATGGACCGGCTCGTGGTGATGGACCACGGCCGCATCGTCGAACAGGGCACGCACGCGGAACTGGTCGCGGCCGGCGGGCTCTACGCGAAGCTGTGGCGGCGCCAGTCCGGCGGATTCATCGACAGCAGGCCGTCCGACGACGGCTGAGCCGGCCCTGGCACCGCGCGGGTCAGCCGCCGCCTGCGGCGGCACTCCCCGGCGTCTCCATCGACGCCGACGCGTCCTCCTGCGGCGCATCGCCGGGAGGGTCCTGCTCCATGGCGGTATCGAACTCCGACAGCGGGCTTTCGTCCGGGCAATGCGGATCGGGGAAGCCGAACGAGCGGCGCAACTCGAGCCCGCAGGCGTTGAGCGCGTCGAGCTCCAGATCGTTGCGCTTGCAGCGCGCGTCGAACGCGCGGACGAAGGCGTCCCGCCGTGCCACGAAGTCCTCGCCGCAGCGGCGCATCAGCTTCAGGCGGTCGAGGTCGTCCTGCACCGGGTTGATGCCGTCGAGCCCGTACTCGCGCAGCTCCTCCTGGGTCAGCAGGCGCAGGTTGCGGTTGGGGACCGCCATCATCAGGTCGGCCACCGCGACCGCCGCCCCGTTGCGCTCGAGGTAATCGCGCACCCGCGCGTACACCGCGCGCAGCTCCCGGTTGAGCTCGGCCCTGGTGGTGGCGGTCGAGCTCATGCGGATGATGCGGTGGATGCCGACGCGGCCGCTGATCATGCGCACGTCGCCCGCGGCGAGGATGAACATGCAGGCGCTGTGGCAGACGGAGTCCTCGCGGACCCATACCGTCCAGTGGGTGTCGGCGATGGTGTCGCCCGCGCGCATCGCGTCCTCGACCAGGCCGCCGCTGGAATCGATGTCGAGCACGCGCTTGTCGATGCCCAGCTCGCCGACGAGATGCGCCACGCGCTGGATGAGCGCGGCGAAATCGGCGGCGATCTTGCCCTCGTAGCGCAGCCGCATCACCTTGCGTTCCACGCACGGCTGCAGCAGCGATTCGATCTGTTCGCGCCCGAGTCCCTCCACCTGCCCGCCGTCGCCAGCGGAGTAGTCCAGGTCGCAGCCGATCCAGGCCTGGCCGGAGGCCAGTTCCAACGGCGACCAGTCCACCTCGCCCTCCGGCTCGGCCGCCTGCCCCTGCGGCAATGCCTCCACCGACATGGCCTCTTCGGGCATCGGATCGCGGCTGACCGCGCCACCCTCTTCCGGCGAGGCCACCGGCTGGGTCTGGACCTCTTCCTTATCGGCCACGAAACGCTGACAGGCGACCAGCACCCCAATGGCCGCGGCCAGCAGCAGGACCACGGACAGGATTTGGCGGGAGGCCTTGGACATGGAAGGACGGTCGGCTTGCATGCACCCAGTCTAGGCGATGCCCGGCCGCGCCGGACAACCGTCGATGAACGTCGACGAACGGTTCAGCACAACAGCGGCAGCAGCACCAGCAGCAGGCCGGCCATCGAGACGCCCCATGCCAGCGAACGCAGGTAGCGCACGCCGTACAGGTACAGCGGCACCGTAAGCTTCCCCGTCGATCCAGCCGATCTTCGATGCCATTCGCCTGGCGAGAGTACTCCCATCAATGCTCGACTCTCGCTGGAGCGATGGCAGAATCTCAGCGAGCATCTCGTTGGTTGAGATTTCGTAAGATCGTGACTCGGTTGCAGAGAGCTCAGCAGAAAACAATGGAACTGAGGCACCCGCCTTCTTCCCCTGGTTCCTAGTAATCGTCGTATGTGGACGCGTTCCAGTTATCGCCTCATACATATCCGCGATGTAACCGCGGTCTGCATAGATGATGGTCTCCAGAAGATCCTTCCGTTCCACGACTGTCCCCATGTGGCACCTAACGCCTGAATTAAGCCGCGCCGCGAAGCGGCGTCGGCTTGAATGAATTGTTAGGTGCCGCACTGAGCAGCCTACGAACGCTCACCTGAGGCGCCATGGGCCGGACTCCGACACCCGCTCAACCTTACCCTCTGCCTCAAGTTCGCGGACCAAGGCGACGACCCAGTACTGCTGATTGGACGAAGTGGCTTTGGGGTAGTCGCCCCAGTCCAGGCCGCACTCTCGAAAGATGCGAGCAAGCCGCATTCCCTCATGGCCGGGCTGACAAAGTGCAGAATCTTTCATGAAGCGGTAGACCAAGTCCTTGGCCTGCTGTCGTATCGCTGCGCCTTGCTGAGTGAATTGGGTCATATTGGCTCCGACTGCATTGATGTTGCCAAAGGCACCTAACGCCTGAATTAAGCCGTGCCGCGAAGCGGCATCGGCTTGAATGAATTGTTAGAACTCATCCCGCGCTTCCGATTCTTCGTCATTGGCGGCAGGGGGCATGGTGGTAATGTCTGCCGCCACGAGCTTAATTGGATTTCTGCGCAGCCTTTGCTCGAGTTGCTCCGCGATACGAAGCGCAGCCGGGTCATTCTCTAGCCGGCGCAAAAAATCAACGTGCATATCCGAAACAGTTTGCCGGTGGATCGCGTCTTCTCTCCGAAGCTTGGTAACCTCTCGCTCTAGCTTCTCCCTCACCAGCGGTCTATCCGCGACCTTCTCAAGGATCTGAAGGAGGACCCACAGGGCCCCCAAGCTGGGAATGACCACCTCCAGCAACAACGGGGATTCTTTAACTACCCTTGCAGCGCGAATCTTTTCCGCACGTGGTACAGGTCGCCCGTTCCTATACCAAAAGGTGGTACCAAAGGAATAGTAGGGTCGCTCATACGACGTCAGAAGAGCTCCGAAGTCATGCGTGAGCGTCAAATCATAAAGAAGTGTTGAGACGTCCTGGAGTAGCGGGAACTCCTCGTCACTGAACTGAAGCGACAGAACAAATCCTTCCATAGCGACACTCTCCCACAATGAGTTCTAACTACCAGTAGACCCCGAAGCGGGGCGTAGCCCCTAGTCTGCTGGCGGAGCCCTGACCCCGTCAATTGGCAAATTCCTATACGGCGCGGGCATTTGCCCGATGGCATGTAGGGGCCCTCGAGTGCACGCTTGCAGTTTTCGGCGGCAAGGAGGCCGCGATATGTCTTATGAGGGCGAGCAGACCGCGATATCAGGGGGTGTAGCACGGGACGGGACGCC
>CALLKI010000046.1 GCA_938008415.1 uncultured Luteimonas sp. | reverse complement strand
GCCCTGCACCCGCACGGGCGGCAGGCGATGGGCGGTGATGGCCGCCTCCCGGAAGCGTTCGGCCACACGCTCGACGGTCCACTCAGCCATGGCGCGCCTCCCGTGCACCGTAGAGCCGCTCGCCGATTCGGCGGATCAGCTCGCGTTCCATCCAGTCGAGCCGGTCGTCCTCGAGGGAGACGACGAGCAGGCGTTGCTCGCGCCAGCCGCGGCGCTTGACGGCCTCCACGTCCATCGGCTCGGGCTGCAGGCGCCCCAGCGGGCAGCGGTAGCGAGGGGTCGGAACAATCATCTCAGTCCTCCTGCGCCGCGTCGTGCTGCTGGATGGCCCAGTGCAACAGCGCCAGGGCGTCGGCTTCGTTGTCGTCGGTGGGCAGGTAGCCGCGCGCACGCACGGCCGCCATCACCGCGTCCTTGCGGGCGTTGCCTTTGCCGGTGGCGTGCTTCTTGATCGTGCCCACCGGCACGCCCTGGTAGGGGATGCCGTGGTGCTCGCACCAGGCCGTGAGCGTGGCCAGGAACCCGCCGTAGGCGTGCGCCGCGTCGGTCGAGACGTGGCGGCGCACTTCCTCGAAGTACAAAAACTGAAGTTCAGAAACCGATGTCTGAATTTCAGAAATCCAACGGCCAAAGCGCAGGTAGCGCATGCCGCCGCCTTCGAATCGCTGTGGCTTGAAGGATTGGCTGCCGCTGGTGATGCGGCCGGTGCGGTCGCGCAGCGCCCAACCGCTGGTGGTGCCCAGGTCCAGGGCCAGGATCGTGGTGTGCATGGTGTCAGTCCTCGTTCGGTGGGGACTGACGCATCCGACGCACGATATCGATAGTTCCCGTGAGGCGCGCGCACGCGCGCGCGCGTAGAGACTTACGATGGACAGCGTCAGATGCGTCAGTCCTGTCGGTGGTCACGGGTGTTCAGTCGTCGGCATAGGGGGTGTAGGCGGGCTGCATCGGGTGCTTGAGACCCACGCCACGGAAGCCCCGGATGCCGGCGGCGTTGCGCCATTTCTCGACGCCGCGGGTGATCAAGAGGTCGGAGAAGCGGCGCTGTGAGCCGACGAACTCGCCGGCGGCCTCCGCCCACTGCTTCCAGTCGGCGAACAGTTCGGCGGTCAGTGACTTGGCATTGGCCTCGCGCACGCAGCGCTCCTCCAGCCAGCGGCCCAGCGCGTCCTCGGCTTCGAAGTACTCCTCGGTGGCGGCCACGACCTGCGGCGGCGGATCGAGCCGGCCCAGGCGCTGCCAGGCCAGGCACCCTTCCAGCGCCCAGGCCAGGATGCCGTCCCGCTCGGCCAGCAACTTCTGCTGCAGGTGTTTGTCGCGCCGCTCGGGCGGCACGGTGATCGTGAAGGGGATCAGGTGCAGCCGCCGCTTCATCGCCTCGTCGATGTTGCGGATGGCGGGCTTGTGGTTGCCAGCGACGAAAAGCTTGAACTGCGGCCAGAACTCGAAGAAGTCCTGCCGCATGAAGCGCGCGGAGATCTTGTCGCCGCCCGTGAGGCTCTTGACCTTGGATTCGGCCCAGCGCCGCCCTTGCTCGGTCTCGATGGAGGAGACGAAGCGCGCCCCGCGCAGGCCCGCCATGTCGGTTGGATGCCGGTCGCTGCGCGTCTCCATGAAGGTGTCCATCGGCGCGCTGGCGGCGTAGTCGCCGAGGATCGTGGCCAGGGTGTTCACGAACACCGACTTGCCGTTGGCGCCGGTGCCATAGAGGAAGAACAGCGCATGCTCCTGGGTCGAGCCGGTCAAGCAGTAGCCGCTGACGCGCTGCAAATAGGCTTGCAGGTCCGCGTCGCCGCCGGTGACTTCGGCAAGGAAGCGCCGCCAGGTCGGGCAGTCGCCGCCGGGCGTGGCGGTGGTGATCTTGGTCATGCGGTCGGCGCGGTCGTGTGCGCGCATGCGCCCCGTCCTGAGGTCGACCACGCCGCCTGGGGTGTTGAGCAGCCAGGGATCGGCGTCCCACTCGGCGGTGGTCGCGGCGTGGCGTCGGTCTGCGCGAGCCAGGCGTTCGACGCCGCCGACGGTGCCGGAGGTGGCCAGCTTGGCCGCCAGCTTGGGGTTGTCGGCCTGGAGGGCCGCGTGTCGGCAGACACCGCGGATCAAGTCGGTGGCCGCCAGCGTCTCCTCGTTGCGCCAACGCCGGCCATCCCACACCAACCAGCGGCCCCAGGCCGCCACGTAGCGCCAGTCGCGGTGGTAGCGCCGGGTGAAGGCCAGCGCCAGGGCATCTTCGGTGCCCCACACCGATTCATCCGCGCCGATCACCGGCTCGCCGGGGTCCGCAATGTCATGCACCTGCACACGCGGACCGTGGGCGAGGAAGGCCGCGACGTCGAAGCCCTCCATCACGGCGTCCGCCGCGTCCCAGCCGTCCGCCGCTTCCTCGGGCGGGTACAGGATGTGGCAGGTCTTCGCGCCCGCCGACAGAATCGCCTGGGCCGCCTGCACGGCGTACTCCCAGCCGGGTTTGTCGCGGTCAGGCCAGACCAAGACGGCCTTGCCCGCCAGCGGCGACCAGTCGGTCTTGTCCACCGGGGCGTTGGCGCCGTGCATCGCGGTGGTGGCCACGATCCCAGTCTCGATCAAGGCCTGGGCGCACTTCTCGCCCTCGACCAGCACGACCTGGGCGGCCTCCTTGATCCCCGGCTGGTTGTACAGCGGCCGCGGCTCGGGCGGTGCCATCTTGCGCCGTTTGGCGTCCCAGGGCCGGAACT
>CALLKI010000045.1 GCA_938008415.1 uncultured Luteimonas sp. | reverse complement strand
AGCCAGGCTTTGGTCCTGGCCGTGGCGGGTAGCCCGCCACTGGCTCTTCTACCCACTCGACCCATTGAGGTGGGTTGAGCCATGCATTGCGTCGGTCTGAGAGGGTCTTACCCAGCTCGGCAATCTTCTTTACCCTTGGATCGGAAAGCACAGTATCCAAAGGAAGGTTTGGCGTCAGGCCGTCGGGGAAAGGAAACGCTTCGAAGGTAGTGGTCGAAGTGTAGCGCGGATCGTTGCCCACCCCCATCCGTGTGCCTGCTCTGAGTGCCCATACTTCATGGATCTTCGATTGAAGTAGGCCGAAGGCGAAGTCATCTTCTCGAGCGATGGCGTAGACAGACCCACTGGGCAACATGGCAGGCGACATCCACGCGAACACACGGTGCTTTGAAACCTCAGGCGTAGCCAGCCACCGGGTGAGAGGAGCTAGTGCCTTGCGCATTTGCGGCCTGCTCCGCTGGTGTCTCCACCAGGTGCCCTGCGCTGCCTTCTCCCTTCGCTTACCTGCGCTGGCAATCTTGGCTTTCAGGTGCTTGTATGGCGCCTCGAACAACATCGCCTGCTTTTCGTCCATATCGACCCCGAAGTCGATGAGCCAAGCGTCGGTGGGGCGCCGGACCAGGTCCATGCCGTTGAGCCAGCGGCGCAAGACCAAGCTGTTGGGTTCGCCGTGCGGGTTTGGGAGAGTCAACCAGCTGCGCGCAGTCTCGGCTTCCACCTCGAAGGGACCGCCCAGCTTTACCCCTTGGAAGCACAGACCCTTGTTCTGGGCCAATGGTTTGGCCTGAGTAAGATCGAGCTCAACGCCCCCGATGGGCTGGGCATGGAGGTCGGGGTAGATGGTTTGGACGACTACACCGTCGAGTCGCGCAGGTTCAGTGGACTGGCCGAAGGCCACCATCGACACTCGCACAGCAGTGCCCTTGTCCCACCAATCCTCATCACTCCAGGCGTCGTAGATCCTGGAAGCGTCCACGATACGCGCCAGAGACTTGCGGTTCGCCCCACCTCGAATGCTGTTTGTTGCCACGAAGCCAGCCCGCAGGGTTGAGCCGGCCTCGATCGCGTCCATTGCGCGCTCGAACCAGTAGCAGACGAAGTCCGCACCCTCGGAAACTCGGCCGTCGTAGGCGTCTCTGAGTTTTTTGACGTAGTCTTCGCCCAGTTCGCGAAGAAGCTTCTTGTTGCCGATGAAAGGGGGGTTTCCCACAATGACGTCGGCCTGTGGCCAAGCCGCTGGAACGGTTCCGTCCAGTAGGGCGTCCCGGCACTGGATTTGATTCAGCGGATGGAGGATTGGGTTCTTTCTGGCGCCGTAGCCATTCTGAACCATCCATTGGAGCTCACCAATCCACACGGTGATACGCGCCAGTTCTGCGGCGTACTCGTTGAGCTCAATGCCCATGACCTGAGCAGGACCAACGCCGAGGAGTTGGCGCTCCAGCCCCAGCTCCGAGCCTTCGATCATCACGCGGTGCTCGATGTCTTTGAGAGCACGCAACGACATGAAAAGGAAGTTGCCTGATCCGCAAGCGGGATCGAGAACCTTGAATGCTCGAAGACGGTCGAGGAAGTCGGAGAAGCGTTGTTTGGCCTGGTTGTGAGCCAGGGTACGAGCGGCCTTTTCTGCTTTGGTCAGGCCTTGCCTAGATCCATGGAGATTGGCCTTGGCCATTAGCTCGGCCAGGACAAGCTTCTCTGCCTCCCATTCGGCAAGCCAAGGCTGGATGATCACGGGACGGACGATCTTCATGATCGTCTCTGGATCTGTGTAGTGAGCGCCTAGCTGGGAGCGCTTCTCTGGATCAAGACCGCGCTCGAACAATGTGCCGAAGATCGACGGGTCGATCTGGTCCCAGGACAGATGACACGCTGCCAGCAGCGTACGCAGCTCCTCCCGGTTCAGTGGCAGTGTAGTGTCGTCGTTGAACAACCCACCGTTGAACCACTCCACTTTGACGAAGCCCGCCTGCCCGCCCAGGCGCATGGCCTCGAACAGCTGGGCGGCATTTTTCTCGAACGCCTCCGGGTCGTCTTGGGAGGCGGACACCATGCGGGTGAAAAGCTGGTCGGGCAGCAGGCCGATGTCTTCGGCGAACATGCAAAAGACCAAGCGGTTGAGGAAGTGAGCCACTTCCTGGGCAGCGTGCCCTCGGCTGCGCAACGCCCAAGCCAAGTCAGCGAACTTCTCAGCGGCTTCCTTGGTGATATCGGAGCGCTTGATCCCTGGCCGCAACTCGTCTGGGTTGTGGAACATCGCCCAGACCTTGCGCAGGACTTCGGGCTTGACCAGGTCTTCAATGGTGAAGCGATGGACTTCCTTCACCGTGTTGGTGAAGTTGGTATGGATCTCGATCGTTTGTAGGTCAGAGACAACCAGCAGCGGAGGGTTCTGCAGGTCGTCGGAGTACATTTTCAACTGGGCATAGGCGTCTTGAAGACTGCGCCCCGTACCTTTGGCTTCCCAGCCAAACTTCCCTTTGAGCCAGGCGTCGGCAAAGCCTTTGCCACCTACCGTCTTCTCCGCCCCATACTCGAAGGCGAACCATGTGCGGGTTGGGTCAGCCTCTCTGGGCGTCTTATGGCCGACGAGTTTGCACAGGTCGTTGAAGAACGACTGCGCTTCGGCACGCTCTTTACCACCACCTCGCCACTTGGCGATGAATTCGTTAGGCGTCATATCTCCCCCTATACGCCCGATGATACGTGGCTTACAGGATGTCTTCCCGCCTGCGGGGTGGTTCCTCGACCAGTCCCGCTATTGCCATGAGCCGGGCCCGCCTGCGCGCGGCCCGATCGGCCAAGTACTCCATGACGTACTGCTGGCGGGCTTGCTCTGCCCGGGCTTGGAGCTGTTCGGCGTACTCGTGCTCGCCCATAGCCCTGGCCACCTGCCCCCAGAACATGTCGGTGCGGTAGTTCATCACCACTGCTCGGCGACGATGGGGACCACTGCTGGTCCGCTTGACTGGGGTGGATGTCGTCAGCGGCGGGGCGGATTGTGGCGGTTCGATGTAGTCGGCCAGGTCTGGCAGCGGCATGACCCACCGGCCACCTTGCTTTTTCGCCCCAGGCAGAGACCCTTGTCTCATCTTCTCGCGTATCGTCTCGGGCTGTTTGGACAGCACGACTGCGACTTCTTCAGGTGTCAACGCCACCTTCCCCGGCCATTGTCGCAGCAGAAGGTCGAGCATTCGGGCGGACATCAGGAGCTTTGGAGTTGTTCCAGTGCTTTGATAATGCCAGCTGCGCTGGAAGCCTGCACTGGGCAACTTGGTCGAAGAACTCCTGGCTGCGCCACAGCGTGTCGTCAGCGTCGAACCCCACTACCTGGATCATCGCTACCCCGTAATCGAGACAAAACTCAGGCCAATTCGGCCCGCAAAGACCCGCCAAAACCGGTATTTGGGGCCGCCCAGATGGCGTCGGACGGAAGACAATCTCTTTATAATCAATAGTTTATCAATGACGGGTGGGGCTGACCTTCTGGTCCTGGTGGAACAGGTCGCCCTTGGTGATCATCACGACCTCGTGCTCGCTGGCGATCGCCTCCACCGCCTCGCGGATGCCGGGCAGCAGCTCCACCGGGTGGCGGAGCATGTCCTTGGCGATGCCGACGATGCGGTGCAGGTCGGTCGCGGCGATGCGCCCGCCGGTGATCTCGACCGCGGCCTCGACCATGGACAGCGCCATGCCCTTCACGCCATAGCCGAAGACGGCGATGTTGCCCTTCTCGACCGCGTACAGGCGGTCGCGCACGCGCACGTCGGCCAGGTCGACGTAGCCGCCGACGATGCGCTCGAATTCCTCCTGGGCGGCGTGGAAGTAGTCCTCGCTGCGCCAGAGCGTGTCGTCGGCATCGAAGCCGACCATCCGGATGTCCGCCATCCGGCTAGTATGCCGGAGCCGGATGTGGAAATGGCGGCCGGGTGGCCGCCATTCCCGGTCGCAGCCGCAGGGAAGACCCTGCGGCTGCCTGTGGCTCTTCGCCGCTCAGTCGTTGCCGCCGTCGGCCTCGGGCGTGCCGGCGTCGTCCTTCGACTTCGACATGTACGCGCGGTATTCGTCCGCGGTCAGCTGGCCGTCCTTGTCGGCATCGGCCTCGTCGAACACCTCGCCCAGCGATTGCACGGCGGAAGCTTCCTCCTTGCTCAGCGTGCCGTTGCCGTCGGCATCCAGGTCGGCCCAGGTCAGGGACTGGGACTGCGGGGCGGCCTCCTGCGTGGCTTCCTGCGGTTCCGCCGCGGCATCCTGCGCGAACGCCACCGGCATGGCCAGGGCGGCCGCGAGCGCGACGAGGAAGGGGGAATGCTTGCGTGCGTTCATCATCGGGTCTGTTCTCCTGTTGGATGGGTGCGCGGCGATCGCGTCGTTGCGCTTCGCTCAGCCCGCACGCGGACAAAACTGCCTGCACGCGCATAAAGAACGCTTCATTGAAAACGTTAAAGCTTCGTTTCCCGCAGGCTTGCGTTCATCGCATCAGCCTTCACGCAGCTTTCACGCGCATGGCGTTCCCGGGACCCGGCGCGTCAATCCCGCGCGTCGCACGCGCGTCGCAGTCGCACATGCGGCTTTCGGCATCGCCGCGATCACGCGTGCCGTTTCGCGCTCCGTTTCGCGCTGCCCGTCCACGCGAACCCGATCGTCTTCCGGCAAGTATGATGTCGGGATGCCAACCAACCGGACGCACACGGAGCCTTCCATGCCATTTTCGTCCAGAACGTTCGCCGGCACGCTGCTCGCGCTGGTGCTGGCCACCGCCTGCCAGCAGAACGGCAATGCCACCGCCATCTCCGAGGTCCCGGCCCCCGCCGCCGGCGCGACCACCGCGGTGGACATGGACCCGGCCAATCCCTTCGATGCCACCGTGGTCGCCACGTTCGACGAACCATGGGCGATGTCGTTCCTGCCCGACGGCCGGCTGCTGGTCAGCGAGAAGCGCGGCCGCCTCCGCCTGTACGACCTCGCCACCGGGAACACCGGCGAGATCACAGGCATCCCGCAGGTCGCCTACGGCGGTCAGGGTGGCTTCGGCGACGTGGTCCCGCACCCGCGGTTCGCGGAGAACGGGCTGCTCTACATCAGCTATGCCGAGCCCGGCGAGGGCGACACCGCGGGCGCTGCGGTGGCGCGCGGCCGGCTGGTGCTCGACGGACAGGGCGGCGGCACGCTGCGGGACCTCGAGGTCATCTGGCGCCAGGTGCCCAAGGTGACCGGCCGCGGCCACTACGGCCACCGCATCCTGTTCGGCCCCGACGGCAAGCTCTGGATCTCCTCGGGCGAGCGGCAGAAGTTCGACCCGGCGCAGGACATGTCGTCCAACCTCGGCAAGATCGTGCGCCTGCACGACGACGGCAGCGTCCTGCCCGACAACCCGTTCGCGGACCAGGGCGGCGTGGCGGCGCAGGTGTGGTCGCTCGGACACCGCAACCCTCTGGGCATCGCCTTCGACGCCGAAGGCCGGCTCTGGGACATCGAGATGGGGCCGAAGGGCGGTGACGAGCTGAACCTGGTCGAGCGTGGCGCCAACTACGGCTACCCGGTCGTGTCCGAAGGCGACCACTACGACGGCCGCCCGATCCCGAGGCACGCCACCCGCCCCGGGTTCAAGCCGCCGGTGATCGCCTGGACACCGGTGATCTCGCCCTCCAGCCTGGTCTTCTACGACGGCGACCTGTTCCCGGAATGGAAGGGCAACGCCTTCGTCGGCGGGCTGTCCTCGCAGTCGCTGGTGCGGATCGCGTTCGAGGGCGAACGCGCGCACGAGGCCGCGCGCTACCCGATGGGCAGGCGCATCCGCGCCGTGCGCCAGGGGCCGGACGGCGCGCTCTACCTGCTCGAGGATGGCAGTGGCGGGCGCCTGCTCAGGCTGACGCCGAAGCAGGGCTGACCGCCGGCACCACGGGGGCGGCGGCGCCAGGGCGCCACCGCCCCTTCACTTCCGGCAGGCCGTCCACGGGCGGCAGGTACTCGTACACCCACGCGTCCACCCCGTGTCCCGGCACATGGACGAGCCTGCGCGCGTACTCCGAGCGCCGCATGTCGCCGGGGAAGTATTCCTCGTATCCATCCAGGCGCCCGAGCACCGCCTCGTCGCGGACGAGGTAGAGCTCGCCGTGGGCTTCGCCGCCCCCGAACTTCAGGCCGGGATAATCCGCCGCGACCTGGTGGATGCGGCCGGCGATGCGCGCCTCGCCCACGAACTCCAGCGCGCGGTCGAGTCCGAACTCCGCGTGCGCGGCATTCCCGCGCGTCAGGCTGCCGTAGAGGAACACGTGCCGGACCCGGCTGGCGTTGCTGTGCCGGGCCACGTGCTCGTAGCCGAACTGGACCGCGTACTGGCGCAGCGAGGCGTACCTGGGTTGCGACAGCAGGCCCAGCCAGTAGCCGAACATCGCGTCGCGGTCGCGCGCGAGCAAGTGCCTGTCGCTGGTCAGGTACAGCAGGTGCTCCAGGAAGTTCAGCACCACGTCCACGTTGCGGATGCGCGCGATCTCGTCCGGCCCGAGCACCGGCGTCTCCATGGTCAGTACCCGGTCCACCAGCCGGTCGGTGCCCGAAGCGAAGTCGTACTCGAACGAAAGCAGCACCGGTGAGAAGGTCCCGTCGAGGTAGAAACGCTCGAACAGGCGGTCCAGCCATTCCGCCTCGCGCGTGCGGACGGCCTTGCGCCAGGTGTGCAGGCCGAAGATGCCGCCGACCAGCGCGCCGATGCCGAGCATCACGTTGCCCAGCGCGTTCCAGTGCTGCGGTGTCCACTGCGACAGCGCATGGGCCAGCCCGGACAGTGTCATCGCGCCTTCCCCCCGGCGGCACCCGGGCGGCGGCTCACGGCGTCACCTCGACCCCGTCGGCGACGATGCGGTACTCGACGGACGCGACGGCCAGGCCCCTGCCCTCTGCCGCCAGGTGCTCCACCTGCTCCGGGGTGAGCTCCCGGCGCGAAAGCACGCCATGGACCACGGCGCGGCCGGTGCTGTCCTTCGGCAGGAAGAAGTCGTGGTCGCCGAACTTCACCCGGGCGGTGCGGCCGTCGTCCTCGAGCACCATCCAGCAGCCCTCGGACTGGCAGACATCGGCGATGCGGCCGGAAAAGCGCATCGGCCTGCCGGCATGGGTCCCGAACCGGTCGATCGCCACCGACAGTGGCACGGTGTCGCCCGGCGGCAGCGGCTTGCCGTAGGCCCTGGTGTCCGCGGCCTGCGCGCACGTGGCGGCAGCCAGCAGCAGGGCGGCGAGGATGGCGCGCATGGGGTCTCCTCCATCGGTTCCGGTTCCGGGCCAAAGATACCGCGGCGGCGGCACGCCACGCCGGGTTAGCATTCACGCCTTTCCTTATCCACCACCCAGGACCCCGGAAGTGACCCACTGGCCGTCCCTGATCCGCGACATCCCGGATTTCCCCGGGCCCGGCATCGTGTTCAAGGACATCACGCCGTTGCTGGCCGACGGCGCGGCGTTCGCACAGGCCGTGGCCGGGATGGCCGCGCCATGGCGCGACGCGCCGCCACAGGCGGTGATCGGCATCGAGTCGCGCGGCTTCATCCTCGGCGCGGCGATGGCGCAGCTGCTCGGTTGCGGCTTCGTCCCGGTCCGCAAGGCCGGCAAGCTGCCCGGCCGCACGCTGTCACAGGAATACGCGCTGGAGTACGGGACGGACCGGCTCGAGGTCCATGTCGACGCCCTGCCCCCTGGTGCACGCGTGCTGCTGGTGGACGACGTGCTCGCCACCTGCGGCACGCTGAACGCCGCCGCGGCGCTCGCCCGCCGGCAGGGCATGGTGCTGGCTGGCGCCTCGGTGCTGCTGGAACTGTCCGCCCTGGGCGGACGCGCCCGCTGGCAGGATCCCGCGCCGTTGCACGCGGCACTGGCCTGCTGACGGGGATGCGCGCCTAGTCCGCGACGACCGGCGGCGCGAGCATCTTCATCCCGCCCTCGCTGGAAGCCACCTCCAGCCAGGCCGCGGTCTCGGCATCGGGTTCGCCGGAAATGTCCGAGGGGCGGTACTTCATCTGGAAGGTGCTGATCACCGCGCGCGTGTCGGCGTCCAGTTCGCCATGCGCTGGCACGCGGTAGCCCACCGCGGCGAGCCGCTGCTGGAACCAGGCCACGTCGGGCACCGGGTTGGCGCGGTAGTACGCCAGCCGCTCCGCCACCCGCGCCTCGTCCGGCCACGGCACCAGGCCCTCCTCGGCGAGGCGCCGCCACGGGAACATGGGTCCCGGGTCCTGCTTGCGGCCCGGCGCGATGTCGGCATGCCCGAGCACGAACTCCGGCCGGATCCGGTGCCGGGCCACGATCCGCTTGCACAACGCGACCACCGCGTCGATCTGCTCCGGCGGGTACGGTGCGTACACCCTCCCCTCCGGGGTGTCGGTGTAGCCCGGATTGACGATCTCGATGCCGATGGAAGATGCGTTGAGCATGGCGTGGCCGGCCCAGTGACTCACGCCCGCATGGCGCGCGAGGCGGTCCTCGGGCACGAGCCGGTAGATCCCGACCGGATTGTCGCGCACCAGGTAATGCGAGGACACCCGCCCCTGCCTCACCAGGATGTCCACCGATTCCTCGAAGTCCGCCACCGTGTAGTGCAGGATCAGGAACTGCACGCGGCTGGCCTGCGCCACGGACGAATACCGCGTGTCGATGCGCGGCGTCGCGCAGGCGGCGAGCAGGCAGGCGGCGGTCACCGCCGCGACACCCCGCAGGAACCGCCGGGCGCGGGAGGGCCGGCGCTCCCTGGTTGCGATCTGGGCCATGACGTCTCCCCTTCGGGTCCGGGCATGCTACGGGCCATGCGCGGCGCCGGCAATGCGCCCATCATGGTCGCGTCTTCCGGGCGCGCCAGCCGGAAAGGCCCGGGTCCGGATCAGCGGCCCGCGAATTCCTCCGCGACGCCGCTGGCCTCGAGGAAGGCGTCGAAATCACGGATGCGCAGCATGTCACGGATCGCCTGCGCCTTGTCGGCGGCGCGCCGGTAGTAGCCACGTGCGATGCGGTAGCCCATCCAGTAGCCAAGGTCCGCGGGGCGGCCTTCCGGGGACTGGCTCCCGTCATACAGCCAGCCCGCGTAATCGGTGCCGTGCATGCGCTGCCTGAACTCGGCCCAGAGTTCCCCCGCACGCGGTTCGGCCCAGTCATGCACATGTCCGTTGACGTGCCGGCCGGCCCCCAGTTCGGCAATGAAGTCGGCCACGCCCTCGCCGATCGCAAGCTGCAGCAGCGTGGGCTGGCCACCGATCTCCATGCGCTGCTGGAAATGCACCCACTCGTGGGCCACGATCACCGGCAGGTTGTCGAATTCGCCCACCACCGCGCGGTGCCACTCCCCGAGTTCGTCGAGAGGCGCGCCCTCGCCACGGCCGAACATTTCGATGCCCACCAGCAGCCCCGTGCCGTCGAGCGTGCCGCCGGAATTCATCCGGCCGACGAGGAAGTAGACGTCAGGGAACACGGCCTCCGGATACAGCGCCTGCATCCGGCGCAGCGTCTCCCGGATTTCCGGCAGCCGCGACTGCAACGCGGCCGTTCGCGCGCGCAGCGAGGCGTAGTAGCGCGGGTGCCTGTCGATGGCCGCGACCAGCTTGTCCGCATCGCCGATGCGCAGGCGCGTGAATGCCTGCAGGCCCGGCGAACCGGCTTCCAGGTACCGGTCACGGAACACCCTGGCGCGCGCTTCGCTGTCTCCGGCCGAAGCGGCTTCGTCCCATGCCTGCCAGAACAGGTCGAGATCCGAGGTGGACAGGCGGGCCGCGTCCGGATCGGTGCCGAACCCGGACTGGGCACATGCGCCCAGGGGAAGCAGGCAGCACAGCAGCAGGAGCAGGCGGTACATGCGACGATCGGCAGGGGGAAACGCGGGCAGCCTACGGAACGCGCGGCGCGGCCGTCACCGGCCGGACGTCACCCTGCCTGTGGTCATGGATACAGGCCCGGACATGGCGGATGCACCGGACCGCGATGGACCGCACGTCCTGCCCGGGCATGCGCGGCCGCGGCCCGCCGCCGGGTCAGGCCGGGACCAGGGTCCGGATCAGGTGGCCCACGTAGGCCTCGAATTCCTCCTGTGGCATGCGCGCCTGCTGCAGCTGCAGGTTGAGCTGCAGGAACCCGACGTAGGCCGAATAGGTCAGCCGCGCGCGGTGCAGGGCCTCGTCATGTCCCAGCCCCGCCTGCCGGAACGCGTTGGCCAGGAACTCGAGACGGCGCCGGGAGACACGGTCGATCACCGGCTTGACCGCCGGGTTGTCGAGCGCCTTCAGCAGCGCGCTGTAGATCACGTGCGACTTGTATTCGTGGGCCACGATCTGGAACAGCGCGGCGAGCCTTTCGCGCGGGTCGGGCACACGCTCGAGCGCGTCGAACACCGCTTCCTGCTCCCCCGTCTCCCAGCGCTCGAGCGCCGCCTGCAGCAGCGCGTCGCGCGAGGGGAAATGCCAGTAGAAGCTGCCCTTGGTCACGCCGAGGCGTCGCGCCAGCGGCTCGACCGCCACCGCGGCCACGCCCTGCTCGGCGATGAGGTCGAGCGCGGCCTGCGCCCAATCATTGGCGCTGAGGCGCCCCGTGCGCTCCGTGGCGGGCGCGGTCTGTGCGGAAGCGGGAGTGTTCATGCGCCGAGTGTATTCCATACGCCGAAGCGCGCAAAAGTATTGTCGCCGGCTGGAGCGCCCGACGCCTGCGGGTGCCGTTGACTTCATGACCGGGCGTTACCATACTCGACCGTACGGTCCCTCACCCGCCGTTAGCGCGCCCGGGTGCAGGAAACGGACATGCCGAATCCATTCCGGAGTCAACGATGAGCGTCGCCATTCCCTTCATCGCGGTCCTGCTGGCAGGCGCCGTTGCCGCCTACCACCGCCTGCGGCTGGCCTGGTGGGCCGTCATTTCCCTCGTCCTGCTGGCCGCGTGCCTGCTGTCCGGCGCCGACCGGACCGCGACCATCGTCGCGGCCATCATCGTCGCCGTGGTCTCGATCCCGCTGCTGGTCCCGGCGATCCGCAAGCCGCTGCTCACCGCGCCGCTGCTGAACATCTTCCGCAAGGTCCTGCCGCCCCTGTCACAGACCGAGCGCATCGCGCTGGAAACCGGTTCGGTCGGTTTCGAGGGCGAGCTGTTCACCGGCGATCCCGACTGGGAGAAGCTGCTGGGATACCCGAAGCCGCAGCTGACCGAGGAGGAGCAGGCGTTCCTCGACGGCCCGGTCGAGGAACTGTGCCGGATGATCAACGAGTGGGAGATCACCCACGTCCACGCCGACCTGCCGCCGGAAGTGTGGGACTTCATCAAGAAGAACCGGTTCTTCGGGATGATCATCCCGAAGGAATACGGTGGCCTGGGCTTCTCCGCGCTGGCACACCACAAGGTCATCCAGAAGCTGGCCTCGGTGTCGAGCGTGGTCAGCTCGACCGTCGGCGTGCCCAACTCGCTCGGCCCGGGCGAGCTGCTCCTGCACTACGGCACGAAGGAGCAGAAGGAGTACTACCTGCCGCGCCTGGCCGTCGGCGAGGAAGTGCCCTGTTTCGGCCTGACCGGCCCGTTCGCCGGCTCCGACGCCACCTCGATCCCGGACTACGGCATCGTCTGCAAGGGCACGTGGAACGGCGAGGAGGTCCTCGGCGTGCGCCTGACCTTCGAGAAGCGCTACATCACGCTGGCGCCGGTGGCCACGCTCATCGGCCTGGCCTTCCGGATGTACGACCCGGACGGCCTGATCGGCGACAGGCACGACATCGGCATCACGCTCGCCCTGCTGCCGCGGAACACGCCCGGCGTCGAGATCGGCCGCCGCCACTTCCCGCTCAACTCGCCGTTCCAGAACGGCCCGATCCGCGGCAAGGACGTGTTCATCCCGCTGACCCAGCTGATCGGCGGCGTGGAGAAGGCCGGCATGGGCTGGAACATGCTCAACGAGTGCCTCGCGGTCGGCCGCTCGATCACGCTGCCGTCCACCGCCAGCGGCGGCACCAAGTACGCCGCCGTCGTCGCCGGCGCCTATGCCCGCATCCGCAAGCAGTTCGGCCTGTCCATCGGCCGCTTCGAGGGCGTGGAGGAAGCCCTGGCCCGGATCGGCGGCAAGGCCTACGTCACCAGCGCGCTGGCGCAGGCCACCGCGGCGGCGGTCGACCGCGGCGACGTGCCCGCGGTGCCGTCGGCGATCGCCAAGTACCACTGCACCACGATGGGCCGCGAGGTCGCCAGCGACTTCATGGACATCATCGGCGGCAAGGGCATCATCCTCGGCCCGCGCAACATCGGCGGCCGCGCCTGGCAGGCCTCGCCGATCGCGATCACGGTCGAGGGCGCCAACATCATGACCCGCAGCCTGCTGATCTTCGGGCAGGGCGCCATCCTCTGCCACCCGTGGGTCATGAAGGAGATGAAGGCGGCGCAGAACCCCGACCGCAAGGCGGCGGTGGAGGAATTCGACCGCAGCCTGTTCGGCCACATCCGCTTCGCCATCTCCAACGCAGTGCGCTCGCTGTGGTTCGGCCTGACCGGCTCGAAGATCGGCAGCGCCCCCGGCGACGATTACACCCGCCGGTTCTTCCGCAAGCTCGACCGCTACTCGGCCAACCTCGCGCTGATGGCCGACGTGTCGATGCTGCTGCTCGGCGGCAAGCTCAAGTTCAAGGAGTCGCTCTCCGGCCGCCTGGGCGACGTGCTCAGCCACCTGTACATGGCCGGCGCGGTGCTCAAGCGCCACCACGACGAAGGCGCCCCGGCGACCGACAGGCCGCTGCTGGCCTGGAGCATGTACAACAGCTTCCACGTGATCGAGAAGGCGCTCTCGGACGCGCTGCGCAACTTCCCGATCCGCCCGGTGGGCTGGCTGCTGTGGGCGCTGGTGTTCCCGCTCGGCCGCCGCGCCGAGGCCCCGGGCGACCGCCTGAACCACCGCGTGGCGGCGTTGCTGATGGCGCCGAACGAGGCCCGCGACCGGCTGGCACAGGGCGTGTTCATGACCCCGTGCGAGAACAACCCGGGCGGCCGCATCAACAGCTACCTCGCCAGGGCCATCGCCGCCGAGCCGGTGGAGCGCAAGTTCCTCAAGGCACTCAAGAACGGCGAGATCGGTGCGCTGGACTTCAGGGCGCAGCTCGAGGAAGCCGTGGGCAAGGGCGTGATCACCGCGGACGAGAAGCGCCAGCTCGAGGAGCTGCGCGAGATGACCCTCGACGCGATCACGGTGGACGACTTCGACCCGCACGAGCTGCGTTCGGCCGGCTACTACGACTTGCCGCAGCACCGCCGCGGCCCGCGCGAGGCGGCCTGACGCGCCGCTCCACCACACCGGGGCGGCGGCGGGCCGCCGCCCCCCCTGCGCCGGAAAAACCGATGCGGAACCGGGTGCTGTCAATCTGGCGCAGGCTCGAACGCCTGCCTCTGGGCCGACGCCTGTTCTCATGGCTGGTCTGCCGCAAGGCGCCCTACTTCGCCAGCATCTCGCCGCGCATGGTGTCCCTGGCCCCCGGCCGCGGCGAGGCGTTCATCGCCGACCGCCGGCGCGTCCGCAACCACCTCGGCACCGTGCACGCGATCGCGCTGTGCAACCTCGCCGAATTCGTCGGTGGCCTGACCTGCGACGCCAGCATCCCCGCCTCGATGCGCTGGATCCCGCGCGGGATGACGGTCGAATACCTGAGGAAGGCCCGCGGCACCATGCGCGCGGTCGCCGTGCCTGCCTTCGAGCCGCACGAGGCCGCCGAAGGCTACGAATTGCCGGTGGACGTGACCATCACCGCTCCCGACGGCGAAACGGTGTTCCGTGCCCGCATCGCCATGTGGGTTTCGCCCCGCAGGGACCAGCCGAAATGGACATCATCCTGACGCTCTGCGCGGCCCACAGCTTCGGTTTCGCGCTGTTCCATCTTGCCTTCTGGCGCCTGTTCGGCTGGCCGCGCACCCTGCAGGCCGCAGGCATGCCGAACCGCGCCATCCTGCAGATCGCCAACGTGCAGCTGGTCTGGGTCTTCGTCCTAGCCGGCGTGCTGTGCCTGCTGTACCCGGGCGAACTGCCGGCCACCGCGCCGGGCCGGGCGCTCCTGCTCGGCATGTCGCTGTTCTGGGTGATCCGCCTCGCCGTCCAGTTCGTGTGGCTGCGCGTGAACCATCCCCTCGTGCACGTACTGAACGTGCTGTTCGTCGCCGGGGCGGTCCTGTTCGCACTGCCCGTTCTGCTGGCACCGGCCGCCTGAGCGGCGGCGCGGGGCTCAGGCCCCGCCTGCGGCCTGCTTCAGGACCGCATCCCCGGCCACCACGCGCGGCTCGTGCTCGGAAGGCAGCCGGCGCTCCTGGCGCAGCAGCTGCCATGCACTGAAGGTCAGCCCGCCGGCCACCAGCGTGCCGGCCATGAACACCAGGTGCGAGCCGAGCGAGGACAGCAGCTTGTGCAGCCAGACGAACGCCAGGTCGCCGCCACGGTAGATCACCGTGTCGATGGCCGCGCCGGCCTTGTAGCGCCATTCGCGCCCGACGCGCGTGTAGATGGTCTCGCGTGCCGGCTTGGCCAGGCAGAACTCGCTGCTGCGGGTCACCACCTGCACCACCGCCACGATCAGCGGCAGCGGCGAGGCCGAGAGCACGGCATAGCCCAGCAGGATCGCGATGCTCGGGATGAGCAGCGCCGGCGCGATCCCGAACCGCGACAGCAGCCAGCGGGTGATGAACACCTGCACGAACAGCGTGGTCGCGTTCACCGCCAGGTCGATCGTGGCGTAGTACGCGGTCGCCTCCCGGGGGTCCGGGTAGAAGCGTCGCACGATCGCTGCCTGCTCGTTGTACAGCAGGGTACCCACGCCCACGCCCATCACCACCAGCAGCGCCATCCAGCGCAGCAGCGGCTCGGTGGCGATCAGCTTCAGGCCTGCCAGGACCTGCCCGCCCATCGGCGTCTCGTTGTCGCGGCCGCGGGCCTGCTCGCGCGCCACCGCCCAGCGGCGCAGGCGCAGGATGCAGCCCATGCACACGACCAGGAACCCGGCCGAGACCAGCATCAGGTTGGCGATGCCGATGCGCTCGACCAGCAGCCGGGTGATGACCGGGCCGAGGAAGGCGCCGATGGTGCCGGCCGCGCCGATGTAGCCGTAGTAGCGGCGCGCCTCGACGTTGGTGTAGATGTCGGCCATGAAGCTCCAGAACACCGCCACCGCGAACAGGTTGAACACGGCCACCCACAGGAAGAAGGCCATGCCCCGCCCGGGCACGCCGCTGTCGAACAGCGCGTAGAACAGCAGCAGCGTGGCGATGAAGAAGCCGTAGACGACCGGCAGGAACACCCGGCGCGGCCAGCGGCTGACCAGCGCGCCGTACACCGGCTGCAGCAGCAGCATGATCAGGAAGGTGCAGGTGAACAGCACCTGCAGGACGAAATCCTTCAGCGCCAGGCCATGCGCGGCGAAGAACCCGATCATCGCCGGCGGGAACACCGCCTCCACGTCCGCCGAGGCGCCCATCGCCTCGCGCACCGGTCGCAGCACGTAGTAGCCGGACAGCAGGCTGAAGAAATACAGGAACGACCACCACAGCGCCGGCGATTCGGCCAGCGCGGCACGCAGGCGGCCGGCACGGCTCGTGGAGGCGTCACCGTTTTGTGCGATTTTCATCCGGTCGTCCGTGCCCTGGGCCGCGCAAACATTAGCCGAAGGCCGTGCGCGGCGCCAGAATGCCGAGCAAATGCTCTATCCGCCATGCCTACCTTGCGGCGATGGCCATGCACCGTTCCACCACCGCATTCGACTGGATCGTGGTCGGCGCCGGATCCGCCGGCTGCGTGCTCGCTTCCCGGCTGAGCGAGGACCCGGACGCCCGCGTGCTGCTGATCGAGGCCGGCCCGCGCGACCGGCACCCGTTCATCCACATGCCAGCCGGGCTGGCCCGGCTGGTGAACCGCAGGGACCTGAACTGGGACTACTGGACCGAGCCGGAACCGGAGCTGGGCGGCCGCCGGCTGTGGTGGCCCCGCGGCAAGGTGCTGGGCGGATCGAGCTCGATCAACGCCATGTGCTACACCCGCGGCGCTCCCGGCGACTACGACGACTGGGCTGCGCAGGGTGCCACCGGCTGGGGCTGGGACGACGTGCTGCCCTGGTTCCGGCGCAGCGAGGGCAACACGCGCGGCGCCGACGGCCTGCACGGCGCGGACGGCCCGCTGTCGGTGTCCGACCTGCGCCACGTCAACCCGCTTTCCCGCGTGTTCGTGGAAGCGGCGATGCAGGCGGGATACCCGGCCAACCCCGACTTCAACGGCCCGCGCCAGGAGGGCGTGGGCCTGTACCAGGTGACCCAGCGCGACGGCGCGCGCTGCTCGGCCGCGGCCGCCTACCTGCGCCCCGCGGAAGCACGGCCCAACCTCGCCATCGTCACCGGCGCGCTGGCGCGCCGGGTGCTGTTCGACCACGGCCGCGCCACCGGCGTGGAATACGCCACCCGGCGCGGGACCTGCCGCGCGACCGCGACGCGCGAGGTGCTGCTGTGCGGCGGCGCGATCAACTCGCCGCAGCTGCTGATGCTCTCGGGCCTCGGCCCGGCGGAGGAGCTGCGCCGGCACGGCATCCCGGTGCTGGCCGACCTGCCGGGCGTCGGCGCCAACCTGCAGGACCACCTCGACATCTGCACCCTGTACCACTCGACCAGGCCGGTCACCTACGACCGCGCCAGCGAGCTGCGCATCGCCTTCGACTACTTCCTGCGCGGCCGGCGCGGCGCCGGCACCAGCAACATCGCCGAGGCCGGCGGCTTCGTCCGCTCGCGCTTCGCGCCGGACGAGCGCCCCGACATCCAGTTCCACTTCGTGCCGGCGATGCTCGACGACCACGGCCGCAACCGGTTGCCGGGCGACGGCTGCACCCTGCACGCCTGCTTCCTGCGCCCGCGCAGCCGCGGCCGCATCCTGCTGCGCGACGCCGACCCGCGCAGCCCGGCGCGGATCCAGGCCAACTACCTGTCCGACCCGGACGGCTTCGACCTGCGGATGATGGTCGAGTGCGCGCGGCTGTCGCGGGAGATCCTCGCGCAGCCCGCGTTCGCCCCGTACCGCGGCGCGCCGATCTTCCCGGACCGCGAGGACCTCGACGACGCCGGGCTCGCCGCCTTCGTCCGCGCCAAGGCCGAGACCATCTACCACCCCGTCGGCACCTGCCGCATGGGCAGCGACCGGGACGCGGTGGTGGACCCGCAGCTGCGCGTGCACGGGGTCGAAGGCCTGCGCGTGGTCGATGCCTCGGTGATGCCCTGCCTGCCGGGCGGCAACACCAACGCCCCGACCATCATGATCGCCGAGCGCGCCGGGGCGATGATCCGCGGCGCCTGCTGACCTCCCGGCTCAGACCTGCTCCAGCACCGGCGGCAGCGGGCAGTGCAGCACCGCGCAGATGGTGCGCAGCAGTTCGGCCTCGGCCACCGTGATCCGGCCGTCGTGGCTGGCGGCAGCGGTGAGCGCCTCCACCACCATCTCCTTGGCCAGCGGATCGAGCGCGTCCAGCGGCTCCCACACTTCGTCCAGCGCGAGCACACCTTCGGCCGGCGGCGCGTAGGGCACGTGGTCGCGCGGCAGCACGTACCGCATGCCGGAGAGGTAGGCGCGCCGCGCCGCGTCCGGGTCGCCGGGATGGCCCGCCTGCGCGACCACCGCCAGCAGGGTCGCGAACTCGCGCCTGACGTTGCCCGGCTTGCGCCGGCCGAACCGCGCGTGCCGCGACGGGTCCAGCCACTCGCGCAGGTGCACCTCCAGCATCCGGCCCAGGCAGTACTCGAACAGGGAGACCCTGCCGTCGGTGTGGGCCACCGCGTGCACCGTGTCGAGGAACTCGCCGATCGCCGGGCGCGGAAAGCGGCGCAGCACCGGGAAGGCCATGGTCGCCAGCGGCAGTCGCAGCATCGGGTGCAGCCGCTCGAGGTACTGCGCGCGCAGGCGTGCCGCCTCGCTGGCCATCGCCTTGCCCAGGCGCGCGGCGATCTCCGCGTGCTGCAGCTCGCGCACGCGCGCGTCGGCGTCGAGCAGCAGGCCAAGCAGCAGCGGCATCGCGCCCTCGCGGCTGACCGCGATGCCGTGCAGCTCGCCGTCGAGCCCGGCGACGATGGCATCGGCACGCAGGTAGTCATCGTTCTTCGGGTCGGCGACCTGCGCCACGACCATCGCCGGCGTCACATCCAGCCGTTCCCCTGATGCCGGGAGCGGCGTGCCTGGCCGGGCCCCGGCCAGGCCCAGCCGCATGTCCTCCTCGATGCCGTTGGGCGGCGTCACCATCCACTGCGCCTGCAGGCGCGCCAGTTCCTCCGGGCGGAACGACGGCTCCAGCGCGCGGATGCGCTCGAGCAGCGGCGGGTGGGTGGCGAACAGGCCGGACAGGCCGGTGCCATCGCCGAACAGCATGTGGCTGACCTCCTCGGCATCGGCGCGTCCGGCCAGCCGCGAGCCTTCCTGCAGGCCCGCGATCTTCTTCAGCGCGCCCGCCAGGCCGCGCGCCTGGCGAGTGAACTGGACCGCCGAGGCATCGGCCAGCACCTCGCGGCTGCGGCTGACCGCGGCCTTGATCATGCGCCCGAAGAACAGGCCCACGTAACCCACCACCAGCGCGATGAGCGCGCCCACCAGCACCGGCAGCACGCCGCGCCCACGCACGCGTCCTGCATGCTCGAGGATCTTCCGGCCGATCAGGCCCAGCATCAGGATCCCGAACAGCACGCCCATCAGGCGGATGTTCAGGCGCATGTCACCGTTGAGGATGTGGCTGTACTCGTGGGCGATGACGCCCTGCAGCTCGTCGCGGTTGAGCCGCTCGAGCGCGCCGCGGGTGACCGCGATCACCGCGTCCGCGGGCGAATACCCCGCGGCGAAGGCATTGATGCCGGGCTCGTGCTCGAGCACGTACACCCTGGGCACCGGCACGCCGGAAGCGATCGACATCTCCTCGACCACGTTGCGCAGCCGGCGCAGGTGGTAGTCGGTGGTGTCCTCGGGCACCGGCACGCCGCCCATCTGCAGCGCCACCGCCTCGCCGCCGCCGCGCAGCGAGGCGATGCGGTACAGCGAGCCGAGCCCGATGGTGCCGAGGGCGAACACCGTGGCGGTCGCCGCGACCCCGGCCGATGGCCCGAACACGAGCATCGCGCCCAGGTTCACCGCGGCGACGATGCCGGCGACCGCCAGCATGAACAGCACGACCAGCCGCGTCGTGCGGCGGCGGGCCTCTGCCTGTCGTTCGAAGAAGTTCATCGCCTGCAAAGCTCGCGCCCGGAACGGGGAGGAAGACACCGGAGGGACGCTGCACGCGGCCACCCGCCGCGCCCGCGCCGACCGGATGCGACGCGCGCCCGCCGGCACCGGCCGGCGGGCGCGCGGATCAGAACCGGACCTGCGGGGCCTCGCGCACCTCGGCCTTGTCGGCCGGGATCTCGAGCAGTGCGGCCGGGGCGAAGTTGAAGAAGCCGGCGATGATGTTCGAGGGGAACACCTCGCGCCGGTTGTTGTAGGCCATCACCGCGTCGTTGTAGGCCTGGCGCGCGAACGCGACCCGGTTCTCGGTGCTGGTCAGCTCCTCGGTCAGCTGCATCATGTTCTGGCTGGCCTTCAGTTCCGGATAGGCCTCGGCCACCGCCAGCAGGCGGCCCAGCGCGCCATTCAGCACGCCCTGCGAAGCGGCCAGCTCGGCCATCGCCGCCGGGTCGCCGGGATTGGCCTTGGCCGCATTCAGCCCCGAGATCGCGGCCCCGCGCGCGGCGATCACCGCCTCCAGGGTCTGCCGCTCGTGGGCGAGGTAGCCCTTGACCGTCTCCACGAGGTTCGGGATCAGGTCGAAGCGCCGCTGCAACTGGACGTCGATCTGCGCAAACGCGTTCTTGTACGCGTTGCGGGCAGTCACCAGGCCGTTGTAGGTGCCCACGGCCCAGCCACCGGCGACCACGGCCAGGCCGACGAGGATCGCGAGCAGGATCAAGCCACTAACCATGGAAGTTCTCCTTGTTCATGCAATTCCGCGAGCAGCCGCTATCATCGGCCGGCAGGCAGAGCATACGCAGGGGTCTGACCCGATGAAAGCAAGTTCACCGCGCCGGACGCCGTCCCGCTGGATGGCACTCGCCACGGTTTGCCTGCTTTCCTGCATCGCGCTCGCCGCCACCGCCCAGGCCCTGACGGCCAGGAAGACGGACGCGGCCGGCGCGGCGGATGTGACCTCCGCGGCCCAGGCGGCGGCCGCCGCCGCCACTGCGGGCGCCGCGCCCGCTGCGCCCGCGGCCATGGAAACAGCCGTCGCCACCGCATACGACCGTCCGGCGCCGCGGCCGCCGCGGCCACGCAGGGTCCCGCTGGCACGCGACTTCGACGTGCGCCTGTTCGAGGCGATCGCCGAGGACATCGTCGCCAACCAGCGCGTGCCCGGGATGGCCATGGCCATCGTCCACGATGGCAAGGTGCTCAGCGCGCGCGGCTACGGCATCACCGACGTGCAGAACGCCGAGCCGGTCGACGCCCACACCGTGTTCCGCATGGCCTCGCTGTCGAAATCGTTCGCGGGCACGCTCGCCGGGCTGCTGGTGTCCGAGGGCGCGCTGCGCTGGGACAGCCCGGTCGCCGACTACATCCCCTCGCTGCAGTTCTCCGATCCGGCGGCGGCGCAGCGGTTGACCGTCGCCGACGTGCTCAGCCACCGCGTCGGCCTGAAGGACCACACCTACGACCGCGAGATCGAGCGCAACGCCGACTACCGCGACCTCGTGCAGAAGCTCGCCCATGCGCCGATGAGCTGCCCGCCGGGCGAGTGCTACGGGTACCAGAACGTCGCCTTCAGCCTGATCGGCGACGTGGTGTTCGCCGCCAGCGGCCAGTTCTACAACGAGGCGCTCGCACGCCGGATCTTCAAGCCGCTGGGCATGCACGACGCCAGCGTCGGCCTCGAGGGCATCCTCGCCAGTCCGCGCTGGGCGAAACCGCACGTGCGCGCAGGCGCCGGATGGCGACCGGTGATGCCCAAGCCCACCTACTACCGCGTGGCCCCGGCCGCCGGCGTCAATGCCAGCATCAGCGACCTGGCGCAGTGGCTGCTGGCGCACAGCGGCCATCGCCCGGACGTGCTGCCCGCACCCCTGCTGGCAACGCTGCACTCGCCGGTCGTCGGCACCCCTGCCGAGCTGCGCGGTCCCAGCTGGCGGCGCGAGCGCCTGAACGCCGCCGGCTACGGGCTGGGCTGGCGCATCTTCGACTACGCCGGCTACCGGATGGTCTTCCACGGCGGCGCGGTGCAGGGTTACCGCGGGGTGATGGCGATCCTGCCCGAGCTGGACCTCGGCGTGGCCATCGTCTGGAACTGCGAAAGCGCACTGCCCTCCGGCCTGCTCCCGACCATCCTCGACCGCGCCATCGGCCTGCCCGCGCAACCCTGGATCGAGGTCTCGCCCGAGATCGAAGCCTCGCTCTACGTCTCGCGCGACCCGGGGCCGGAAGAAGCAGCCCCGCGGTCCGGACACGAGGTCCAGGGCGGCCCGCAGGCCACGCGCGCCACCGCCCGGCCGCACTGATCCCGGTTCCCGGCCGCTTCACGGCCGCACGCCCTGTCCCGCCCATAAAAAAAACTCCTCCTCCGCCTGGGCTGCGGAGAAGGAGTCCGGATTACGGCTTGTCGGGGAATTACATCAGGGGCGCGGGCGCGGCCGGGATCGCCACGGCCGGAGCCTTCTTCACGCTCCTCCTAGCCTTTTTTTTTGCGGCCTTCTTCGCCGGACGCTTGGCGGCCTTCTTGGCAGCCTTCTTCGTGGCCTTCTTGGCGGCCTTCTTCGCCGGGCGCTTGGCGGCCTTCTTGGCAGCCTTCTTCGTGGCCTTCTTGGCGGCCTTCTTCGTGGCCTTCTTCGCCGGGCGGCGGGTGGCCTTCTTCGCGGCCTTCTTCGCCGGGCGGCGGGTGGCCTTCTTCGCGGCCTTGCGGACCGCCTTCTTCGCAGCCTTCTTCTTGGCAACCTTCTTCGTTGCCTTCTTCACGGTCTTGCGGACCGCCTTCTTGGCGACCTTCTTCTTGGCCGCCTTCTTGGCGGGCTTCTTCGCAGCTTTCTTCGTGGCCATAGGATGGCTCTCCTCGTCAGTTGACTTCTGGTTCGTCTGCCCAGGTACTCAAACGGCGTACGGGAGTCGGACCCGCACGCAACCGCCGGCGCGCCACGCGCAACTGGCCGGATCCTGAAAGGCCGTGGTGCCGGACAGCACCACGGCCGGACGCGAAAACGCCCGCACCACCTGGCGGCGCGGGCGTCGAATGCGGGGGGACGATACTTTCGCAGCGAAGACGACGCCTTGATCCACCTTGTAGGAGCCCGGGGCGGAGGTCGGTGTTGTGCTGCGTGTTTTCGTCTGGTCTCGATTCACTCGCTGATCGCGGGAACCCGTGTTGGGGCGAAACCTAATCACGGTTTTTTCGACTGTCAACACCCCCACGCAACTTTTTTCCCCCGCAGGCGCACCGGATCCCTCGCGGGAAGACGACCGGGGAAGCGCACGAGTCTGCCGCGGCATCGCCGGCAATGACGCGGCCACATCGCACGCATTGCACGAAACCCCGGAAAAAAAGCCATTTCGCGCATGCGCCCCACTCCGGAACACGCGCACGGCAGGCATCGCCGGAACCGCCCGCAACCACCCGTTGAATGCCCGCGCATGCGCGTGGCGGCACCCGGAAATTTTTTCCGGCTGGCTGCCGGTTTCGGCGTCGCACAAGGCCGTTTGCGCCGGATCTGCGCAAACGAAAGGGCGCCCCGGAGGGCGCCCTTCCCGCGGAACCGATACCCGCGAGCGCGGGCTTCAGTGCCCGTCTTCCTCGATCAGCGCGGCGTAGTCGTCGGGTTCGAGCAGATCGTTCAGCTGGTCCGGATCGCTGAGCTCGACCACGAACATCCAGCCCTCGCCATAGGCGTCCTCGTTGATCGTCTCCGGCTTGTCGGCCAGCGCCGCGTTCACCGCGACGATCCGGCCGGAGACCGGGGCATAGACGTCGGAAGCGGCCTTGACCGACTCGACCACCGCGCAGGCGTTGCCCGCCTCGACGGTGTCGCCCACGGCGGGCAGTTCGACGTAGACCAGGTCCCCGAGCTGCTGCTGGGCATGGTCGGAGATGCCGACGGTGACCTTGCCGTCGCCCTCCACGCGCACCCACTCGTGGGACTTCATGAACTTCAGGTCGCCGGGGATCTCGCTCATTTTCTGCTCCGGGTGGGATACGGATGGTGGGAGGGGGTGCACAAGTTTAGCCAAGCAGCGCGAACCGTGATCAAGCGGGCACCACCGGCCTGCCGTCGCGGACGAACGGGTACTTCACGATCCTGACCGGCTCCTCCCGGCCGCGGATCTCCACCCGCACCGGGGCCAGCGCGGACGCGTCGCCCGCGGGCACCCGGGCCAGGGCGATGGCCTTGCCCAGGGTGGGCGCGAAGGTGCCGGAGAGGATCTCGCCCTCGCCGAGCGCGGTGAGCACCTTCTGCCCGTGGCGCAGCACGCCCTTCCCGTCCATGACCAGGCCGACCATCTGCCGCGGCACCCCCGCCTCGCGCTGGCGTTCGAGCGCATCGCGCCCGATGAACGCACGGTCCCCGTCGAACGCGACCGTCCAGCCGAGCCCGGCCTCGAACGGGGTCACCGACTCGTCCATGTCCTGGCCATAAAGGTTCATGCCGGCCTCCAGGCGCAGGGTGTCGCGCGCGCCCAGGCCCGCGGGCTTCACCCCGGCCTCGAGCAGCGCGTCCCAGAGCGCGACCGCGTGTTCCTCCGGCACCACGACCTCGTAACCGTCCTCGCCGGTGTAACCGGTACGCGCCACGAACAGGTCGCCGAAGCGCGTGCCCGCCACCCCGGCGGCGGCGAAGCGCGGCAACGCGGCGACACGCGCGGCGGCATCCCCTGGCAGCAGGCCGTGGACGCGGTCACGGGCGTTGGGGCCCTGCACCGCGACCATCGCCAGATCGCGGCGCTCGCGTACCTCCACCCCGAACGGCTGCGCCTGCGCGCCGATCCAGGCCAGGTCCTTGTCGCGGGTCGCGGCATTGACCACCAGCCGGAACCGGTCCTCCTCCAGGAAGTACACGATCAGGTCGTCGATCACCCCGCCCTGCTCGTTCAGCATGCAGGTGTACAGCGCCTTGCCCGGCTTGTGCAGCTTGTCCACGGAGTTGGCGACCAGCCTGCGCAGGAACTCGCGCGTGCGCGGGCCATGGAGGTCCACGACGGTCATGTGGCTGACGTCGAACATGCCGGCGTCACGGCGCACCTGGTGGTGCTCGTCGATCTGCGAGCCGTAGTGGAGGGGCATGTCCCAGCCGCCGAAGTCCACCATCCGTGCGCCCAGGGCACGATGGCGGTCGTTGAGGACGGTCCTGTTTGCCATGGGTGGGCTCCTGCGCTCGTAAAGCGCGACATTTTACGCCGGGCGCACGCCCGGGCCGTGTCCGCCGGCATTTCCGCGGCGCGGGCGGGCGCGCGGCGCGCCCGCCCGGGTCATCCGGCAGGCTCGACGACGAGGGTCATGCCCTCGGTGCCCACGACCTTCACCGGGGTGCCGGCCGGCAGGTCCGGGCCGGTCACCTCCCAGAACGCATCGCCGATCTTCACCCGCCCACGGCCGGCGACGATGGCCCGCTCCAGCGGTACGACGCGGCCCACGTGCTGCAGGGCACGGCGATTGAGGGTCGGGTGGTCGCTCTGGCGTTCGCGCCCGCGGTCACGGATCCACTTCCGGTAGACCTGGATGGACACGAAGCTCAGCGCCACGAACGCGGCGACCTGCGCCAGCACCGGGATGCCCGGCACGAACAGCACGACCAGGAACACCGCGGCCGCGGCGAACCCCATCCACAGCATGAAGGCTCCGGGCGCCATCGCCTCGGCGGCGAACAGCAGCAGGGCGATGGCGGCCCACGCGACGACGTCCCAGCGCGTCATGGCTCACTCCCCGGCCGGAAAGCCGGCCCGGTTCGACGGGTTGGCCCGCGCCGCGGGCGACGGCTGCCGTGCCAGCGCCTCCTTCGCCAGCCCGGCGATGCCGGCGATGGAACCGATGACGCCGCTGGCTTCCATCGGCATCAGCACGAACTTCTGGTTCGGCGCGGTCGCGAGCTCCCTGAACGCCTCGACGTACTTCTGTGCGATGAAGTAGTTGATCGCCTGCACGTCGCCCTGGGCAATGGCCTCGGACACCATCCGCGTGGCCTTGGCCTCGGCCTCGGCCAGGCGCTCGCGTGCCTCGGCCTCGCGGAAGGCGGCCTCGCGCTCGCCCTCGGCCTTGAGGATCGCGGCCTGCTTCTCACCCTCGGCGCGCAGGATCTCGGACTGGCGGTGGCCCTCGGCCTCCAGGATCACCGCGCGGCGGTCGCGCTCGGCCTTCATCTGCCGCGCCATCGCGTCCACCAGGTCGCGCGGCGGCTGGATGTCGCGGATCTCGATCCGGGTGACCTTCACGCCCCAGGGGTTGGTGGCGTGGTCCACCACGTCCAGCAGCTGGGCGTTGATCGCCTCGCGCCCGCTGAGCGACTCGTCCAGATCCATCGAGCCGATCACGGTACGGATGTTGGTCTGCACCAGGGCGATCATCGCGACCTCGAGGTTGGCCACCTCGTAGGCCGCCTTGGCCGCGTCGAGCACCTGGAAGAACACCACGCCGTCCACCTTCACCACCGCGTTGTCCTTGGTGATGACGTCCTGGCTGGGCACGTCCAGGACCTGCTCCATCATGTTCACCTTGCGGCCGACGCTGTAGATGATCGGCACCAGGAAGTGCAGGCCCGGGGTCAGGGTGTGGGTGTACTTGCCGAAGCGCTCCACCGTCCATTCGTAGCCCTGCGGCACCATCCGCACGGCCTTGGACAGCAGGATGACGCCCGCGAACAGCAGCACGAGGGTCAGGATCAGGCCTCCGTCCATGCGAATTCCTCCGGTCGTGGATAGGTCGAGTATAGGCCCGGGGACGGGACGGGCAGGCCGGATGTGACCGGGCCTGCGACCATTGCGCCCCCGCCCGCATCCATGTCAGGGAATGCCTGTCGGAACCAGACCAGCGTCGAGCTTCGCCATCGACCTGCCCGACGCCGTTCTGGCGAGGGCCCGGGCCGGGGACCGCTCGGCATTCGAACAGGTGTACCGCCGGTTCGAGCGCCCGGTCTTCACCCTGGCCCTGCGCATCTGCGGCGACCACGAGGAGGCTTCCGAAGTGCTGCAGGAAACCATGCTGAAGGTGTTCGACCGCATCCGCGACTTCCGCGGTGACAGCCCGTTCTGGGCCTGGCTGCGCCAGATCGCGGTCAACGAGGCGCTGATGAAGCTGCGCCGCGGGCGCCGCCACGCCGACGAACTGCCGCTGGAGGACGGATCCGAAGCGGCCGACGACCTCGCGCCGCCACCCTCGACCGCCGCCGACGCCGCCCTGCTGCAGCGCGCCCTGGCCGCGCTGCCTGCGACCACACGGAGCGTGCTGTGGCTGTACCACGCCGAGGGATACACGCACGAGGAGATCGCGGCCGCCATGAACCGCACCATCAGCTTCTCCAAGTCGCAGCTTTCGCGCGGCCTGCGCCGCCTGCGCGCGCTGCTCGAGTCCGGCACCGGCAGCACGAAGGAGCCCGGCCATGCCTGACACCGGTCCACGCACCCCGCCCGCCCCCGCCACCTGGGCCGACGCCTTCGCCGCGCTGCCGCTGGAGGCACCACCCCGCGGCGGCTGGGAGACGCTCGCCGCCCGCCTGGGCGCGCGCCGCCACGCGCGCGCGCCGCTGTGGCTGGCCGCCGCGGCGGTGGCCCTGCTCGCCATCGCACTGCCGTGGCTGGTGCTCCGGCCAGTGGAAGAAGCCCCCGCGTCCGGCCCGGAGGTCGCGCACGCGGCGGAAGATCCCATGGAAGCGCTCCTCGCCGAATCCGCACGCCTCGAGACCCTGCTGGCCGCGGCGCGCGACGACCGCTTCGGCAGCGGCGCCGAGCTTGCCCTGTCCGGGGAGATCGAATCGCGCCTGGCCACGATCGACGCCGCGCTCAGGCAACCCGGCCTGTCGCGCGAGCAGCGCCACGCACTGTGGCAGGAACGCGTGGCCGGCCTGCGCACGCTGGCCGGCATCGAAAGCAGCCGTCGCTGGCTCGAGACCCAGGGCGCCATGTACGACACCGCCCTGGTTCTCGTCGACTGAATCCCGTGCGAACCCGCAACCGCATCCCCACCGAGGTGACCATGAAACCGCTGATCCCAACCCTGCTTGCCACCTGCCTGTCGTTGCTCGTGGCCGGGAATGCCATTGCCACCGACGGTGGCGAGGCAGCGGACGAACGCGAACTCGCCACCGCCCGCGCCGAACTCGAACGCGCCGTGAAGCGCTACGCGGAACTGGCGCGCAGCCGTCGCGGCCAGGCCGGCGACCTGCTCCGGCTGGCCGAGGAGGCGCGGAGCCTGGCCGCGAACGCCGCCGTGCTCACCGCGTTCCGCGACCGCCCCGTGCTCGGCGTGCTGCTGGAAGGCGACGACCAGCCCGGCGTGCGCATCGCCGGCGTGACCCCGGGCAGCGGCGCCGGGCAGGCGGGCCTGCGCAGCGGCGACCGCCTGCTGTCGGTGGACGGGCAGGAGATCCTCGGCAGCAGCGGCGAGTTGCGGGTCGCCAATGCGCGCAGGCTGCTGGCCGGGCTGCGCGAGGGGAAGCCCGTCCGCATCGGCTACCTGCGCGACGGCCGCCGCGCCAGCGTCGAAGTCACACCCAGGCGCGACAGCCGGATCGCGATCTTCACCGGGGACGCCGGCGGCAACGTCGTGGTGCGCACGCTGCCCGACGGCGCGATCCAGATCGGGAGCGATTCACTCACGGGCCTCGCCTCCCCCGAAGCGCGCGAGAAGTTGCGGCAGGCGATCGACGGCGAGGCCCTGCTGCTGGCCTCGGCATTCCGCTGGCGCGGGCTGCACCTGGCCTCGGTCGACGCCCGCCTCGGCCGCTACTTCGGCACCGACCGCGGCGTGCTGGTGCTGTCGCCGGGCGAACTCGCGGAACTCGAACCGGGCGACGTGATCCAGCGCGTGGACGGCAGGGCGGTGTCCACGCCGCGCGAGGTGATGGACATCCTGCGCGACAGGGACGAAGGCGAGCGCGTCAGCGTGGACTACCTGCGCGACCGCAAGGCCGCACAGGCGCGCATCACCATCCCGAAACCCGCCGCGTTGCCGTTGCCGCCTGCCCCGCCCGCACCGCCACCGGCACCGCCGAAGCCGCCGAAGCCGGCCGCGACATGGGAGATCCCGGTCCCGCCATCCGCGCCGCCGGCCCCACCCTTGCCGCCGGCGCCCGACGACATCCACGCAACCACCATCCTGGTCGCGGCCATGCCGCCCGCGGGAACCTGAGCCCGGGGCCTGCGCGCACCGTCCGCCTCAGGCCTGCGTGGCCGCCTCCAGCCGGCGCCAGACCGTTTCGTCGAACCGTTCCAGCAGCTCCAGTGCCTTGAGGTTCTGCCGCAGCTGTTCGACCCGGCTGGCGCCGAGCAGCACCGTGGACACGTGCGGGTTGGCCAGGCACCAGGCGATCGCCAGCGGCGCCGGCTCGACGCCGAGCTCCGCCGCCACCGCGGTGAACCGCCGCGCGCGTTCGAGCCGCGACGGCTCCAGCACGGTGCGCTGCAGCCACTCGTATCCGGGCTGCGCCAGCCGGCTGCCGGACGGGATGCCTTGGTCGTACTTGCCGGTCAGCAGTCCCGAGGCCAGCGGCGACCAGATCGTGGTGCCGAGGCCGAACTCGGCGTACAGCGGCGCATACTCGAGCTCGACCCGCTCGCGGTGCAGCAGGTTGTACTGCGGCTGCTCCACCACAGGCGGATGCAGGTTGTGCTGGCGGGCGATGCGCACCGCCTCGTGGATCGCCGCCGCCGGCCACTCCGAGGTCCCCCAGTACAGCACCTTGCCCTGCCGCACCAGCGTGTCCATCGCCCACACGGTCTCCTCGACCGGCGCGTCGGGATCGGGACGGTGGCAGAAGAACAGGTCCAGGTAATCCACCCGCAGCCGTTTCAGCGCGGCGTGGCAGGCGTCGTGCACGTGCTTGCGCGACAGGCCGCGCTGCGTCGGCCGCGGCTCGGGCACCGCGCCGAAGAACACCTTGCTCGAGACGCAGAAGCCGTCGCGCGGAAGGCGCAGGTCGGCGATGGCGTCGCCCATCACCCGCTCGGCCTCGCCATGGGCATAGACCTCCGCGTTGTCGAAGAAGTTGATGCCGTGGTCCCAGGCTGCGGCGATCAGCTCGCGCGCCTCGCCGCGCCCCACCTGGGTGCCGAACGTGACCCACGCGCCGAACGAGAGCGCGGACAGCTGCAGGCCGGTCGAACCGAGGCGGCGGTATTGCATGGCTTGCTCCTCCGGGAAAGAAGCACAGTTTAGGACGCCGGGGCGTTTCGCGCGCCCACGGGGCCCGGGTATGCTTCGGCCCGCGAACCCGACGGCACGGAACGATGCGCGCGACACCGGTGGAACAGGGGATCGTCGCCCGCCTGCTGGCGCGTCCCGACGAAGTGATGCTGGAGCATGGCGCCGGCGGCGAGCTGCTGGTCGCCAAGCTGCGCGTGGTGATCTCGGTGCTGATCCTCGCCCTGCCGCTGATCGCGGGACTGGGCAGGGCGGACGCCTCGCAGGTGCTGCTCGGCCTGGCCGGCGCGGTGGCCATCAACATCGTCGCCCAGGTCTGGCTGGCGCTCGCGCGCAGCCACCGCCGGCACGGCTGGCTGCCCTACGCCACCGGCACCTGGGACGTGACCGCGACCAGCGGCGTGCTGCTGATGCTGGCGCGGGAGGATCCGGTCGCGGCGCTCAACAGCCCGGTGGTGTGGTGCTTCTACGCGCTGGCGATCATGTTGACGGCGCTGCGCAACGACGGCCGGCTGGTGCTGTACGTGGGCGGCCTGGCGATGCTCCAGTACGCGCTGATCGCCGTCATCCTGCTGGTGCTGGCCGGGGAACCGCTGGTCTCGATCGAGGCCGGGCAGGCGACGGTGGCGGGGCAGCTGGAGCGCCTGGTGCTGCTGCTGATGGTCACCCTGCTGACCTGCATCGTGGTCTACCGGATGCAGCGCATCCTGGAACTGTCCGGGCGCGACGGCCTGACCGGGCTGCCCAACCGCGCATGGCTGCTGCAGCGGCTGCCACGGATGTTCGACGCCGCGCGCGAGAACGGCCATTCGCTCACCCTCGCCCTGCTCGACCTGGACCGCTTCAAGCGGCTCAACGACGACTTCGGCCCCCGCGCCGGCGACCGCGCCCTGCGCCACGTGGCCGCGGTGCTGGGCGAGATGCTGGAACGGAACGAACACCTGGCCCGGATCGGCGGCCAGGAATTCGTGATCGTGCTGCGCTGCCCGATCGGCAGCGCCTGGGAGCGGCTGGACCGCACCCGCCGCCTGCTCGGGGAAACCCCGTTCCTGCCCGAGCGCTCCACGGAAACGGTCACCATCACCTTCAGCGCCGGCCTGGCCGCGTTCCCGCAGGACGGCGCGAACGCCTCGGCACTGCTCGGCGTCGCCGACCGCCGCCTGGAGGTGGCCAAGCGCGAGGGCCGCAACCGGATCGTCGCGCTGGACCCCTGACCCCCCGGCCGGCAGTTGCCCGGCACGCCGGGCTGCACTAGTCTGCGCGTCACGTTTCAGCCAGGGGGCAGAGGATGGAAGGTTTGCTGCAGGTCGGCTTCGGCCTGTTCGGTCTGGCGGTACTGATCGGCATCACCTGGCTGTTCTCGAACAACAAGCGGCGCGTGGACTGGAAGCTGGTCGTCACCGGGATCCTGCTCCAGATCGGCTTCGCCGCGCTGGTCCTGCTGGTCCCCGGGGGGCGCGACGTGTTCGACGCGCTCGGACACGGCTTCGTCAAGCTCCTGTCCTTCGTCAAGGCCGGCTCCGACTTCATCTTCGGCAGCCTGATGAACACCGAGACCTTCGGCTTCATCTTCGCCTTCCAGGTGCTGCCGACGATCATCTTCTTCGCCTCCCTGATGGCCGTGCTCTACCACCTGGGCGTGATGCAGGCGGTGGTGCGGGCGATGGCCTGGGCGATCACGAAGGTGATGAACGTCTCCGGCGCCGAGACCACCAGCGTCTGCGCCAGCGTGTTCATCGGCCAGACCGAGGCACCACTGACCGTGCGCCCGTACATCCCGAGGATGACCGAGTCGGAGCTGCTGACGATGATGATCGGCGGCATGGCGCACATCGCAGGCGGCGTGCTCGCCGCCTACGTCGGCATGCTCGGTGGCGGCGACCCGGAGCAGCAGGCGTTCTACGCCAAGCACCTGCTGGCCGCCTCGATCATGGCCGCGCCGGCGACCCTGGTGATCGCCAAGATCCTGGTCCCCGAGACCTCCGAGCCGCTGACCCGCGGCACGGTTCGGGTGGAGGTCGAGAAGACCACCACCAACGTGATCGACGCCGCCGCGTCCGGTGCCGCCGACGGCCTGCGCCTGGCGCTGAACATCGCCGCGATGCTGCTGGCGTTCATCGCCCTGATCGCGATGATCAACGCTCCGCTGACCTGGCTGGGCGAGGTGACCGGCCTGCAGGCCGCGACCGGCAAGCCGCTCGACCTGGCCGCGATCTTCGGCTGGGTGCTGGCGCCGGTGGCCTGGCTGATCGGCGTGCCGTGGCAGGACGCGGGCACCGTCGGCTCGCTGATCGGCCAGAAGCTGGTCATCAACGAGTTCGTCGCATACCTGCAGCTGGCCGACATCGTCAACGGCCGCACCGAAGGCGTGGTCCTGGGCGACCAGGGCAGGCTGATCGCCACCTACGCGCTGTGCGGCTTCGCCAACTTCAGCTCGATCGCGATCCAGATCGGCGGCATCGGCGGCATCGCCCCGGAGCGCCGCCACGACCTCGCCCGCTTCGGCCTGCGCGCGGTGCTCGGCGGCACCATCGCCACGCTGATGACCGCGACCATCGCCGGCGTGCTGACCAACCTGGGTTCCTGAATCCGCACGCAAATGCCGCAGTCCGGTCCCCGCGTCGCCGTCGTCGGCTCGTTCAACGTCGACCACGTCTGGCACAGCAGCAGCCTGCCGCTGCCCGGCGAGACACTCGCCGGCGAATACCGCACCGGACCCGGCGGCAAGGGCTTCAACCAGGCCGTCGCCGCCGCGCGCGCCGGCGCGGGGACCACGTTCGTATGCGCGCTCGGCGACGACGATGGCGCCGCGCTCGCACGCCGGCTCGCCGCGGAGGAGGGCATCTGGCTGCGCGCCTTCACCGCCGGCGCGCCCACCGGCACGGCCGGCATCTACGTGGACGATGCCGGACGCAACTGCATCGTGATCGGCCCGGGCGCGAACGCCGCGCTGGGGCCCGCCTTCGTCGCCGCACAGGCGCAGGAGATCGCCGCCGCGCGGGTCCTGCTGGCGCAGCTGGAATCCCCGCTCGACAGCGTGCTCGAAGCGATGCGTCTGGCCCGCGCCGCCGGCGTGCGCACCATGCTCAACCCGGCCCCGGCCAATGCAGGCTGCGTGCGCGAACTGCTGGCGGTGACCGACATCCTCACGCCCAACGAGACCGAATTCGCCTCGCTGCTGGCGCGGCTCGCGCACGAGGACGTCCCGGCCGACGGCATCGCCGGCATGGACGACGCCCGCCTGCACCGGCTCTGCCGCACCCTGCTGCCGCGTGGCACCGTGGTGGTGACCCTGGGCGCGGCCGGCGCCTTCGTCTCGCACCGCGAGGACAAGCTCCGCGGCGACGGCCGTGAACATTACCGGGTGCCGGCGGAAGCCGTGCAGGCCGTGGACACCACCGGCGCCGGCGACGCGTTCAACGGCGCCCTCGCTGCCTCGCTGGCGCTCGACCCGGAGCAGCCCTTCGCCGCGCACGTGCGCTTCGCCTCGCGCTACGCGGCCCTATCCACGGAACGCCCCGGCGCGGCCGCCGCCATGCCCCGGCGCGCCGAGGTCGAGGCACGCTTCCCCGCCGCCTGAGCCGGTTCCGGGCAGCCCGCCCGCGCCAGCGCCTACAATGCGCGCCATGCGCATCGGTCCCTACGCCATCGAACCGAAGGTGATCCTCGCCCCGATGGCGGGCGTCACCGACAAGCCGTTCCGGCTGCTGTGCAAGCGGCTGGGCGCCGGGCTTGCGGTGTCGGAGATGACCACCAGCGACCCGCGCTTCTGGAACACCCGCAAGTCGCGCACGCGCATGGACCATGCCGGGGAGCCGGAGCCGGTGAGCGTGCAGATCGCGGGCGCCGACCCGGCGATGATGGCGCAGGCGGCCCGTTACAACGCCGACCAGGGCGCGCGGATCATCGACATCAACATGGGCTGCCCGGCCAAGAAGGTGTGCAACGCCTGGGCCGGCTCGGCACTGATGCAGGACGAGCGGCTGGTCGCGCGCATCCTCGAGGCGGTGGCGGCGGCGGTGGACGTGCCGGTGACGCTGAAGATCCGCACCGGCTGGAACGCGGCCAACCGCAACGCGCCGGCGATCGCGCGCATCGCCCAGGAAAGCGGCATCGCGGCGCTCGCGATCCACGGCCGCACCCGCGACCAGCACTACACCGGCCAGGCCGAGTACGACACCATCGCCGCGGTCAAGGCGGAACTCCGCATCCCGGTCATCGCCAATGGCGACATCGACTCGCCGCGCAAGGCGAAGGCCGTGCTCGACCTCACCGGCGCGGACGCGGTGATGATCGGCCGCGCCGCGCAGGGCCGGCCGTGGATCTTCCGCGAGATCGCGCACTTCCTCGCCACCGGCGAGGAGCTCCCGCCGCCATCGCCGGCAGAGGTCCGCGACATCCTGCTCTCCCACCTGCACGCGCTGCACGCGTTCCACGGCGAGGAGGCCGGTGTGCGCATCGCGCGCAAGCACCTTGGCTGGTACGCCAGGGACCGTCCGGAGAACGCGGCTTTCCGCGCCGTGGTCAACCGCGCGCAGACCGCGGAGGAACAGCTGCGGCTGACCCGCGACTACTTCGACGCCCTGGCCGCGGGCGTGCCCCCGGAGCTGCCGGCCGCGGCCTGACCCGGCGGCCCCGCCCGCGCCACACCCGGCCCACCGCCCCGCAAGCCCCTCCAACCCGTCCCAGGGCGGTGTAATCGCGCGCCGCGATTCCTGTACTGGGGGATGTCGGTACCGATCAACCGACCCAGTACCCCCTACAGGAGACACCGCCATGAACATCCGCATCGCCATCGCCAGCGTCGCCATCGCTTTCGCCTCCCTGTCCGCGTTCCCCGCTTCCGCGACCGAAGACCAGGCCACCATCCGCGCCCTGGCCAGCTACGCCAACATGAGCGAAGACGAGGTCCGCATGGTCCTCCGCGGCCACACCTACCGGGACCGCCTCTTCCCCGGCCGCTTCAAGCGTGCCGAGCGCAAGCTGACGGCCGCCATCGGCTGGGATAACTACCGGAACCTGCGGAACCTGACCTCGGGCCGGACGGTGGTACTGAACCTGAAGCCGCAGGACCCGGCCAGCGCCCTGGCCTGCGTCGCCAGCAACGACTGAACGACCGGCGCGGACGGGAACTTCCTTCCGGCACCCGTGGCTTTCTCTCTCTCCGGCGGGTGCCGGACTTTCTCCCGCCTCCTCCACCTGGTGTCCCCGTCCGCGCCCACGTCGCGTATCCTCAATCCAGGCTCGGGAGTCAGGTCATGTTCCAGACCACCCGCTGGAGCCTGGTCCTCGAGACCAGGCAATGTTCCGAGAACGGGCGGCTGGCCCTGGAGGCCCTGTGCCGTGCCTACCGCTCCCCGGTGGTGGCCTACCTGCGCGCCCACGGACTCGCGCCAGGCGACGCGGAGGACATGGCGCAGTCCTTCTTCGAACAGCTGCTCAGGCGCCGGCTGCACGCGGCGGCCGACCCCGGGCGCGGACGCTTCCGCGCCTTCCTGCTCACTTCGCTCAAGCATTTCATGGCCAACGAGCGCGAGCGCGCCAACGCATCGCGCCGCGGCGGCGGTTCCGCGACCGTCTCCATGGATCCCGACTTCGACCGGGTGGACGAGGCCGCGCCCTCGCCCGACGAGGCCTTCGAACGGGACTATGCCCTGACCGTGGTCTCGCGCGCGGTGGAACGGCTGCGCGAGGAGGCGGCGCGCGCGGGGAAGGCGGAACTCTTCATGCATCTGGAGCCGTTCCTGCTGGAAGCCCCCGACCCCAGCGACTACGCCGGACTGTCGGAGCGGCTCGGGCTGCGGCGCAACACCCTGGCCGTCACCATCCACCGCCTGCGCAACCGCCTGCGGGAACTGGTCAAGGCCGAGCTGAAGGAAACCGTGGACACCCCGGTCGCGCTCGAGACGGAAATGGAAATCCTGGGCAGGACCCTGGCCGGCCGACAGGCAAGCGCCATTCCCGCCTGAGCCGGGCAAGATGGCGACGCGGCCTCCCTCCCCCTCCGGACGGACGCCACCCGAACAGGACGCGGAAGCCGCGCAATGACGAAGACCACCGGCGGACACGATCCCCTGCCCGGCGCCGGGTCCCGGCCTCCGGCCGGCGGCCATTTCCACGTCGCCTTCCTTACGCCGGAAACACTGGAACTGGACCTGACCGACCCGGAGCAGCGTGATTTCGGCGATTACGAGCTGCTCGAACGTCTGGGCGCGGGCGGCATGGGCGTGGTCTACCGCGCGCGCCAGCGCAGCCTCGATCGCGAAGTCGCGGTCAAGCTGCTCTCCACAGGGCCATGGCCGCATGGGGAGTACGCCGAGCGCTTCCGGCGCGAGGCCCGCGCGGCGGCCCGCCTGCAGCATCCCAACATCGTCTCGATCCACGAGATCGACAGCCAGGATGGCATCGAGTACTACTCGATGGCGCTCGTGGATGGCCCGAGCCTGGCCACCCTGCTGGCGCGCGACGGCCCGATGGCGCCGCGCGCCGCCGCACGGCTGGTGCGCACCATCGCCGAGGCATTGCACTACGCGCACCGGCTGGGCGTGCTGCACCTCGACCTCAAGCCGGGCAACGTGCTGACCGACAGCAACGGCGAGCCCCTCATCGCCGACTTCGGGCTGGCCAGGCGCATCGACGTTCCCCCGGCCGACGACCCGGACGAAGTCTCCGGCACGCCGAGCTACATGGCGCCCGAACAGATCACCCCCGGTTCGCACCCGCTCGGTGTCGCCACCGACATCTACGGCCTGGGCGCCGTCCTGTACGAGCTGCTGACCGGCGTGCCGCCTTTCCACGCGCCATCGCCCATGCAGACCCTGGTCCTCGCGCGCGACGGCCGCCTGCGCAGGCCGCGCCGGTACCGGCCGGACCTGCCAGCCGACCTGGAGGCGATCTGCCTCAAATGCCTGGCCCGCGACCCGGCCGACCGCTACCGGGACGCGCACGCGCTGGCCGAGGACCTCGGGCGCTTCCTCGAGGGACGCGAGGTCAGCGTCCGTCCCCTCAATGCAATGCAGCGGCTCTGGCGCTGGTTCCGGCGGGAACCGAAGCTGGGCGGCGCGATCCTGCTCGCGGTGCTGGCGCTCGTGCTCGGCCTGGGCGTCGCCCTGGTCCAGTGGGAACGCGCGGAAGCGGGCGCGGCCGCCGCGCGCGAGCAGACCTGGCGCACGCGCGGCGACGCGGCCTGGCGCCTGGTGGGCGAAGGCCGGCATGCCGAAGCCCTGCCGCTGCTGGAACAGAACCTCCGCGAACGCGAGGCCCACCGCGACGAAGCCGGCGCCGCGCTCGAGCGCATGCGCCTGGGGACCCTGCGCGGCAGCGGCGCGGTGCTGGTCAAGAGCATCTCCACCGGCGCCATCGGCCGCGCACTGGACATCGACCGCGCGGGCCAACGCGTCGCCACGATCGACCTCGACGAGGTCGTGCGCCTGTACTCGGTGCGCGACGGACGCCTGTTGTGGCAGACGCAGACCGGGGGCCCTACACGTTTCACGTCGTCGCCCCTGCCCCCCACACGGATCCGGTTCAGCGCCGACGGTTCACGCCTGGTGGCGGCGCCGCTCGAACCTGTTGGAGTCCTGGCCCCGCACGGACGCAACCAGATGCTGCTCGACGCCGGCGACGGCCGCATGCTCATGCCGGACGACCCCTCCCCGGATTTCCTCGACGCCACCTTCGATGCCACCGGCCGCCGGGCCGTGCTGCGGGAGAGGGATGGCACAGCGCGGTTGTTCGACGTGGACGGATGGCGGCCATTGACGCCGCCGCGGCGCATGCCCCACATCGGCGGCAGCTGGATCATCGGCGACGGCGGCCGGTTCGTCGCCCGCTGCTTCGAGCGCCACCTCGAGCTGATGGACAGTGCCACGCTGGCCACCCGCCTGGAGCGCGTGTTCGATCCCGCCGAAGCACCCACCTTCTGGGTGGCGCAGCCGGACGGCGGGCTGCTCGCGCTCGGCCACGCCGACGGGAGCGTACGCCTGGTCGACACCGTGCGCCTGGAAATCCGCGAGGTCAGGCCGGCACCCTCCGGCGCCGTCGAGACCATGGCGTTCAGCCGTGACGGACGCTGGCTGCTGGCCGCCGCCACGGGGCGCATCCACATCTGGGATGCCGCCAGCGGCCATGGTGGCCCGCTTCCCCTCGGGCGCGCCATTTCCGCCACGCGCCTGGAGGCCGATGCCGTGGATGGCAGCGTGATCGCGTTCGCCCCGGACGACACCGTGCTCTGGCGCCTGCCGGAAGGACCCGGCGGTGACCTGCGCGACCGGATCTCCGCCGCCCGCACCGTGGTCCCCCAGCTCCTGCCCGGCAATGCGCTGCCGCGCAATGCGGGTTCCTATGCGCCTTCCGCCAACCTCATCGCCGTCCTCTCGCGCGACGGTGAACTGCGCCTGTGGCGCTGGCGCAATCCCCCGCTGTCCCCGGGCCGCGCGCCCGCAATCGCTGCGGAAGAACCGTACTTCGACGGCAGACACGTGATCGTGGCGGAAGGCCGCCAGGTCCGCGTGGTCTCGGTCCGCGACGGGCAGGCCGCGTCCCCGGTCCTGTCCCATCCGCAGCCGGTGTCCTTCGCCGCCTTCGCGCCCGGCGGCAGGTTGCTGGTGACGGTGAGCGGGCGCGAACTGCGCGTGTTCGACTGGCACGCCGGGCGGCTGCTGTATCCGCCGATCGAATTCGACGACACGCCGCAGCGGGTGCTGCCCGCCCGCGGCCTGCTGTTCGTCCATACCCTCGTGCGGCAGCAGGACCGCACGCACGCATCCGCCTCGGTCTTCGACCTGCAGAGCGGCCGTGCGCTGGCCCGGGGCGTGCCGCTGCCGGACCCCTGGCCCGGGCTCCGCTTCAGCCGCGACGGCCGGCTGCTCGTCCACTGGCGAAAGCACACGGTCCAAGTCCTCGATGCCGCGTCGCTGCGCCCCCTGGGTCCCGAACTGCGCCCGGTTGCCGATGCCAACGACCTCGTCATCGCCGATGCCGCGATCGGCGACGACGGGCGGACGCTCGTCGTTTCCATCGACGCGACACAGGACGGGACGCGTCCACGGCTGGTCACCCTCGACGCCATCGGCGGGCGCGTCCTGCACGACCGGGAACTGGAGCCGGGATACAGCCACCTCCTGGTCGCCGGCGGCAAGCCCGGGCTGTTGCTCCGGGGACAGTTCTCCCGCCTCATGCACTGGGTGGATTCCGACGGCGACACGGCATTCCCGTTCCCGGCAGGCCAGCTGATGACCGCGACCGCGTCGAGCGCGGACGGACGCTGGCTCGCCGTCGACACCGGGAACGGCATCCTGGTCGGCGACCGCGATGGTGGCGAGTGGGCGGCCGTGCTTCCCGCGCCGCGTCTGCCGTTGGACGACCATGTGGCGCAACTCGTCTTCGCCGACGATGCCAGTGCCCTGCTCGCGCGCTCCGAAGCCGGCCGCTGGGTCTGGTGGCCGCTGCCCGTCACGGGCGCCGCCGCAACCGTCACGGCGGACGATCCGCCGCCCACCCCGGACCCCGTGGTTGCCACGCCGACGGACGCTGCCGGGCAGCGACAGCCGCCTGCGCCCGCCGACCCGCGCCTGGTGACCGTCGACCTGGCGCCGGCCTACAACCGGCCTCTCGACAGCATCGCACTGCCCGAAATCTTCACGGCGGTGCCCATCGGGCGCCAGCGCCTGCTCGGCGTGGACTTCGACATCGGCGGCGTGGTGTTCCTCAGCGTGCCCGGCGCCCCGGCCGCGCAAGGGGGGGCACCGCCCGCTTCCGCGATGGTGCCGCCGCCGCGCCCGCGGTTCGACGCCGTGCACGTGCTGCTGGCCGCCTGCTGCTCCATGCCCGGGAACCTGGGTGAAACCTACGCGTACCTCGTCCTCCAGTATGCGGACGGAAGCCGGGCACGCATCCCGATCTGGCACCAGCGCGACGTCTGGATTTCCGGAGAGCGGCCCGACGATGCCCGCGACTCGCGCCTCGCATGGGTGTCCAGGTCGACCGATGGATACCTGGGGGAACTGTACGCGCCGCGGCTGGCCAACCCGCACCCGGAGCGCGACGTCACCGGTATCGCCTTCGAGGCCTCGGAATACTTCACCAGCGGCCCGATGATCTACGCCGCCACCCTGGAACTGGGCCGCGACCACGCCGCGGCCACCGACTGAGGCCACCGTGGCACGGGGCTACGGCATCCCCGCCTGCTCCCCCGCATCCGCATCCCAGATCCGGCGCCACATCTGCGCCAGGCGCCGGCGCGCCTGCCACGGCCAGGCCATCTGCTCGGGCGGGATCGCCCGCCAGCGGCCGCCGTCGCGTTCGGCCACGGCGAAGTTGAAGCTGTAATCGGGCTCGGCCCCCATGCGCAGGTCGCTGAGCACCAGCCGGCCGTCGCGTTCGGCAGCCTTCATGAAGCCGCGGTTGAACCATGCGAGGCGCCGCACCGCGGGCAGGTCCGCCGCCTGCGCAAGCGCCTCCACGTCCGACCGGTAGCGCCGGAACGCGATCGGTCCCTCATCCGCCACCAGCGAATAATCGCCTTCGACGAAACCGTCCGGGGTCATCGCCACCACCCGCCACAGCAGGGTGTTGAACGGCATCGGCACCGAGAACCGCGGCGCGTCCTGCAGCCCGATCACGGCGAGCGACCGTTCCGCCTCGCGCTCGACCATGGCCTTGGCCACCAGCGACCAGCCGAGGTAGGCGGTGCTCAACGCCAGGCCCGCGACCAGCGCGTGCCGCGCAATTGGCCGTTCACGCGCCCGCCACGCCACGAGGCACCCGGCCAGCAGCCACACCGTGTACAGCGGGTCGATGATGAACACGCTCGACCACATCACCGGATGCACCGGCAACGGCCACCACAGCTGCGTGCCGTACACCGTAAACGCATCGAGCAGCGGATGCGTGACCAGCGCCAGCTGGATCGCCAGAAACCATTGCGCCGGCGCCTCCGCCACGCGCCCGCGCCCGAAGCGGCGGAACAGCCACCACAGCAGCCAGCCCAGCAGCGGCAGCACGAACAGGGAATGGCTGAAACTCCGGTGCAGCGTCATCCGTGCCACCGGGTCGTCGGTCAGCAGCGCGACCGGCAGGGTATCGAGGTCCGGCAGCGTGCCGAGTGTGGCGCCGGCGAGCACCGCCGCCCGGCGGTGGCGCGCCGGCGCGACCGCCGCGGCGACCGAGGCGCCGAGGAGGATCTGGGTCAGCGAATCCATGCCCGGATTCTAGGCGGGCGCCCGCGACGGGCGGGCGTCGGGCGGCTTAACAGCGGGGCAACGCCCGGCCCTGCAGGATGCGCCCCGGGCCGCGGCCATGTATCATTCGCCGCCATCTTTTCATCCGAATACAGGGATATAGCCGATGTCCAGCTACCTCTTCACCTCCGAGTCGGTGTCCGAGGGCCACCCGGACAAGATCGCCGACCAGATCTCCGACGCCGTGCTGGACGCCATCCTGGCGCAGGACAAGCGCGCCCGCGTGGCGTGCGAGACCCTGGTCAAGACCGGTGCGGCCATCGTCGCCGGCGAGGTGACCACCACCGCGTGGGTGGACATCGAGGAGCTGGCCCGCCGCATCATCAACCAGATCGGCTACGACAACTCCGACGTCGGCTTCGACGGCCACACCTGCGCCATCATCAACATGCTCGGCAAGCAGTCGCCGGACATCGCCGCGGGCGTGGACCGCAGGAAGCCCGAGGAACAGGGCGCCGGTGACCAGGGCCTGATGTTCGGCTTCGCCTGCAACGAGGCGCCGGAATTCATGCCCGCGCCGATCTACTACGCGCACCGCCTGGTCGAGCAGCAGGCCAAGGTCCGCAAGAAGAAGAACTCGCCGCTGTCGTGGCTGCGCCCGGACGCCAAGAGCCAGGTCACCCTGCGCTACGAGGATGGCCGGGTGGCGGGCCTGGACGCGGTGGTGCTGTCCACCCAGCACGACCCGGGCATCCGGCACAAGGACATCGTCGAGGGCGTGTACGAGCACATCCTCAAGCCGGTGCTGCCGAAGAAGTGGCTGGAGACGCTGCCGAAGAAGAAGATGCACATCAACCCGACCGGCATCTTCGTGATCGGCGGCCCGGTGGGCGACTGCGGCCTGACCGGCCGCAAGATCATCGTCGACACCTACGGCGGCATGGCCCGCCA
>CALLKI010000044.1 GCA_938008415.1 uncultured Luteimonas sp. | reverse complement strand
GGCCTGCCGCCGCTGTACAAGGTCAAGCAGGGCAAGACCGAGCTGTACCTGAAGGACGACGCGGCGCTGAACGCCTATCTCGCCAGCAGCGCGGTCGAGGGCGCGGCGCTGGTGCCTGCCGGGGGCGAGCCGCCCATCGAGGGCGTGGCGCTTGAGAAGCTGCTGCTGGCCTATGCCTCCGCCCGCGAGGCGATCGCGCGCAATGCCCACCGCTACGACCCGAAACTGGTCGAGGCGCTGATCGACTTCACCCCGCTGGATGCCGCGCGCCTGGAGCAGAACACCGACGAGCGCCACGAGCTCGAGGCGCTGGAGAAGCGCCTGAACCGCGGCGGCCTCGGCCGGCCGCGCTACGCGCTCGAGTTCGTCCCCGCATCCGCTGGCAACGGCGCCGCGCTGAAGGTGACCCGCCGGCACATGGGCGAGGACAGCGTCCAGGTCCTGCCGCTGTCCGCGTTCGAGTCCGGCGACCTGCGCCCGGTGCGCGAGGCTGCGGCGCTGCTGCACGGACTGGTGCGAGAGGGCGCGAAGGTCATCCGCGGCAACCGCAGCCAGGCGGTGGCCAGCTTCGCCGAGGCCCAGGCCTGGCTGATGGATGAGGCCAGGAGGGGCCGCCAGATCCAGCGCTTCAAGGGTCTTGGCGAAATGAACCCGGAACAGCTGTGGGAGACCACGGTGAACCCGGAGACCCGCCGCCTGCTGCAGGTGCGGATCGAGGACGCGGTCGCCGCCGACCAGATCTTCAGCACCCTGATGGGCGATGTGGTCGAACCGCGCCGCGAGTTCATCGAGGAGAACGCGCTGAAGGTCGCCAACCTCGACATCTGAGCGGCACCACCGGGGCGGGATGCCGGCCTCCCGAGGGGTGGGGGGATTACAAAAATTTAAGCCGGGCGCCGCCAAACTTCCGTCCCCTCCCCAGCCCCGTACGGCCCATGAAGTACCGGATACTCGCCTTCGCCCTGGCCGGAGTCCTGGTCGCGTGCGCCACTTCGACGACCTCGACCGGGCGCAGGCAGTTCGTCGGCGCGGTCTCGCAGGCGCAGCTGGAGCAGCTCGGCGCGCAGGCCTTCACCGAGGCCAAGCAGAAGGGGCCGCTGGGCAACGACGCCAGACAGAACGCCTATGTCCGCTGCGTGGTGGATGCCATCGTCGCGCAGCTGCCTGCGCAGCAACGGCGGATCGCGTGGGAGACGGCCGTCTTCGTCCAGGACGAACCCAACGCCTACGCGCTGCCCGGCGGCAAGGTCGGCGTGAACACCGGCATCTTCAAGGTGGCGAAGAACCAGGACCAGCTGGCCGCGGTGATCGCGCACGAGGTCGGCCACGTCGTCGAGAACCACCACGACGAACGCATCACCCGGCAGATGGGCGCCGCGGGCGTGGTGCAGCTGCTCGGCGCGCTCGCCGGCGACTACGGCCAGCTCGCCACCCAGGGCGGCAGCCTGCTGGCGCAGACCGGGTTCCTGCTGCCCGGATCGCGCGTGCAGGAGACCGAGGCCGACGTGGTCGGCCAGCGGCTCATGGCCCAGGCCGGGTTCGACCCGCGCGAGGCGGTCTCGCTGTGGCAGAACATGATCGCCGCCGGCGGCAGCCGTCCCCCGCAGTGGCTGTCCACCCACCCGGATCCGCAGAGCCGGATCAATGAACTAAGGGCACGTGCCGACCAGCTCGTCCCGGTGTATGAACAGGCCAGGGCAGCCGGGCGACGCCCGCGTTGCGGCTGAACACGGGACGGACGGCATACATCCGGGATACGATTCGCCGGCAGGCGTGCCGCGGTGGCGCCGTGGCGGCATAACCATCGAACAGGGATATTGCACAAGGTCGAAACGACCAGGAAGCGAGGTGAAACAGATGAACAAGGCGAGCCCGCGTACCACGATCCTGCAGGCGCTGATCGCCCTCGTGCTCGCGTTCAGCACGACGGCCGCGCTCGCGCAGCGTTCGGCCGAGGAGCGCCGGAGCCAGCGGGGCTCCAGCAGCGCGCAGAAGCAGGAGGTCAAGTATCCGAACGCGACGCGGCAGCAGCCCGAGGCCAAGCCGTCCGCCAAGATGGCGTCGAAGCTGCAGAAACTGGTCGGCCACTACAACAAGGACGAGTACGACCGGATCCCGCCGCTCGCCGAAGAGATCATCGCTGACCCGAAGGCCAACGCCTACGACAAGTCGATGGCGTCCCGGCTGCTCGGCGCCAGCCTGATCGACAGCGACGCCAACGCTGCGATCGAGGCCCTGCGGCGCGCCCTGGAATTCAACGGGCTGAACAACAACGACCACTTCGAGACGATGTGGATCATGGCCCAGCTGCAGGTCCAGGAAGAGAAGAACCAGGATGCGATCGCCACCATCGACCGGCTGATGGCCGAGACCAATGCGCGCATGCCCGAGTTCCTGGGCATGAAGGGCGCCGCCCTCTACCAGCAGGACCGCTACCAGGACATGATCCCGGTGCTGGAGGAGGCGATGCAGGCCGCCGGCGACAAGGCCAGGCCCGAATGGGCGCAGATGCTGATCCTGGCCTACTCCGAGACCGGGCAGGAGGCGAAGGCCACCGCGCTGGCCGAACAGCTCGCGGCCAGGACGCCGGGCGACAAGCGCGCGCAGATGAACCTGGCTGCGGCGTATATCCAGGCCGGCCAGGACGCCCGCGCGATCGAGGTGTACGAGCGCCTGCGTGCCGCCGGCGAACTGACCGAGGAGCGCGACTACAAGAACCTGGTCGCGCTGTACATGAATTCGGAGAACGGCGAACAGAAGGCCATCGAGGTCATCAACGAGGGCCTCGGGAAGCAGATCCTGAAGCCGGACTACCAGACCTATTCCATTCTCGCCCAGGCCTACTACTTCTCGGACCAGGGCGCGCAGGCGGTGGAGGCCTACCGCAAGGCCGCCCCGCTCGCGGCCGATGGCGAGGGCTACCTGAACCTGGCCAAGGTCCTGTGGTCCGAGAACCGGATCGGCGAGGCCAAGCAGGCCGCACAACAGGCACTTGACAGGGGCATCAAGAACCCGCAGGAAGCCCAGAACATCCTGAAACTCAAGGAATGATTTTTCTGGCTCCCGGCGATGGTGCACGCCGGGGGGATTGATATAAGCTTGGAATTTCCCGCGGCGGTTCAGCCGTGGTTACCACAACAACAGCTTGGGCTCGGGCGACCGCCCAGACAGACTTGAGTTGATCGAATGACGCAATACTCGCCGCCGACCGACAGGAAAGACGAAGACGAAGGTCTGAACTGGGCACGTATCGCCGGTTACACCCTCGTGGTGGCGGTCCATGCCGCTGCCCTGATGGCGTTGATGGCGCCGGTTTCGCCGCCGCGGGTCGACGTCGAGGAAGAGGACGTCACCCGCGTGGTGATCATCGAGCCCCCGCCGCCGCCCCCGCCGCCCCCGCCGCCGCCGCCGGAGCCGCCGAAGCCGCAGGAGATCAAGCAGCTGGCGCCGCCGCAGCCGAGCCCGGTGCCGCCGCCGCCGGAAGAGCCGCCGGTGGTGTTCGACGACCCGTCCCCGGTGGACGAACCCGCGCCGCCGCCGTCGCCGCCCGCGCCGCCGGCCGCGCAGCCCGACATCGGCGCCAGCGTCGACATCTCGTCGAAGAACATGAACCCGCCGCAGTACCCGCCGGCGGCCGCCCGGGCCGGCATCGAGGGCACGGTGATCCTGATCATCGACGTCGACGCCAGCGGCAACGTGACCAACGTGACCGTCGAGAAGTCCAGCCGCAACCGCGACCTCGACCGCGCCGCGATGCAGGCGGCCCGCAAGTGGCGCTTCAACCCGGCGATCGTCAATGGCAAGCCGGCGCCCGGACGGGTCCGCGTGCCGGTGGACTTCAAGCTGGGTTGACGGCCGCGGTCAACGAGAAAAATTCCGTTCGCAACACCGTTCCATCCTTCTAACTACATCCAACAAAGGTAAGCGTCATGCTGCAGGAATCCACCATCCCAGTGACCGGAGGCAACAAGGCCGAGGCCCTGACCCAGATGGGCTTCGCGAACCTGGTCCAACACATGACCCTGGTCAACTGGATCGTCTTCATCGCGCTGATCGTGATGTCGGTCCTGTCGATCTACTGGATCGTGTACAACTTCATCAAGCACATCCGGCTCAAGAGCCGTTCCGACAGGGTCGTGAACACCTTCTGGGAAACCCCGAACGCCCAGGACGCGATCCGCTTCATGGAAGAGCAGCCCGCCAGCGAGCCGTTCTCCAAGGTCGCGCTCGACGCCGCCCAGGCCGCTGCCCACCACCAGCGCCATGACGGCGGCCGCCTGGCCGAGTCGATGAGCCGCTCCGAGTTCGTGGACCGCGCCCTGCGCCAGGCCGTGACCCGCGAGTCGATGAGGCTCGAGGAAGGCCTGACCGTGCTCGCGACGGTCGGCGCGACCGCCCCGTTCGTGGGTCTGCTCGGTACGGTGTGGGGCATCTACAACGCCCTGATCCGCATCGGTGCCAGCGGCCAGGCCGACATCGGTTCGGTCGCCGGTCCGGTGGGCGAGGCGCTGATCATGACCGCGATCGGTCTGGGCGTCGCGATTCCGGCGGTGCTGGCGTACAACTTCTTCGTGCGGCTGAACCGCGGCGTGAACGCGAAGCTCGACACCTTCGCCCACGACCTGCACGACTTCTTCGCAACCGGCGCGCGCGTCGGCGATTCCCGCTGATCGCGCACGCGAACTGACGACGGAGATCCGACATGGCCTTCAGTTCTGGCGGTGACGGCGGCCACGACAAGGTCAACGCCACGATCAACATCGTGCCGCTGGTCGACGTGATGCTGGTGCTGCTGATCATTTTCATGGTCACGGCGCCGCTGATGGCGCACAAGGTCAAGGTCGAGCTGCCCAAGGCCAACCTCGACGAGCGTCCGGACACGGCACCGCCCGCGCCGCCGCTGACCATCGCGATCACCGAGAAGGGGGATATCTTCCTCAATGACAACCCGGTGACGATGGACATGCTCGACACCACGCTGGCCGTGGAGGCGCAGAAGACGCCGCAGCCGCCGGTCAACGTGCGTGGCGACGCGACCACCCCGTACCGGCTGGTCAACGAGGTGGTGAGCCTCGCCCAGGCCAAGGGCATCCGCAAGGTCGGCTTCGTCGCCACGCGCGAAAAGTAACGTAACGGGAGAAAGAAGATGGCCTTTGCATCCGGTGGTGGCGATGGCGCGCCGATGGCCGACATCAACATCATCCCGTTGTGCGACATCCTGCTGGTGCTGCTCATCATCTTCATGGTGACCGCGCCGCAGGTGTCGTACCCGATCGACATCGACCTGCCGCAGCGTTCGCTCAACCCGCCGCCGAACCCGGTCGACCCGCCGGAGCCGATCCGCCTGCGCATCGACGCTTCGGGCACGATCTTCTGGAACGACAACCCGACGCCGCTTTCCGCCCTGCGCAACCTGATGGAGGCGGAGGTCCAGCGTGATCCGGGCAACCAGCCCACGCTGGAGATCGACACCGCGGAGGACGCCGAGTACGGCATCCTGGCCAAGGTGCTGGCGGCGGCCAAGAACGCCCAGATGCAGAAGATCGGCTTCGTCAAGAAGTAGTCAGAAGAAAGAGGCGGGAGGCCCCTGCAGCGCCCCCGCCCGCTTACCAAGCATGCAAGCCTGACGCCGCCCTCCGGGCGGCGTTTTTTTTGCGTGCGTGCCTGCCCGGCCGGGCCGGGAACCGGATGGGGCCACCCCTGCCGGGGCGGCAAGGCCGTGGATGCCGGGACGCTTGCGGCCCGGACGCGCGCCGTGGCCAGCGGCACCGGCGTCGAACAGCCGGTGCCCCGGATCGACGTCCGCGGCGATGGCAACTGGCCAGGCCGTTACCCGGCTGGTGGTGGTGGCGAAGAACGCGCGTCTGCTCCGGATCGGCTTCATCGCCCGGCAGGCTGAAGCCGCCAGGGGCGGCGGAACCGCCCGCGGGTCAGCGGCCGGTGCAGATCGCCAGGTACGCGCGCACGGTCCGGTCGAGGCCCTCGTACAGGGCCTCGACGATCAGGGCGTGGCCGATCGACACCTCGAGCACTTCAGGCACCGCCTCGAGGAAGGCGCCGAGATTGGCCTGGCTGAGGTCGTGCCCGGCATTGACCCCGAGTCCGGCGGACCTGGCGGCGCGCGCGGTGGCGGCGCAGGCCGCAAGCTCGGTCGAGGCGTCACCCGCGGCGAAGGCCTCCGCGTAGGGGCCGGTGTAGATCTCGATCCGGTCGGCGCCGGTGGAGGCGGCCGCCACGGTATCGGCATCCATGTCGGCGAACAGGCTGACCCGGCAACCCAGTTCCTTGAGCCGGGCGACGATCGGGCGGAGCCTTTCGGCGTCACGGGCGAAATCGAAGCCGTGGTCGGAGGTCAGCTGCGCGTCGCCATCGGGCACGAGGGTGGCCTGTGCCGGGCGCACTGCCTCGCACAGCGCGATGAAACCGGGATAGCCCGGGCGCGGCGGCGCGAACGGGTTGCCCTCGATGTTGAGTTCCACGCCGTACCCGCGAACGACTTCGGCAAGCGCATGGACGTCGTCCTCGCGGATGTGGCGCGCGTCCGGGCGCGGGTGCACGGTGATGCCGTGCGCGCCGGCGTCGAGGCATGTGCGCGCGGCGCGGACGACGTCGGGTTCACGTCCGCCGCGGGAGTTGCGCAGCACGGCGACCTTGTTGAGGTTGACGCTGAGGCGGGTCATGGGGCGGCGGGGGGGCCATTGTCCGGATTGCCGGTTGCAGCCGCGCGCCGCGCCTCGGCCTGCTCGCGCAGGCGACGCAGCTCGACCGGGTCGATCAGCATGGTTTCGTCGCGCGCACGGTCGCCGACGCGCTGCGCCATCAGCCCCATCACCCACAGCCCGAGGAAGACGAGGGCCGCGAGCAGGCAGACCACGACGAGCGCGACGGAAGTGGAAGCCAGGGCGAATGCGAAGGCGGCGACGGCCAGCAGCAGGAACAGCCAGGGCATGGCGGCGGACTCCGGTGGATCGCGCCGCCAGTCTAAACCCTCGGACGCATGCCGCGCGCCATCCATGCGGTCCGACGCGCCGTCGGTCGCGAAGGCCGCGGCAGGGGTCACAGCAGTGGCGAGAGCAGGCGGGCGAGCGCCTCGGGCAGGCGCGCGGTGAGCAGCGGGCGGTGCCGGCCGCGGACCACTTCCCGGGCCTGCGCCATGTCGGCTTGCATCAGCCGTTCCAGCTGCGCGGCGATGCCGGCGTCGTCGAACATCACCGAGACCTCGAAGTTGAGGCGGAAGCTGCGGTGGTCGAAGTTGGCGCTGCCGATGATGCTGAGCCGGTCGTCGACCAGCAGCGCCTTGGTGTGCAGCATGCGCGGACCGTACTCGTAGATCCGCACCCCGGCCACGAGCAACGGGCCGAAGTAGGAACGCGCGGCGAGCGTGACCAGCTTCGAGTCGGTCTCGCGGGGGACCAGCAGGCGCACGTCGAGGCCGGCGAGCGCGGCCGAGGTCAACGCCATCATCGCCGCCTCGCCGGGAACGAAGTACGGCGTCGCCATCCACACCCGGCGTCTGGCGGCATGGATCGCGCTGACATGCGCGCGGTGGATGGCTTCCCACTGGGAATCCGGGCCCGACACCAGCACCTGGGCCGGAATGCCGCGGCCAACGCCGCGCGTCGGTGGCGTCTGGCGCAGGACTTCGTCCACGAAGTCGTGGCTGCGGGTCGCGTAGGCCCAGTCCTCGACGAACACGCGCTGCAACATGCGCACCACCGGGCCCTCGATGCGCAGGTGCAGGTCGCGGTAGGCGTCCGCGCGCACCGCCTCGTTCTGGTCGTCGGTGACGTTCATGCCGCCGGTGTAGGCGATCCGGCCGTCGATCACGACGATCTTGCGGTGCGTGCGCAGGTTGGTCCACGGCCGCTGCCAGATGCGCCCGAAGCGGGGCGGGTGGAACCAGGCAAGCTCGCCGCCGGCCTCGAGCAGGGGCGCGAAGAACTTCCGCGCCTTCGCGGCGCCGACCGCATCGAGCAGCAGCCGCACCCTGACGCCCGCGCGCGCGCGTTCGGCCAGCGCGTCGCGCAGCGCGCCGCCGCTGTGGTCAGGGTGCCAGATGTAGTACTCGAGGTGGACGTGGGTGGTGGCCGCGCGGATGTCGGCCAGCAGGGCCTCGAACTTCGCCGCCCCGTCCACCAGCAGGCGCACGTCGTCAGCACGGGAGATCGGCAGCTGCGTTGCCTTGCGCGCCATGCGGGCGATCTCCAGCGCCTCGTCGTCGGCCTCGACCTGTTCCTCCGGGAGCAGGTCGGCGCGGGCCAGGGCCCGCTTGAGCCGGTGGCGGCGGATCTTCTGCGGGCCGAACACGTGGTAGACGAGGAAGCCGACGAAAGGCAGCAGGGCCAGTCCCAGCAGCCAGCTGAGGGTGGCCACCGGCTCGCGCTTCTGCAGGACGATCCAGCCGCCCAGCAGCACCAGGTACAGCAACCAGGCAAAGCCGAGCACGGCCAGCCAGCCCTCGTGGGCGGACAACCAGGAGGTGGCGTGCTGGAGCAGTCCGGTCATGGGTGTCGTCGGGTCGTCCGTGGGCGGGGAGCGGCCGGAACCGGGCCGTTCCCGGGCGGGAAGATTGGCACGGGGCTTGCTAGATCTACCAGTGAGGGCGCTGGCTCGCAGCCACTCGGACGGCATGGCGAGCAGAGCCCCTCCAGAGGATCCTTGAACCAGACGGTAGCAGTCTTGTCAAAAATTGACACAAATCGTCAATTCAGGCCGGGCATTGTGATCCGTCAGCCGGTTCCGGGATCCGCTGGGGGTGATCCCCCGTACGAAGCGATTCTTGGCGCGCCCCGCGTTGGCAGGAAGCCTTGGGCGAATCGGAAGGATCCGTGCCGGGATGCGCGGCGTGCGCAGACCCACGGGAGCACGGGTGTGGCAGGGAACGCCACCGGCACAGGGAATGCCGGGGCCCGCTAGACGGGCGGGCCCCGGCGTGTGTGGCTGGGGATGCAGGAGTGCCGCAGGACGGAATGGCACACGCACGGAAGTGGTATCCAGGGACAGTCCATGCGGTCATCCCCGCCGCATGGTCTGCGGTCGCCAGACTTCCCCGAGTAACAGTCTAGGCGGCCGGCTGCCCGGCAATCGGGTGGCGGGGCCGGAGAGCTTCCCCCTCTCCGGCTCCATTTTTTTGCGTTTTTGTGCGGCGTGTGTGAATCCCAGTTCCTGCGACGGGCCTCCGGCATACTGCCCGGATGGACGCACGTCACAAAATGATGATGTTGCCCGCCACGACCCCGGTCAAGGGCAGGGGGGCGGCGTCGTACGTGCCCGGGCGGTACGAGACCAGCACCGCCTATGCGGAAGACGATGGCTGGGGTTCGCTCCACGCGGATGAAAACGGAAACCCCGGCACGCACCCGGACACGCAGGTGCGGGAGGAGCGGGCGCGCAGCATCATCAGCCGCAATGATTCCCCGGACGTCGGCTTCAGCCAGTCGGTCAACCCGTACCGCGGCTGCGAGCACGGCTGCGCGTACTGCTTCGCCCGGCCGTCGCACGCCTACTTGAACCTCTCGCCGGGCCTGGACTTCGAGACCCGGCTGTTCGCCAAGACCAACGCCGCCGGGCGGCTGCGCGCGGAGTTCGCGCGGCCATCGTACCGCTGTTCGCCGATCGCGCTGGGCATCAACACCGATGCCTACCAGCCGATCGAGCGTCGCTACCGGATCACGCGCTCGCTCATCGAGGTGATGGCCGGGTGCAGGCACCCCTTCAGCGTGGTCACCAAGAGCGCCCTGGTCGTGCGCGACCTCGACCTGCTCGCGCCGCTGGCCGAACAGCGCCTGGTGACCGTGTACTTCTCGGTGACCACGCTCGACAACCGGCTGTCGGCGAGGATGGAGCCGCGTGCATCGGCACCGCATGCGCGGCTGAGGGCGATGCGCAGGCTGGCGGACGCGGGCGTGCCCGTGGGCGTGCTGGTCGCGCCGGTGATTCCGATGATCAACGACCGCGAGCTCGAGGCGATCCTCGAGGCCGCGCGCGAGGCCGGCGCGCGCGCCGCAGGCTACGTGCTGCTGCGCCTGCCGCACGAGCTGAAGGACATCTGGCGCGAATGGCTGCAACTGCACTACCCGGAGCGCGCCGGGCACGTGATGAGCCTGGTCCGGCAGATGCGCGGGGGCAAGGACTACGACAGCACCTTCGGCCGGCGCATGCGCGGCGAAGGACCGTTCGCCGAACTGCTGGCGATGCGTTTTTCGCGGGCGCACCGGCGCCTCGGCTTCGGGCGCCTGCCGCCACTCGAGACCGGCCTGTTCCGCCCACCCCGCCCGGATTCGCCGCAGGGCGAACTGTTCTGACGGTCCGGCCTGCACCCGCCCTCCACGGTCGTTTCCGTACACTGCCGCCCTGGACCGACCCGGACACGGACTGGCGACGGATGCACGGGATGCCTTCCAGCGATGCCCTGCTTGCAGCCACCGGCTGCGGCCTGGCCGTGCTCGCTGGCGACGGCACCTGGCAGGTGGCGAACCCTGCGCTGGGCAGGCTGCTCTGCGAGCCGGTCGATGCGCTCGCCGGCACACCGGCGCACCGGCGCCTGTTCCCGGGCGCCGCCGGGCGGATCGACGCGGCACTGGCCGCGGGCGAGGCGCCCGCGCCGTTCGAGTTCGACTACCGCCAGCCGTCGGGCAGGCTGCTGTGCCTGGAAGTCACGATCGCGCTGCTGGGCGGTGGCGAGGGCACAGGCAATGCGTGGCTGCTGCAGGCGCACGACGTCACCCGGGCGAGGCGCATGCAGGGCGCGCTGGAGGCGGCATACGCGCAGCAGGAGCGGCTGGCCTACGGCTTCTCGCACGACCTGCGCTCGGCGCTGCGCGCCATCACCGGCTTCGCCGCCCACCTGCAGCGCCAGCCGCTGGACGACGAAGGGCGCGCGCAGCTTGCCAGGATCCTGGATGCGGCAGAGCGTGCCGATGCCCTGGTGCGGATGCTGGCCACGCTGATGCATGCCTCGTCCGCGCCGCGAGCGCAGGGCGATGTGGACCTGAGCCTGCTGGCGACGTGGGCCGCCGCGGAGCTGCGCGACGCCAACCCCGGTCGCGAGGCCGACATCGTGGTGCAGCCGGGCCTGCGGGTGCAGGGCGACGAGCGGCAGCTGAAGGTGATGCTCGAACAGCTGCTGCGCAACGCGTGGATGTTCGCAAGACCCGGCAGCCCGGTCCGCGTCCGGGTCGAAGGCGACGAGCGCGACGGCATGCTCGAGCTGCGCGTGCACGACGAGGGCATCGGCTTCGACATGCAGTATGCCGACCGCCTGTTCGAGCCGTTCCGCCGCCTGCACGGCACCGGGGAAGGCGCCGGGCACGGGCTCGGCCTGGCGATCGTGAGTACCATTGCGCGACGTCACGGCGGCAGGGCCTGGGCGCGGCCGCAGCCCGGGGGCGGGAGCACGTTTTTCGTAGAATTGCCGGTCGCCGGCGCCGGAGACGGAACATGACGAACCAGGACATCCTGCTGGTCGAGGACAACCCTGACGACGTGGAACTGACCCGCATCGCCTTCGCCGAAGCGGGCATCGACGGCAGGCTGGCGGTGGTGCGAGACGGGGCCGAGGCGCTGGATTACCTGTTCGCGCGCGGCGCCTACGCCGACCGCGCCGGCGCGCCGCTGCCGGCGATCGTCCTGCTCGACCTCAACCTGCCCAAGCTCGACGGCCGCGAGGTGCTGCAGGGCATCCGCGGCGACGACCGCACCCGCAACCTGCCGGTCGTGGTGCTGACCACCAGCGACGAGCCGTTCGATGTCGAGGCCAGCTATGCGCTCGGCGTGAACAGCTACATCCGCAAGCCCGTGGACTTCGACCAGTTCGTGTCCGTGGTCAAGCAGATCGGGCTGTACTGGCTGGTGCTCAACCAGCCGCGGGTCGAGACCTGAAGCGCGCTCAGGCGCCGAACAGTTTTTCCGCCCGGTGGAACAGGATCCAGCTGGTGGCGATGAACTTGTCGCCGCCGGCCGGGCGGTTGCCGCGGTGCGTGTGGGTGAACGCGGTCGGCGCGATCAGCAGGTTGCCGGTGCGTGGCACGACCTTGCGCCGCTGGAACAGGAATTCGGTCTCGCCGCCATCGAAACCCTCGTTGAGGTAGATCGTCCACAACAGGTGGCGGTGCAGGGTCTCGGCGTCCGGCGAACGCGGGTACAGCTCGCAGTGCCAGTAGGGATAGCCACCCTCGCCTGCCGGGTACCACTGCAGGTTGATCGGCCCGGGACGCAGGCAGGCCATGACCAGGCGCCCGAGCGCGCGGTCGTCCATGGAGGCGATGTCCCCCGCCTGCAGCCGCCGCGGCGTGCCGTCCGCATCATGCACCTGCAGCATGAGCGGCGCGATCAGCGCCTGCGGGTACCTGCGGATGTAGGCCAGCAGGCCGCCGTACACCGCGACGTTGAGCGCCTGCGCCACGTCGGCCCAGTCGGCGCGGCCTTCCAGTGACAGGTCGCGGCTGCGCTTGAGCTCGGGATACACCCCGCCGCCCACGCGCCCGGGCTGGAGCTGGTCGCTGGCACGCATGCGCTCGACGATGCGCGCGCAGGTCTCCGCGGGCAGGGCGCCGTGCGTGACCTCGATGAAGTCCGCCGTCTGTTCCATGTCTCAGCGATTGTCCGCCGCCTGCCACTCCCAGCGCAAACCCAGCCATGCCCCGCGCCCGGGGCCGGGCTCGTAGTAGCGGCCGTTGCCCTCGTTCACGATCACCGAGCCGACGTGCGCGGTGTCGAGCAGGTTCTCGGCGCGGACGAAGGCATGCAAGGTGCCGTGCGCGGTGCGCCACGCGTGCGATGCGTCCGCGTGCAGCAGCACGTGGCCGGGCGCGCGCTCGTGGCCGGTGTCCTCGACCGGGGTGTCCGACACGCCCGCGGCCTCGAGCGCCAGGCGCCAGTCGCGCGGCTGCCACGACAGCCGCAGCCGGGCCTGCTGGCGGCTGGTGCCCGGGATGCGCGTGCCCGCGGGGACCAGCGTGGCCGGACCGGTACAGCCCGCGGACGTGCAGACCGGGATCGCGTCGCGGAAGGCGGCGTCGAGCCAGGTCCATGCCAGGTCGAGCCGGAAACCATCGCCCAGCGGAAGCCGTGCCGACAGTTCCATGCCCTGGCGGCGCGCGCGGCCGACGTTGCGGTAGCTGCTGCGCCCGCCGACGTTGCGCGCCACCGCGAGTTCGTCATCGGTGTCGGCGCGGAACAGCGCCGCTTCCACCCGGGCGCCATCCCGGTTGCGCCACTTCGCGCCGAGTTCGTAGCTGCGGCTGCGCGCGGGCGCGAGGTCGAACGCAAGCCCCGCGCCGCCATCGGCGCGGTAGGCCAGTTCGTTGAAGGTCGGCGTCTCGAAGCCGCGCCCCGCCGACAGGTGGAGGCGGAAGTCGCGCGCGGGCGAGAACGCCAGCCCCAGCACCGGCGACGTCGCCGAATACGCCACGCGGCCACTGTCGTCCGGGTTCTGCGCGGTGACGTAACGGTCGTCGGAGCGGAAGCGCACGCGGCTGTGGCGCGCGCCGGCGACCAGCGACCAGCGCTCCGCCCACTGCCACCAGGCCTGCGCGTACACGTCGTCGTTGCCGGCACGGTTGCGTTCGTCGCGGCGCAGCGCGCCGCGCACGCCCAGGCGTCCACCGTCGAAGTTCTCGTAGCCACGCCTGCGCTGGGACAGGCGGTCGGCATTGCCGCCCAGCACCAGCCCGAACGGCCACCCGGCGAGGCTGCCGCGCAGCGACCAGCGCAGGTCGAGCCCGCCGTAGTCGCTGCCCAGGTCGATCACGCCGCCGGAATGCAGCGGGTTGGCCTGTGCCGCGACCGGCACCGGCAGGAACTGTTCCACGTCGCGCCGGCCCGCGTACGCCATCGCTTCCAGCGAATGGCCGCCGCCGAAGGGGCGTTCGAGCCGCAGGCCGAGCTGCCGTTGGTCCACCGACTTGCGGGTGTCGAACTGGTACGCGACCGCCGGCGCCTGGCGCGGATCGGCGTCCACCTGCGCGCGGGTCAGGCCGAGCGGATCCTGTGCGTCCGGCGCGTCGAACAGGTTGGCCACCAGCTGCACCCGGCCACCGCCGGGCAGGTCCGCGTGCAGCTTCGCGTTGAACGTCCGCCGCTTCGCGGCGCCATGGTCGCGCCAGCCGTCCGTCCGGGACACGCTGGCCGAAAGCGCATGGCCGAACGCGCCGTGCGCGCCATGCAGGGCGGCGGCGAGCACGCGGCCGTCGTCGCGTCCGCCCGCGAACTGCACGTGGCCGCCGGCGGGCGCCGAGCCGTCCGCGCTCCACACCTGGACCACGCCGCCGGAGGAGTGGCCGTGCAGCACGGAGAACGGCCCGCGCAGCACCTCGATGCGCTGCGCGCCGGCGAGCGCGAAGTGCGAGACCTGCCCCTGGCCGTCCGGGAACGTCGCCGGGATGCCGTCGGCGTACAGGCGCAGGCCACGCACGCCGAAGGTGGAACGCGCGCCGAAGCCGCGGATCGACAGCTGCGTGTCCTGCGCGTAGTTCTGCCGGGCACGCGCCGACAGCCCCGGCACGCCGCCGAGGAACGCGGAAATGTCGGTGCCCGGTTCCATGCCGTCGCCTGCGGCGACGACCGAGACCGATGCCGGCTGGTCGAACGCGGACACGCCGCGCAGGCGCGTGGCGACGACCTCGATCCGGTCGAGCCGGACCGCGTCGTCCGCCGCGTCCCGCGCAGGAGCCGCGCACGGAAGGAGCAGGGCGCCGCACAGCAGGGCGCCGGCAATGCGACGTGGGTACATGCGTCGAGCTTAACCTGCCGCGCCAACGCGCCTTCCCCCGTTCACGGGAGGCGGGGATGAGCCGCCAGCGCGGCACCGTGGCGCGGCCCATCCGGACGCCGGGAGGCGGACGGGCCGGGTTGGGAAATGGCAGGACGGTGGCCGGGATTTCCCGGCGGGCGGCCCGTGCAAAGACCGCCCCCGGAATGCGTCAGACGTCGCCGTCCTCGACCCAGCCCTCGCCGGTGCCGCGGTGGATCACCCGGTCGGTGTCGAGCACCGCGCCGGCCGGGATCGATGGCTGCTTCTCCAGCCGCGCGTAGATCGGCGTGAAGTCCGGTTCGGTCGACTTCATCAGCTGCTCGAAGCTGTCGATCACGAAGTACGTCTTCTGGTACGTGTCGATGCGGTAGCGCGTGCGCATGATCCGCTCGAGGTCGAAGCCGATGCGGTTCGGCGCCGCGCTCTCGAGCGAGTACACGCTCTCGCCCGGCGAGGACACGATCCCGGCGCCGTAGATGCGCAGGCCGTCGTGCTGGCGGATCAGGCCGAATTCCACCGTGTACCAGTACAGCCGGGTCAGGTTCTGCAGCGCGGCCGGGCCGATGCCGTGCGCCTTCACCCCGCCGCGGCCGTAGGCCTGCATGTAGTCGGCGAACACCGGGTTCATCAGCAGCGGCACGTGGCCGAACAGGTCGTGGAACAGGTCCGGTTCCTCGATGTAGTCGATCTGGTCCGGGCGGCGGATCCACCAGGTCACCGGGAAGCGGCGGTTGGCCAGGTGCTCGAAGAAGTCCAGTTCCGGCAGCAGGCCTTCCACGCCCACCAGGGTCCAGCCGGTGGCCGCGCCCAGCACCTCGTTGAGCCGGTCGAAGCGCGGGATCCGCGTCGCGTCCATGCCCATCGCGTCCTGCGCCCGCAGGAACTCGTCGCAGGCGCGCCCCTTCAGCAGCTCGCGCTGGCGCACGAACAGCGTCGCCCAGGTGGCGTGGTCGTCGGCGGAGTAGCTGTCCCAGGGTTGCTCGACCACGCCGGTGGCGTACACCGGCACCTTGCCCTTGTCGGTGTGCAGGTTCTCGATGCGGCGCGGCGTGGTGGACATGGCGGCCTCCATGGGGCGTCAGGCGAAAGACCCGCGGAACGCCGGCACGGGCGTCGCGGGGCCAGCCCGACGAGGATAAGCGCCATCCCGCGCAACAGGATTGCAAAGTTGCGCGGTATTGCCGTATTGGCGCAATATCCTTGCGCTGAATGCGAAAAGCAGGCATCCATGGCCACCACCGTCGAACTGGACCGCACCGACCTCCTGCTCCTGGCCGAACTGCAGCGTGCCGGCCGCCGGACCAATGCCGAGCTGGCCGAGCGGGTGCACCTGTCGCCCTCGGCCTGCCTGCGCCGCGTGCAGCGGCTCGAGCGCGAGGGAGTGGTCCGCGGCTACCGCGCCGAGGTGGACCCGGAGAAGCTGGGCCTGGGCCTGCAGGCCTTCGTCCGCGTCCAGCTCAAGCAGCACGACGCCGACTCCATCGCCGCCTTCACCGCCAACGTCAACGCATGGCCCGAGGTGGTCACCTGCCATGCCCTCACCGGCGACATGGACTACCTGCTGCAGGTCGCCGTCGCCGACCTCGAGCACTTCTCGCGCTTCCTGCTCGACCGCCTGCTCGCGCAGGGCACGGTGGCCGACGTCAACTCCAGCTTCGTGCTGCGCACCGTCAAGGCGTTCCGCGGCCTGCCGCTGCCGGCGCCCGCCCGGGGTCGAGCGGACTGACCACGCCGCGGCCGCCGCGGTTGAGCACGTGGGTGTAGACCTGCGTGGTGGCGACGTCCTTGTGCCCGAGCAGCTCCTGGATGGTGCGGATGTCGTAGCCGTCCTCGAGCAGGTGGGTGGCGAAGGAGTGGCGCAGCGTGTGCGCCGAGACCGGCTTGTCGATGCCGGCCGCGCGCCGCGCCCTGCGGATCGCGCGCCAGACCACAGCGTCGTCCAGGTGGTGGCGGCGCACGACGCCGTCGCGCGGATCCCTCGAGCGGCGCAGGGCGGGGAACACGTACTG